>JACQFH010000360.1 GCA_016200145.1 Planctomycetia bacterium | reverse complement strand
CGTCGTCGAGATCGGTTCGTAAAGCCAGCCGCTCGGCGAGCGCCAGCGCCTGCTGCCGCACGAACGTATCGTTGAGCAGATACAGCGCCTGGGGCGCGACGGTCGTCGTATCGCGGCTGCCGGTCACCATCCCCTGCTCCGCAAAATCAAAGACTTCGAGCGAACGCGGGGCGAGGCCCCGCAGCAACGGCAGGTAGACGCTGCGATAGAGGCTGACGCGGGCCTGGTCGGCCAGCTTTTTCGCCTCGGGGCCGTTGTTTCGCAGTTCGATCACTTTGAAATCCTTGCCCAGCGACCCGGCCGGCCGCGAGCGCACCAGCTTGCCATTGACGACCAGCATGGCATCGCGGATTTCCTCGGCATCGAGCCGCCGCGGACTGTGCCGCCACACGAGGCGGTTGCCCGTATCGGCGGCCACGTTGGCCGCCGGCGTTTCAGAACCAAGCCGATAGGCCCGGCTCAAGACGATCGACCGCGCAAGCTTCTTGACATGCCAGCCTTCACGGACGAATCGTCCTGCCAGGTGGTCGAGCAGCTCGGGATGTGATGGAACGTCCCCCGTGACTCCGAAATTATCGACGCTGGTAACGATTCCGTGCCCGAACAGGTGCTGCCAGATGCGATTGACGATCACGCGTGGAGTGAGGGGGTTGTGTTCGCTGGTGAGCCAGCTTGCCAGCTCAAGTCGGCCGCTCTGTTTCCGGTTCACCGGCGCCTGATCGGGGACCTGAATCAGTGTGAGATAACCGCGTGGCACGACCGGCCCGAGCTTCTCGGCCTCGCCGCGAATGCGGATTTCAGTATCGGCCACGGCTTTTGCGTCGCGCACGCCGAACGCGACGGGGCCGTGGACGGCCGGGTCGGTGAGGGCCAGCAGGTCGGCCCGGAGCTTTTCGGATTTCAATCTCGCCACCATCCGCTTTGGGCGTCCATCCTCGGTCTTCACGTCTCCTTCCGGGCTCTTGCGGAGCGCCTGAAACTCGGCAACAGCGGCGGCCAGCTCTTTGCGGGCCAGTTCGATCTTCTCGGCCGATTCCGGTGCGGGCGGCTGGTCGCCCAGCGAAATCAGAAGCTGCGAGTCGTAATAGTCGAGCCCGCCGCCTCCCATTTTGTTTCGCAGGCCGGCGCACAGGTCGCTGCTGCGGAAGATGCCCGCCAGCGCGTAGTAATCGGTCGTGGGGACCGGATCGAACTTGTGATCGTGGCAGCGGGCGCAACTGGCCGTCACCGCCAGGATCGACCGCGACACCGTGTCGATCTGCTCGTCGACGTTGTCCATGATGTACCGGACTTTGAACCGCTGGTTGACGTCTTTGACCCCCAGCGCCAGGAACCCCGTGGCGACGAGTTGCTCGGCCTTTTCACGGGGCGAGTTGGCGGGCAGCAGGTCACCCGCGATCTGTTCGCGAACGAACTGGTCGTAGGGCTTGTCGTTATGGAACGCGTCGATCACGTAATCGCGATAGCGCCAGGCATGGGGCATCGGCAGGTTTCGCGCCGATCCGGTCGATTCGCCGTAGCGGGCCACGTCGAGCCAGTGCCGCCCCCAGCGCTCGCCGAACGCCGGCGAGGCCAGCAGCCGGTCGACCAGCTTCTCGAACGCGTCGACCGATTCGTCTTCGACGAATGCGTCGATTTCCTCAGGAGTCGGTGGCAGGCCGGTGAGGTCGAACGTGACGCGGCGGATGAATATCAAGCGCCGGGCGTCGGCGACCGGCGCGAGATTCTGTTGTTCGAGCCGGGCCAGGATGAACCTGTCGAGGTCGTCGCGCGGCCACGAGGCGTCGCGCACCTGGGGAGGCTGCGCGGCACGCAGGGGCTGCCAGGCCCAGTGTTCCTTGCGCAGCTTTTCGTATTCTTCGGCCGACTTGCCGACCGTCGACAGCAATTTGACTTCCGGCCAGGCGGCGCCGTCGGCGATCCATTTGGTGAGATCGGCGATCTCTTCGTCCGTGAGTTTTTTCTTGGGCGGCATCTTCAGCTCGTCGTCGGTCTGACGAACGGCCTGAATCAGCCGGCTGTTCTCGGCGTCGCCCGGAACGACGGCCGGACCGCGCCCCCCCCCTGGACCAGCCCGTTGCGGTCGTCGACCCGCAAGCCCCCCATCGAGTTGTTGTTCGCCGAGTGGCAGTTGTAGCAATTGTTCGCGAGTACCGGCCGGATTTTCTTCTCGAAGAAATCGACGGCAGAATCATCGGAGGCGGAACGGGCCAGGGGCACAAACACGGCCAGCGCCGCAAGCGCAGAAAACAGCACCTTGACCATCAGCGAGTCTCCCTCAGTCTGGCAATCCTGGGAGGACTTGAATTCCGTGTCAGGGCATTATACAGACAGGGTGAAGAGCATGCACGGGTACTGTGCCCGACGCTGCCAGCGTCGGCAACGTGCCGGGCGACCTTCGAATACGGAACGGTAGTGGGGCGCTGATGGCTAGTCTACGGTGTTGATGGAATCCAGGGTGCCGCGATGGCCAGGAAGAAATCCAGCAAGACGTCCAAACCACAGGTCGCCAGGCGATCAAGGGCAACTCCCGCTACACGCTGCGGTCTATGCGGAGAGACCAAAAATCTGACCAGAACGGAATGCTGTGGAAAATGGATTTGCGACGACGAACACAAATACGTGTTGTTCTCGTACGCTCGGAATAGCTGCAGCCGAAATCACCGACGTCAAACGCTTTGCGGCTACCATTTCAACGAGGGGCACGCCGGCGATTGGAAGGACTGCCCCAAGTGTCGTGACTCCTTCGAAACCGAAATGTACGTGTACTACGGCACGAATGAGTACAACTTTGAAGTTTTGTCAACCCCCCCGACCTACGAGCCGACAAAATGCGCCGACTGCGGCACCGTCATCGCATTGGCGTCTGGCGGTTATTCAGTTCGCGGCGCTAATTACTGGTGCGAACGTTGTACGACGGCGCGGATGCGGGCGCGCTCTTAAGCGGTTAATCCTCGGCGGCCGCAGTGGGGGCAGGAGTTGGCCGCAGGGTTATCTTCTAACGTCGGCAGTCTGCACGCTCGGCGCCAGAAGATCCGGCGTTCAGATGTAGAACATGCTGGCGTCCTGGCGGCTGGCGGCCTCGGCCAGGCGAGAGACGATCGCCTGCCGCAGCAGGTCTTCTTCTTTCTCGGTGACTTCGCACCAGACGGCGTGCAGGACCTGGCGGCCCACGCTTTTCTCGTGCATGTCGTCGGCCTGTCCCGGAACGCTGGGCCCGTCGAACAGCCTGACCAGGTCGAGCAGGTTCAGCTCCCGGGGATCGACCGACAGGTGGTATCCCCCGGCCGCGCCGCGCACGCTCTGCACAAATCCCGCCCCCTTCAGTTGCAGCAGGATCTGCACCAGGAATCGTTCGGGAATTCTATTTCGCTCGGCGAGCTCGGCCACTTGAACTGGCTCGCGCAGGTCGCGGCGCGAAGCCAGGTCAAGCACCGCCAGGCACGCATACTCGGCTTTTGCGGAAACTTTCATTCGAGCACTCGCACTATCGCTCCGTCCGATATCGTGCATTCTCGATCCCAGGCTCTGCCTGGGATCGCACTGCCTTCGAGGCTCCGCCTCGATCCGCTAAAACGCCCCGTCCGAAATCGTCTCCTTCTGATTTCGCGTGATCAGCGCGGCAAAGATCGTCGTGTTGATGCTCTGATTGATGAAGTGCACCGATCCGTCTCCGAACAGCGTGTTGAGTCCAGCCGTATGGAACGAATATGGCTGCGACGTGCCTTCCGTGCCGTACTGCGTGTTGGGGTAACCACCGGGGATGACGTTGTCTCCGTTCGTGCGGTCGAGGGACGTACCGGGAATCGTCACGCCTGTCGCATCGGAACCGGCGAACAGCACGTCGGTCGCCGCGCGAGCCCAGCCGCCCCCGTTCACGCGGGCGGTGGTTTCGGCGTCGGTTGAGACCTGCTTGCCGTTCCGATAGACGAAGGGTCGCCCGGCCGATTCGGTGATGGCAATCGTCTGCGAGAGGCCGTCGGTGATCGCAGCAATTCCGTTCTGAGAGTTCTTAGGCATGATCCCCTCGTAGGCGTTACCTGGCGAAGAGTATTTGAAGTTCGCTGGCGGCGTCGGATAACCCAGCAAGTTGCTGAGGCGAACGTCGAGACCGAGCGTGACGCCGTAGTCGGAAATCGCCACGACGTTGTAGACGGCGGGCGGACCCGGATCGTAGTCGAGCCGCTCGGGATTTGGCGACGAGGGACATTCGAAGATCGAAATCCCCGTGGACGTCACGGGCAGGTTGTTCGCATGCGACCAGTTGACTGTGAAGTCGTATTTGTCCCACAGCGGGGCGCGGTCGATGTACGGGAGCAGGTACACCAGCGACCCGACCCGCACGGTGCTCGCTGCGGCCGGCCGCGTGCTCGACGGAAAGACCTTTTTCGCGTCGACGTGATTGTGCAGGCCGATTCCGAGTTGCTTGAGATTGTTCTGGCATTGCGTGCGGCGTGCGGCTTCGCGGGCCGACTGCACGGCCGGCAAGATGAGCGCGGCCAGCACGGCGATGATGGCGATGACGACCAAAAGCTCAATCAACGTGAAACCGGCGCGGGGAGCGACGGGAACGGCCTGCCTGGCTGCGATTCTTCCTGAATCGATCCTGTGAAGAGACACTCGACGCATGACGGACTTCCTTTCTGAAGAAACTGAATTCCTGAATCTGACGCGTGATCTATGGTCGCTCCGAATTCCAGTCAGGGTTTGATTTCGATGGGAGGGATTTCAGTCTTGCAAGTGACGGAGACGCGAACCGGCGTTTCGGCCGGCGCGGCGTATGATTCGGGCAGCACGTTCGGTCCCAGGATGAATTCGCCCGAGCCGTCATCGACCGGCTGCCGCCATTCCACTGTGAGTTTGTAGTCTCCGGCCGGCGCGCCGTCCGCAGGCAGGTAGGTCGTCAGCGTAAAGACACCGTCGGCACCGACGAGCCCTTTAGGTTGCAGCGTCATCGAGCGATCGGCCGGGTGCAGCCGCACGGCGGCCCCCGCCGCGGGCTTGCCGTCGACAATGACCTTTCCTGTCACCGCGTAGACGGGAACCTGCGACCCGTCGCGCGTCGCGTACGAGTACGCCGTCCAGGCCATCAGCAACAGCCCCGCGGCCGCACCGATCTGCCTGGCGCTGAACGGCAGTCGAAGCTGCCGGCGATGCCGCACGGCCCGGACCCTTGGAGCCGGAGTCGCCGAGTTGGCCGGTCTGGCCGCCTTGGCCTTGCGCGCGACGACCATCTGGTCGATGAAATTTCTGACCTGCGGATGCTGCCGGCAGTAATGGGCGACCAGATTCCGTTCGTGAGACGAGGGGACTTCGCCGGCCACAACGACGTCGCCGTTTTTCACTTCGATCCGCAGGCGGCTCACCGCGGCGACATTCGATTGCTCGAGGTGTTCCAGAATCTGCTCCGCGAGAGACGGCAGCTCTGGTTCTTCAACCGGTGTCGGAACCGGTGGAACACGACTTGCGTATTTGGAGACGGCGGCCCTTTCCCGCGAAATCGAAGGGATGGGCTGGCGATATGCTTTCGCGAACCGGGATTCGCCGAAGGGGTCTTCGGCGCTGGCCGCGAACTCCCCGAAAAGGTCTCTGGTGACCGCCTCTGGGGGATGTGCTGTTTTGTCTTCGGAATCGCGTTCCGGCTTTGGCGGCACGGGACGTGAAACAGGCGGGGCTGGCTGGCGAATGACCGGTGCGTCATTCTGCAGCTTGATGTCGTCGAGACTGGCCTCCGGCAAGTGGACGGTCGGCAGGTCTTCACGGATGTTCGCGACAACCGTATCGACGTCCCCCGGCCGGGCGTCCGGTAGCAGCGAGAACAGGTCGGCGAATTCATTTGTGATCGGCGCCGCATCGCGCGCGGCCGGAGTTGCGCCAGCCGCGCCGGGCGATTCCTTTTTCCTCGAGTCAAATTTGCCGAGATTTTCTGGTTTCATCATGTCGATCCCTGCTGCGCTCTCCTCCGAGGATCCGAGCCGCTTCACTGACTGCCCGCCGCGGGCTGGTAGATGCTGTCGAAGATTGCCCCTTCGGCGAAGAACTTCTTTTGCGCCTCGTCGAAATCGGAAACGATCGCGGTGATCGGAAACAGCTCGATGTCACGAAACACACCTTTGTGACGCGCCAGGACGGCAGAGTTCGTCGGCCGGTAGAAGTTGGCTGCGATCGTCTCCTGCGCGGCATCGGTGTACAGAAACTTCAGATATTCCTCGGCTGCCTCGCGCGTCCCCTTGCGATCGACGTTGGCGTCGACGACGGCCACGTGAGGTTCCGCCCGGATGCTGATCGTCGGATAGATCAGCTCCAGCTCTCCCTGCGATTCGCGCACTTCGAGGTGCGCTTCGTTCTCCCACGTGAGGTGTACGTCCCCCTGCCCTTTCTGGGCGAACGTGGTCGTGGAAGCGCGCGCCCCTGTGTCGAGCACCGGGACGTGCCGGTAGATTTCTGATACGAACTTGCGGGCCTCGTCTTCGGACCCGCCGCGCTGCGTGACGCTTCCCCAGGCGCCCAGGAAGCTCAGCTTGCCGTTGCCCGACGTCTTGGGGTTCGGCGTAATGATCTGCACGCCCGATTTGACCAGGTCGGGCCAGTCTTT
>JACQFH010000359.1 GCA_016200145.1 Planctomycetia bacterium | reverse complement strand
TCCGAATTCCGAATTCCGAATTCCGAATTCCGAACTCCGCACTTCCGTTACGGCGCCTGCCGGTTGTTCTGGCCCGTGCGCTGAATAATCTGTCGGGCGCGCTGCATCGTACTGTCGTCGCGGCCGATGAAGTTCGAGAATTCGAGCACCGCCGGCCCCATCAGAATCAGGAATACGGCCGGCATCAGGCACAGCACGGTGGGGAACAGCAAGGTGAACGCCGCGCGATTGCCCTTTTCCTCGGCCCGTTGCTTGAGCCCTTCGCGAATGTTTTCGCTGTAGTCCGAGAGCGCCGTCGCCACGCTCGTCCCCATGCGTTCGGTCTGCATCAGCAGCGTCGTGAACGAATGCACTTCGGGCACGTCGATGCGGCGCCGAAAGTTGCCCAGCGCCTGATCGAGCGAGCCGAGCTCCGCCTGTTCGCTGACGATCTTCAGCTCGGTCTGCAGGTCGGGGTGCGTCTCGCCCAGGTCGCGGGCGATGCGCGTGAAGGCCACCGGCAGCGTCATGCCCTGGCTGACGCACATGTTCAGCATATCAAGCATGTCGGGAATTCCGGCTTCGACGCGACGCGTCCGCTCGGCGGCGCGGCGCTTCAGCACAAGCCGCGGCAACGCCCAGCCGACCGCCGGCACAATCAGCATCGAAATCAGGATCGTGCGTTCGAGCGCCCTGGGCGTCACCAGAAGCAGCAGCCCCAGCAGCACCAGCGGCACGATGATGCATAGATAGCGGATTGCGGCCAGGTTGCTGGGTGCGTGCGGCTGGTAGTACCCGGCGGCGTGCAGCTCTTTGCGGGACTCGTCTTGGCGGGTCTCGGAATCGGGCAGCATGGCCGCCAGCACCGGCGTGAGCGGGCCAAACACGTAATCGTTCGTGTCGGCCAGCCCCGTCTGCTCGGGATGCACCGGGGGCAGCGGCGGCGCCACCGACTTCTTGTTCCAGTCGAGTACGGAAAATTCCGGTGTGGCCATGACAGGTCTCGCTCTCTGCGGCGCGCCTAGGACTGTTGATTACTCTTCAGAATTCTCAGCACCCACACCACACCGATCATGTCGAGAACCGCCGCGATCATCGTCATGATGCGGCCCCACTTCACAGCCATCAGCCTCGTGAAATACGTGGGGTCGCGGAGCACGAAAAAGCCCAGCACGAGGGGCGGAATGACCAGCATCAGAATCGTGGTCGCGCGGCTGGCCGCCGTCGACGCCCGCAAGCGCGCCAGGTAGGAGATGCGCCCGCGAATCGTGCGCGAGAGACGCTCGAGAACGCCGATCAGATCGCCCCCCGATTGCGCATGAACCGACAGCGCCATGACCAGGATTTTCATGCTGACGATGCCGGTGCGCACGGGCAGCTCAGTCAGGGCGCCGTGCATCCCGATACCCAGGTCGAGCCGGCCGGCACACCGTTTCAGCTCGTCCCCCAGCGGCGCCGGCGTATCGTGGGCCACCAGCATGAAGCACTGCTCGACGCTGCGGCCGGTGCGCGCAGCCCGGGCCAGTTCGTCCACCATGTCGGGCAACTGCTGCAGCATCTTCTGGACGCGCCGGCTCTGGGCCAGCACGGCCCAGATGACCGGCGCCGCGCCTCCGATGATGATTCCCAGTGTGGTCGTCAGCACGTTTTCCTGCGCGACGAACAGAATTCCGCCCAGCGTGAGCGCCGTGAAGGCCGACAGCATCAGAAACAGCGACGGCGCGACCCCCAATCCCGAACGGATCAGCAGCATGTCGAACGCGCTGTTCAGCCGGTCTTCGAGACCTTTTCCCTGCCCCGTGCCAAACAGCTCGTCGCTGCGCAGGATCGCCGCATACGCCGGAGCCACGTTGGGGGCGGCGGCCACAGCCGGCTGTTTCAAGGCTCTGGTTCTTGCCATGGGGTCGTTCCTTAATCGTCTCCACTATTCCGCCGAGTATTCCGGCCGCAGTTCCAGTTCGCGCGGTTCGAACAACTCGTCGGGCACGTTTTGGCCAGCGGCGGCCATCCGCCCCAGAATCACGGGCCGGTAGCCGGTCGCGTAAAACGCCCCCGCGGCCTTGCCGTCGCTTCCTACGCCGAGCATCCGGTACGAGAAAATGTCTTCCAGCACGTAGGCCCCGTCGCGATAACCCACGAGTTCCGAGACGCGGATCACTTTGCGCTCGCCGGTCCCCAGGCGCGTGATGTGCACGAAGATCTGAATCGCCGAGGCGATGTACTGCTTCGCGATGGCGATCGGCAGGTCGACTTCCGACAAGGCGATCATCATTTCCAGGCGGTGCAGCGCGTCGCGGGTGTCGTTGGCGTGCAGCGTGCTCATCGACCCGTCGTGGCCGGTGTTCATGGCCTGCAGCATTTCGAGAACTTCGCCGCCGCGGGCCTCGCCGACGATGATCCGGTCGGGACGCATTCGCAGGCTGTTCCGCAACAGGTCGCGCTGCGAGATTTCCCCCTTACCCTCGATGTTCGGCGGCCGCATTTCCAGCGAGACGACGTCGGGCTGCTGCAACTGCAGTTCGGCCGTCTGCTCGATCGTCACCACGCGCTCGCTCGTCGGGATGAAACGGCTGAGGTTATTGAGCATCGTCGTCTTGCCGGCGCCGGTGCCCCCCGAGAGCACGATGTTCAGCCTGGCCCGCACGGCCGCGATCAGAAAATCGGCCATGTCGGGGGCCAGGCTTTCCGTCCTCACCATGTCTTCGAACAGCAGCACTTTGGTTTTGAATCGGCGAATCGACAGCGTCGGCCCGCGCAGGGCCAGCGGCGGAATGACGGCATTGAGGCGCGAGCCGTCTGCGAGCTTTGCGTCGACCATCGGCGAGACTTCGTCGATGCGCCGCCCGGCCCGCCCCACCAGCCGCTGGATGAACCTGAGCAGATGGTCGTCGTTGGCGAATTTGACGTCGGTCGACTGCAAGTGGCCGTCGCGTTCGACGTAGACGTTTTTGTATCCGTTCACCAGCACGTCGCTCACCATCGGGTCGTTCATCAGGGGCTGCAGCGGGCCGAAGGCGAAGATCTCGTCCATGATCTCCTGCACCATGCCCTCGCGCTCGCCGTGCGGGAGCGACACCGGCTCGAGCGAGCACAGGTGTGCCGCCAGGGCGCGCAGGTGTTGCCTGAGTTCTTCGGCGTCGAGTTGGCCGGCCTTCGAGATGTCGATGGAATCGACCATCTGCCGGTGCAACTGCGTTTTGAGCTGTTGAAACTCCTGCCGGCCGGCCGGAGCGCTGCGGGGTCGTTCGATCTGAGAAACCATGGGTCGTCTCGGGGTGCTTGCGGTACTGGTCTACTGCGTGAGGGTCAATTTGAAGATGTACGGATTCGGGCCGGCCGGGGTGTTGTGGTCAGCCCCCGGCTCGGCCGTTTCGGCCGCCCGCGTCACGATCACAGCGGGCTGAAACACGATGCGCAGCGGCTGGCCCGGGGAGCGGACCAGCGACATGATGCGGCCTGCAACCAGTCCCGTGAGCGAGACCGCCGGCGTCGTCGCCGTCGAGCCTGCCGGGGTCGAGACACGGTACAAAAGGCAAATGCGGCATTCCCCCACCAGCGGTTGCAGCGCGGCATATTCGCGATCGCCGGGCGCAAACGACGCCGTGAAATCTTTCGGCATGCTGTCCAGCATGATTTTCGACTGCGAGGGCGCCAGGTCCGCATGTGACCAGCCGTGGGCGATCATTTTCGACACGTGTTCGGCGTCGTAGCGGTCGGAGAAATCGACAAGGCAAACATTGGGCGAAATGCCGGTTGGGGCGCTGCCGGGCACGCTCGTCACGAGTTGCATCTCGGGAATCCCGTCGGGCCCGGACGTCACGGCGTTGGAATCGCTGTCGTATCCGAAGGCATCGCTCCCTTTCCGGCCCGCGATCTGCGTCTGCCAGGTGTCGCTGCGCGCTCCCTGCGGATCGCCGTCGAGAATCGCCAACGGAAGCGCCGGCACGGGGAGATTGTGTCCCGCCCGGACGCCCAGCAGCCGGTTATCGAGCGTGGCGACCGAGAGGCGCGCCAGGTCGGCCGTCCGACCGCCGCCGAATCCCCGCGCCGCGAGCGCAATGGGGTTCGAGCGGCTGCGCTCGAATCGCCCCGCGACGACGACCGACTGCGGATCGCGCTCGGTCTCGAGAAACACATTCGCGCCGCTCGAGCGGCTGTAGACGTATTTTCCAAACGTGACGTCGCCGTCGGCGATGGCAACCGGCTTGCCGACGACAGTGTTTAGCGCGGCGACTTCTTCGGCAGCCCGGCGGGCCTGAGTCACGCGCGTTTCCACTTGCGAATTGGGACGCAGCACGTCGTCTGTGGCCAGCTCGCGAGCGGCAGCCAGTGCTGCTGCTTCGGTAGCGCGCGACAGCTCGACCTGGGCCGTGTCGATCCAGGCCCGATCGAGCGCCAGGGCAACCGCTCCCATCGCCACGGCCAGCGCCGCGACGATGGCCGGCGCGATCGATCCGCGCCGGGCCGCCGTCTGTTCGCTGGTCATGGTTCGCGTCTGCATAGAGCCCCACGTAGCCGAAATCGCCTTCTGTAGCCGAAGTCGCCAGACTTCGGGAAGTTGCGACTCCGCCTCCGATCCTAACTCCCCGAACTCTGGCGAGTTCG
>JACQFH010000358.1 GCA_016200145.1 Planctomycetia bacterium | reverse complement strand
TTCCGCGAAGACCTGTTCTTCCGCGTCAACACCTTCGAGGTGCCGCTGCCTCCCCTGCGCGAACGCCGCGAAGACATCGCCGACCTGGCCCGCACGCTGATCGCCCGCCATCTGCGGCGCGCGCGGGTTCCCGAAGGGTTCCTTCCCGATTCGGTGATCGCCGTGCTCAAGCAGCACGACTGGAGCGGCAACGTGCGCGAATTGGCCAACGCCCTCGAGCACGCCGTGATTCTTTCCGACGGCCAGTCGCTGGCCGTCGAAGACCTGCCCACCAGCGTTACGCAACGGCCGCGCAAGCTGCGCGTGCACGGAGACGCCACCGAAGCCGAGCGCCCCAAAACGCTCCGCGAAATCGAAATGGAAGTCATCCTGCAGACGCTGGAAAAGAACTCGGGGGACAAACCCCGCACGGCGATCGAGCTGGGCATCGCCCTCAAGACGCTCTACAACAAGCTCAACCAGCATCAGACCCACGCCGAAGCCGGCTGAGGCGGCGATCGCAGGAATTCGACGCCGTAGGCCGCGTGGAGGCAGCCCGCCGCGTCAGCAAGGGAACCCGCCGCCCACCCTCGCTAACGCGTCGGGCTACTCCAACCCCCAGGCCGCCGATCTGTCACGCAGCCGAACTCGCCAGAGTTCGGGCCTGGAGCTCGAATACAGCGAGCCGGCTGGATTCTCGAAGCGTGCCGCCAGTTTGGCATTGTCAGGCGGAAGCACCCAAGGGACTTACGTCCCTGGCTCGCGAAGTTCTTCAGCCTTGAACGGGACTTGCAGCCGGCCTTATGCTGAATGTGCGGGCAAACCCGCGCCGTTCGAGATTCGCCTGGCTCACTGGGAAGTCGTCTCCGGGAAGAAGTGCTCATGAATGCATTCCGTGCCTGGCATTGCCGGGGTGGAAGGTTGCCGGCAATCGCCGGGGTTTTCCTGGCGCTGGTCGCCTGTCTCGTTGCCGCGGTCCGTGGCGATGAAGACCAGCCGCCGGCCTGGACGAAAACGGCCGTTCCCGCCGAGGCACGCAATTTCTGGGCGTTTCGGCCGCTGGCAAACGCCTCTCCGCCACAGGTTCGGGGTGAAGCCCGTGTCCGCACGCCGATTGATCGTTTCGTCCTTGAGAAACTCGAAGCCAATGGCCTCGCACTGAGCGCGCCGGCCGAGAAGACACAGCTCATCCGCCGGGCGTATTTCGACCTCGTCGGCCTGCCGCCGCCCCCGGAAGCAATTGCCGAGTTCCTGAACGACAATTCGTCCGACGCCTGGGGCAATGTGATCGATCGGTTGCTGGCGAGCCCGCAATACGGCGAGCGCTGGGCGCGGCACTGGCTCGACATCTCGCGGTATGCCGAAAGCCACGGCTTCGAGCACGATACCGACCGGCCCACCGCATACTTCTTTCGCGATTTCGTGATCCAGGCGCTGAACCAGGACCTGCCGTACGATAAGTTCGTCAAATGGCAGATCGCCGGGGACGAATTCGCGCCGAATGACAATCTGGCGCTGATGGCAACCGGATTTCTGGCCGCCGGCGTCCACAGCACGCAGATCACGAAGAACGAGGTCGAGAAGCACCGGTATGACGAAATGGACGACATGCTCTCGACGATCGGTTCGGGGATGCTCGGCCTGTCGATCGGCTGCGCCCGCTGCCACGATCACAAGTACGACCCGATCCCGCAGGCCGATTACTACCGGCTGCTGTCGACGTTTACGACGACGGTGCGGAGCGAGGTCGATCTTGATCTCGACCCCGAGGGCTATCGGAAGGCAAAAGAAAAGTTCGATGCAGAACATGCACCGTACGAAGCCGCGCTGGCGAAGTTTACCACCGAGCAACTCCCGGGCCGGCTTGCCGCGTGGGAGAAAGATGGCCGCGGCGCCGCCGGGAATTTTCCGTGGATTGTGCTCGACCCACAATCGGCGAAGTCGGAAGGGGGTGCGACGCTCACCAAATTGCCCGACGGGTCGTTTCTCGCAAGCGGAACCAATCCGAAGTTCGACACCTACACGTTTGTCGTTCCCACCAGCCTGACAGGCATCACGAGTATTCGGATCGAGGCGCTGGCCGATCCATCGCTCGCTAAGGGCGGCCCCGGCCGCTCCCCCAACAGCAATTTCGATCTCACCGATTTCCGCGTGACGATTGCCCCTGCACCAGCTCCAGCGAGCGGCGGACGTCAGTCCGCCGGTGCAGCCCCCGACAAAGCGCCCGCCGCAACTCCCATCAAACTCACCCTCAAGAACCCCCGCGCCACCTTTGAACAGAAAAACCTCCCCATTGCCGCGGCCATCGACGGCGACGAAAAATCGGGCTGGGCGGTCGATCCCCAGTTCGGAAAGAGCCACGCGGCCGCGTTCGAACTGGATTCGCCCGCCGGATTCGCCGAAGGGTCGGTCCTCACCTTCACGCTCGTGTTCAAGGGAAATGACCAGCACAATTTCGGCCGGACGCGCCTGGCCGTTTCGACGTCGAAACAGCCGTCGGAACTGGCGGCGCCCGCGATTCCGCAGCCGATTCTCGAATTCCTGGCGATCGAGGCGGGCCAGCGCACACCCGAGCAGCAGGCCGCCATTTTGAAATGGTATGCCACATCCGATGCCGACTGGCAGAAGCTGAATGAGGCGTCGGGTGCGCATCTGGCGACGGCTCCCAGGCCGAGCCTGGCCAAGGCGATGATCTCCAGCGAAGGCTTGCCGGCCGTGCGGCTGAACACTCAGGGAGGCGACTTTCTCGAGCAGACTCACTTCCTGCGGCGCGGCGACACGAATCTCAAAGACACCGTTGCCTCGCAGGGATTCCTGCAGGTCCTGATGCCCGCCGACGGCGCAGCGCAGCGCTGGCAGGCGACTCCACCTAAGGACTGGCGCACATCGTACCGCCGGCGCGCCCTGGCCGAGTGGATGACCGATACCGATCACGGGGCGGGCAGACTTCTGGCGCGGGTGATCGTCAATCGTCTGTGGCAGCATCACCTGGGTCGCGGAATCGTGGCGACGCCCAACGATTTCGGTTTGCGCGGCGCGCTCCCCACGCACCCCGAGCTGCTCGACTGGCTGGCTGCTGAGCTGATTCGCCGCGGCTGGAAGCTCAAAGAGCTGCACAAGCTGATCATGACGAGCAGCGTCTACAGGCAATCGTCGCGATACGACGAGGCGAGCGCGGCGATCGACCGCGACAACCGCTGGCTGTGGCGCAGCCCGCCGCGCCGTCTGGAAGCCGAGGTCATCCGCGACAGCCTGCTGGCCGTGAGCGGCCTGCTCGATGCGAAGATGCTGGGCCCCGGAACGCTCGATGAGTCGACCCGACGGCGGAGCATTTATTTCACCGTCAAGCGGAGCAAGCTGGTGGCCATGATGCAGACGTTCGACGCGCCCGACGCGCTGTCGAGCATCGGCGAGCGCCCCACGACAACCGTCGCCCCCCAGGCGCTGCTGCTGCTCAACAACGCCAATTCCCGCCAATACGCGAAGTCCCTGGCGAAGCGCGTCGCGCCCGACGCTTCGACCGACCTCGCTGGTACGATCCGACTGGCTTACACAACTGCCGTTGCCCGCCAGCCAGCGGATGAAGAGCTCGCCGACGGCCTGGCATTTGTGACTTCGCAGGCCGCCTCGTATCAGTCGGCGGGCCAGCCCGATCCTCGCGAAAAAGCCCTCGCCGATTTCTGCCAGGTGCTCTTGTGTCTGAATGAGTTTGTGTATGTAGAATAAGATTGTGTTGCGTCGGTCATCTTGAGTCGTCAAAGGCCATCCATGCCGAGTCCCTTTCCAGGAATGGACCCCTACATCGAACGGTCGGAAATCTGGCCCGATTTCCACGACCGTTTTATCACGTATCTTTGCGCAGCGCTCAAACCGCTCTTGCTGCCACGATATGTTGCGTTGACACAGGACCGGTTATATGTCGTAGAGGCCGATCGCCCGATTCGCCCCGACATTTCCGTCGTTCAGGCGAACCGCCCAAGTGCTGCAGCGAAGCCCGGTGTCGCGGTTCTTGAGGCCGACAATCCGGCGATTTTTGAGTTGTGGCGCGAAGAAGTCCGCCAACCGTTGATCCAGATTGTCGAACCGGCTGCAGGAAATCGAGTCGTTACCGCCATTGAAGTCCTCAGCCCTGACAACAAGATTCCCGGCCGAGGACAGATGTCGTACGCCCAGAAGCGCGACGAGTTCTGGAATGCGGGCACGAACCTCGTCGAAATTGATCTCTTGCGGCAGGGAAATCCGACAGTTCGAGTCGCACGCGAGAAAGTCGAAAGCCTGCGGCCCTGGCACTATCTGGTGGCGGTCACTCGTCATTGGCCTCCGAGGCAGGAGATTTACGCCGTCCCATTGCAGCGCCGACTTCCAAATGTGCTTATCCCCCTCTCAGCAGACGACCCGGATGTAACGCTCGACCTGCAGGGAGTATTTACGCGGTGCTGGGATGAAGGTCCGTATCCGCAGATTCTGGAGTACG
>JACQFH010000357.1 GCA_016200145.1 Planctomycetia bacterium | reverse complement strand
GCAGGTAGAACAGCGTGCAGCCCAGGCTGTAGATGTCGGCCCGCGCGTCGGCTGATTTCGTATCCAGGGCCTGCTCGGGCGACATGTAATCGACCGTCCCCATCACGTTGCCGGTGTTCGTCAAATCGGCCGGTTGCCCCGACTCGCCCTCCGCGCTCAACCGGGCCAGCCCCATGTCCAGGATCTTGACGGTTCCCGCATTGTCCAGCAGCAGGTTGGCCGGTTTGATGTCGCGATGCACGATCCCGTGCCGGTGAGCAGATTCCAGTCCGCGTGCCGTTTGCAGGATGTAGTTCAACGCCGTCTCAACCGGCAACGGCCCGTTCTTTTTGACCGTGGCCGCCAGGTCGCTTCCCGCGACGTACTCCATGACTAGAAAGTGCACCCCCCCGGCATTCCCGGCGTCGAAGGCGGCGACGATGTTGGGATGGCTGATGCGGGCCACGGCCTGTACCTCGCGCTCGAAGCGGGCGACAATTGCCGGCGTCGTCATGACGTTGGCGGGCAGGACCTTGATCGCCACGACGCGATTGATGCGGTGGTGACGGGCCTTGAAAACAATGCCCATTCCCCCTTCGCCGATTTTTTCGAGCAGCAGGTAATTATCGAGAACGAGCGACTTCCCTTGTCCCTGCCAGACCTGCTCGGCCTGGAACCTGGTCAGCTTTTCATGTTTGAGCAGATCCCGCAGCAACCCTTCGGCATCTTGGGGGTCGCTCTTCGGAGGCAGAAAGTCCCGCAGGGTCTCGCCGGCGAGGATCCCACTGTCTTCGAGCTGTTTGACGAATTGTTCGAGGGGAACAGACATCCAGGGCGCCCAGCGTTGCGCGGGTGTTTAGGTCACAGCGGCATGCCATCGCGCGAACGCGACGGGGTGCATTCTATACTGCCCGCGGCCGGACCTGCGACCAATGCAGAGCCGCGCCCGCCAGGAAGCGGTCGGTCGGCGCCGCTTCCCGGGATCACGAGTGTGACGGTTGAATCGCCATCGCCGGACGGATAGCCTACGGACACATCTGGGACACAGGCGGGAGTGGGTTGATCGCGGACCAGGCGGGCCAAGCATGAACACCATTGAGCCGGCACGACAATCGTCAGCCCCGACGGACGTCAACGACGCCTGGAACGTCGCGCGGCGCTGGCGGCAATATGAGGCCGAAATTCGGGTCAACACGCTGCGAATCATCGCCGTCGGCTCGTTCTATCTCATTCACCTGGTCAACCAGTACTCCGCCGGCAGTTCGCAGAACTGGCTCTGGTTCCTGCACCTGGGCGGAAACGACGCACTCAGCGAAAAGCTGCACGTTGCCGTCACGGCGATCGCCGTCGCCTGGATGGCCGGAGCGCTGCTGGTCCATTCGCTGCTGAGAGAGCGGGTCTTTCCACGATGGCTGCCGGCGGCGTCGACCGGTCTCGATACGCTGCTGCTGACAGCCATGCTGCTGTTGAGCTCCGGGGCCGCCAGTCCGCTGGTCGCCGGGTATTTTTTGATCATCATGATGTCGGGCCTGCGATTGAACCTCACGCTGATCCGCGCCGCGACAGCAGGGTGCCTCGCGGGTTACCTGGCGGTCCTGGGAGCGGCGCGCTGGCCGCGCGGCCTGCTGCTCGAAAACGCGCTCCCGGTCGTGCCGCGTTACCAGCAGTTGATGATCCTGGCGGCCCTCGTGCTGTCGGGAGTGGTCGTCGGGCAATGGGCCCGCCACGCGCGGCGCCTGGCAGACGACCTGCTGCGCTTCCTTCAGCGGGGGGCCGGCGAATGAGCGGATCGGAACACGATTTTGTCTTCTGTCAGTGCGGGGCCGACAACCCGTACGACGCAACCCATTGCTGGCTCTGCGAGCGGGAGTTACCCGGCGTGCGGAGCTCGCCTCCTGCGACGGAATCTCCGGCCGCACCGCAAGCCGCAGGGACGGTACCGTCGTCGTCTCGCGGCGTTTCGAACGCTCAGGCCACCACCGGTCAATTCACCGCGGCCTCGGTGGCGCTGTGGGGCGCGCTGGCGATCGTGGGGCTCGGGGTGTTGCTCATCGCGCCCGGATTGTGGATCCTGCTGTCGATCGTCGCCATGCCGGCGCTGGTGCGGACGGCGATGGTTGTGAGTCATCGTTCGCGGCAGGGAGGACCGGTTCCAGCCCAGCGCAAGGTTCTGCTGTTCCTGGGGTCGCTGGGGACGAGCGTCGTTGTCCTGATCGTCGTCCTCGTCGCGTCGGTCGGCTCGTTCTGCGCGGTCTGCCTGGGTGCAGGCACCGAAAAGGCAATTCCGATCGCGATTCTGGCGTCGGTGGCGGTGACCGGAGGCGTGGTGTTCGCCCTGTGGAAATGGATTCGCCATCGCTGGAAGCGCGACGTGAGCGCGGGTTGACTGGCTGAACCGCGAATTCGAATTGGGAAAAACAGGGATAACACGATGCCGCTCCTGCCGCTGCGCGACTATCGGTTTCTGGGCACGACGCAAAGCCTGTGTCCGGATTGCCTGAGCGTCGTGCCGGCAAAAATCGTGGCTCGCGATGGCCGCGTCTATTTCCGCAAGCAGTGCGAGCAACACGGGCCTCGCGAGGATTTCGTCTGTTCCGACGAGCGCTGGTTCGACCGCATGGAATTCAGCCTGCCGGGCCGAGTCCCCGCGCGATTCGCGATCGAACCGCGCCGCGGGTGCCCTTACGACTGCGGGTTGTGCACCGAACACGAACAGCACACGTGCATCGCCGTGCTGGAAATCACGTCGTCGTGCAACCTCACCTGCCCGATGTGCTACGCGTCAAGCGCCCCGGGGGGCACGCTGCTGCCGTTGGGAGATTGTCGGCGTGCGATCGATCACCTGGTGGCCGCGGAGGGGCGACCTGAGATTCTGCAACTCTCGGGGGGCGAGCCGACGGTTCACCCGCAGTTCGTCGAGATTCTCGACTATGCCTGCTCGCAGCCGATCGACATGGTGATGATCAACACGAACGGCATCCGCCTGGCGACCGATCGCCGCCTGCGAGAAGAGCTCGCGCGCCGCAACCGCCGCTGCGAAGTCTACCTGCAGTTCGACGGATTTGACGACGGCATCAACCGGGAACTGCGCGGCGAGGCGCTGCTCGAATCGAAGCTGAAGGCGATCGAGCTGCTGGGAGAACTCGACGTGCGGATCATCCTGGTGACGACCGTGCAGGCCGGCGTCAACGACGACCAGTACGGAAAAATCGCGCGGTTCGGACTCGAGCGGCCGTGGATCACCGGCGCCAGTTTTCAGCCGGCGACTTACGTCGGCCGGCACGTGCTTCCCGAATCGCTCGAACGGCGCGTCACGTTTCCGGACGTAATTCGCGGCATCGTCGAGCAGACCAGCGGCGCGTGGAACGAATCTGATTTTCTTCCGTTGCCATGCGCCCATCCGAATGCGCATTCGCTGGCCTACGCCTATCGAGAAGGCTCGCAGTCGGTGCCGCTCACCCGATTCATCGACATTGCCAACCATCTCGACTTGCTGGCAAACGGCATTACGTTCAATCGGGGGAGCGCCCGCTCGCTGATCGGCGAATTTCTGTCGCGGCAAAATTGTGGATGCAGCGAGGGCTGCGGACCGGTGGCCTTTCCCGGGCCTCGCAGGGACGGGATTGGCGCCCACCTGCCGGTGCTCGGCGGGCCCGATTCGCCGCCGCTCGATCCCCAGGTTGCGAAACTGGCCGCGTCATTCTTCCGCCGCTGCTTGGCCGAGGACCTTTCGCCGGCCGACGTCTTTCGGATCACGACGACGAGCTTCATGGACGCCTACAATTTCGACATCCGGCAGTTGATGAAGTCGTGCGTGCATCATTTGCTGCCCAGCGGACATCTGATTCCGTTCTGTGCCTACAACCTGCTGTATCGCGACGGTCACGTGCCGCTGCCACCGCTCGTCGAGCCGGCTGCAGCCGAGCTGCACCAACTGCCTGCAGAAGTGGCGAGCTGATGCTGGCCTACGGAGCGATCATCATTTCTGCGGTGGGCGTCGCGGTCTGCATCGCCCGCTACTCGCAGCGCGGTCTGGGCCTGTCATCCACAGAACGACTGGGTGTGGGCCTGGGGGCATTCTGCGGCGCGATGATCGGCGCAAAGCTGCCATTCGTCTTTTCCGACTGGAACGAATTCCTCAGCGGCGCGGCGTGGTTTTCGAACGGCAAGACGATCCTCCTGGGGATGGTGGGCGGTTATTTCGGAGTCGAAACCGCCAAGTGGTGCCTGGGAGTCCGCGTCCGCACCGGAGACAGTTTCGTCGTGCCGGTCGCCGCGGCGATCGCCATCGGGCGGCTCGGCTGCTTCGTCGGCGGATGCTGCTACGGGACGCCGACCGATCTCCCGTGGGGCGTCGTGTTTCCGCATGTCGATCCGCTGCCCCGGCATCCGACGCAGATTTACGAATCGATTTTTCACGCGACTTGCGCCATTGTTCTGGCGATTGTATTGCACAACGGCTGGTGCCGGGGAAATCTGATGAAGCTGTACATCATCCTGTATGCCGCGTATCGGTTTGCGACTGAGTTCATCCGCCCGGAAGCCAGGTTCCTCGGCGGCTGGACGGCATATCAATTCGCCAGCATCGTGCTCGCGATCGGATTCGGATGTCTGTGGTGGCGCGATGCCCGGCTCATGAACAAGGTTCAGCTTCCTTCGAAATCCGTCGAGTAGTCAGCCTGGTAGCCCGACGCGTAAGCGAGGGGCATTCGTCCACAAGTGCCCTTTTGCGCCACAAGTGCCACCGGACATTTTTTTTTAGGCCGTTCCAATTCGCGTCGACGCTCGCTTGTGTCCCCTCGCTCACGCGTCGGGCTTCTTCTGCCGGGTCTCCTGGCTCATACGTCGGACCTTCGGCGTCATTGAATTCTCTCGGCCACGAGGCACAAATAGAACCGTCTGCAGATACTCTTGGGAATTGGTCAATGAATCATTTCAGACTCATCATAATCGCCTGTTTGATCGCCCTGTCCCACGCTGCAATCAGCGGCGCGGCGGAACCGGCCGATGCCGATCCGGCGTACTACCACGACGGCGAACTCGCCGGGTCTCTCAAGAGCGACGCGCCTCCGGCCATCTACGATCCCGATCCGCAGAGTCTCGCCAATCGACTGTTCGCGGCGTTCTACGTTAGATCCCCACCAAACGCGGCGGGACGCCTGTCCGCCGGATCGAAGGGGGCGACGTCATCGACTTTCTGGCCTGGCCCGGCAGCGCCTACTGGTCGGAGGCGGCGACGTGCCAGCGGCTTTCGGCGCTGCTCGACGAGTCCCTCGCCGCCCCGAGCAAAATGCGCCCAGCCGATCCCTTGCGCCGGGCCATGCTGCAGCGTGACCTGTGGGCAGCATTCGATTTCTATGTCAGCCGGAATATCGAGCGCGACGGGGATCACGCGACGCGGCGCCGGCGTGATGCCCTGCGCCGCAAGCTCGCGGCCGTCATTCGCGAGCTGACGCTGTCGCCGCGCGAGATTGAGTCGCTTCCCGACAATTATTCGCTGGCCGTCAAGTCGGGCCGGTTTGCCGCCGAGCATCGCAACGAACCAGCCGTCGACTATCTGCCGCCGAAGCTGTTCACGTCGCCTGAGGAATGGTTTGAAATCGATTTCTTTCAGCCGAGCAACATCCACGAGGACATCCAGGACCGCTTCATCACGCTGCACACCCGCAATTACAAGGCGCGCTCGTACTTCCGCATTTTCTACCGGTATCCCGGCGGTCGGGCGGCGCTTGACGACTTCCTGAAGCACATCGACGCCGAGGGGATCGACTGGAAATTCGGCGCGCACAGCGGGTTCATCATGGTCCGCGACGGCACGCGGCAGATTCCGGTCGGGATGGAAGTGGCGCTCGTGCAGTTCCTGATCACGCTCGACGACCAGTTACGCCCCGTGCCGACGCCGATCGTCGAATCGGTGCGCTTGCGGGTCTTCCGCAACGTCGATGGCAGACCTGAACCGCCGACGAATACGGGGGTCGGGATGAATGTATCGGAATACACGCTGAAGCGGCGCTTGCTGTTCGACGGCGCGAAATACGTTGGTCTGGCTCGCGAGCCCGACGATCAGCCGATCTACCGGGTGATCTTTCAGTCGGAAAAAGCCCCCGACTGGGGCGAGGCCGGCCGCTCGCTCACGCTCGCGCAGGATTGCCGCCGCTGCCACACGGGGGGCGGACAGATCGGCGTGCAGACGGTCGTCTCGCTCGTCAACCAGGGAGGCGTCGACGCGGGAGCGCCCCTGGGCGTCGCCCACCCCCTTTCCGCCGGCGCGCCCAGCCCGCGCCCCGCGCGAGCTGCGGGGTTCAAGAGCCGGCATGAAACGTACCGGCGGCTGGTTGAGTACCTGGAGTAGGTCAGGCTTTCCGGTCTGACAGCGCTGAGCCCGCGGCCGGGCGATTTCGTTCTCCTTTCACTTCCGCCGTACATCCAGCGACGGGCGGTCGGGGAGTGATTGCAGGAGTTCGATTTTGTCGAAAAGGGCGGGGCCGTCGAGGGCGGTGGGGGCGATGCCGGTCAGTGTAAAATCGCCGAAGTCTTTCCACAGATCGACCGTGACGACGGTCCATTCGACGGGAACGTCTTCCGCCACGCGGATGGCCTGCCAGCCGCTCGAGTTCTCGCCGCTGAAATAGCGGCGCAGCGGCCTGTCCGCCGGGGGCCAGGCCCCCTGTGCCGCCAGTTCGATCATTACCCCCTTCGCTCCCGCCGACTTCCAGGCGAAGCGCAGATACCGGAAGCCGTTTGGCGGGCGGGTCTGATTCGCTGCCTTCCCCGCCGCGCCGGCCGGCTCGCCGGCCGGGTTTTCGACGATGCGGTACTCCCATCCCGTGATGCGCGGCGAATACCTCTGGCCCGCCGTCACCAGCAGCGCCGCGGCGCCGGCATGTTTGTCCGCCGTGCTGAGGCTGGCCCGCGCAGCCCCTTCCTTCAGCGCGGCGACGAACTCCGGCTCGTCGTCGAAGAGCACCACCCCCGGAGACACAACCGGCCCCAGCGAGTGGCGCAGGAAACCGAGCAGGTCGGCCACGTTCTGCGGCGTCAGCTCTTTCTCGAGCCCCTCCGGCATCAGCGACTTCGACAGAGTTCGCATTTCGTCGATGTCGCGGCGCAAAATCGTGTCTTCCACCACGGCAGGCTTTTCGTTCTTCGGCGTCGGCTCGGCGGCGTTCCGCAGCGTCACGCTGGTCGCCGCTTCCCCTGCCAGGATTCCCGTATGCACGCGACCGTCGGTCGTCACGATGGCATACACGGTGTAGCCCCGCGCCAGCGCGCCCGACGGATCGAGAATGTCGGCGAGCAATGTCTCATCGGGGCGCGTCCGCACGGCGAGCAGATCGGGCCCGACCTCCAGCCCTTGCTCCCCCAGCCGGTGACACCGGGCGCACGTCTTCACGTAAACGGCCTCGCCGCGCCGCGGATCGCGCGGCAGGGTGAGGGCCGACGCATACTTCGCAACCACCGCGCCCCGATCGTCGTTCGCGCGTCCCGCCAGAAGTTGCCGCGCCCGTTTGCGGTGCTCCGCATTGCCATGTTCGAGAAGCTGCTCGCGCCGCAGAGCGCTGATCGTGAACGCGGGAACGGCATCGCGTTCGACGGCGTCCAGGAACAGTGGCAAGCGGTCCTGCCGGGCGAAGAAGGAATCGACGATCGATTCCTGCACCCTGGGCCCCAGCCCCGTCCAGTTCTTGAGGAGCGCTGCGGCGACGTCGGGGTGGTCGCCATTTCCCAGCGCCTTGACGGCGGCGAGCTGCAATTCGCCGGGCTGGCGGGCGTCGAGCAGCTCCTGCAGCGACTGCTGCCGCTCCCACGGGGCCACCGCCAGCAGGGTGACCGCCGCCAGCCGCGAGGCGAGTGGCCGGCCCCCATCCCGCGCCACGTTCGAAGCCGTCTCCCAGGCCGCCTGCATCGCCGGCGAATCCTTAAGCTGCAACAGACCGGCGATCTGCACGGCCCGCTCCGAGACTTCCGCCGACGGGCTGGCCAGCAGCCGTTCCAGCCCGCGGGCGACCGGCTCGCTCGGCAGTGCCCGCGGTTTCCCCCGCCCGAGGCCGCGCACGAGCCCGTTCAGCAAGACGAGCTGCTGCCGGGCTGCGTCGGCGCCGGTCAGGTCTGCCGTCTGCTGCAGGCAGCGACCAACCGCGGCCGCGTTGCGCTGCGCGCCGATCGTTTCTCCCACGAGACCCAGCACCGCTTGCGTTCCGGCGCTTGACGGACCTGCGCTCAGCAGGCGTGCCAGGAACGCGTCTGCATTTTGCGCGACCGAGCTGATGATGGCCGCCGGCATCCACAATTCGTCGCCATGCCCGGCCGCGAGCCGGGCCAGCGCGGCGATGGCACGCTCGTCGCGGCTTTGCCCGAGAGTCAGGGCCAACTGCACGCGGACACGCGGGTCGGCATCGTTGCCAAGCGTCAGAACTTTCTCGAGGACGGGCGGGTCGCTGTCGAGCCAGCGCTCAGCCAGTTGCAAGGCATGCACACGCACGCCATCGCTCGTATCTGCCAGAGCCTGCACGACGTCTGCCGGTTCCAGGCGCGACAGCCCCTCGAGCGTGTACAGGGCGTGCATGCGCCCCTGCGTCGTCTTCGCCTGGCGCACCAGGTTCGCCAGCGCGGGGCGCACCGAGACGTCCTGCCGTTCTACGAGCAGACGCTGAGCCGTTTCGCGCCACCAGGGATTGGGGTGATCGAGATGCTTCACCAGCTCGCCGGGTGTTGCCGAGTTGAGCCGCACGGGAACGGCCCCGCGCGCCGCTGCCGGGCCCGCCTGCCACGACAGGCGCCACAGGCGGCCGTGGTCTTTGCCGGCGATCAGGCTCTCGGCATATTGCTGCTGCAGGAAGCGGGGGATGGCCGAGAAGTCTTCGACAATCTCGCGGTACATGTCGACGATATAGAGGGCGCCATCCGGCCCGACTCCCAGGTTCATCGGCCGGAACCACTGGTCGGTGGACGCCACGAATTCGGAATTTTCGTTCTCGGCGGGCCGGCGCGCGACGTACTCGGCCCCGCGCCGTTCGAGCAGGCTGCGGTGGATGAGATTGTTCGCCGGATCGCAGACGAAGTAGTTGCCGCGATATTCCGCGGGGAAGGCATCGGCCCGGTAGATGGTCTGGCCGCTCGAGGCGGTGAACTGGCCGTTCGGCTGCGTTTCGGCGGCGCCGTAGAACTGCACCCAGGCCGGGTCTTGGCCGCGCGCCTTCCGCCACGGGTCGGGTTGGCTGATCGGAAAGAGCTGCCGCGAAGGGATGATCCCGATTTCGGCGGCAGGTGATTGCACATAGGGATTTCG
Organism: Planctomycetia bacterium; assembly: GCA_016200145.1. GTDB lineage: Bacteria > Planctomycetota > Planctomycetia > Planctomycetales > Planctomycetaceae > JACQFH01. Next base: position 11,428 of record JACQFH010000357.1, on the reverse strand, counting down.
CGCCAGATAGCGGTCGGGAATCGGAATCACGTACGTCATGATCGTATGGAAGCGGTCGCCGAAGTCGGTCATCGCCAGCCCGAACATCGACTCCCGTCCCGTCACCGGCTCGATCGCGCTGCCATCGGGTTTGAAGCGAAAATCGGTGTGACCGATTTTGACCGGGCGTGCGAGTTTTGGCCCGGTAATCGTCCCTCCCCCTCCGCCGGCAGCGCAATAGATCCAGTTGTCGGGACCCAGCCGCGGACTGTTGATCCCGCGTTCGATGTACTCGCGGGCGAACCCGGTGAACAGCGTCTCGCGGACTTCGGCAATGCCGTCGCCGTCGCGATCGGCCAGGTAAATGATGTCGGGGGCACAGATGACGATGACGCCGCCGCGCGCGGGGGTCACTCCATAACAGGGCGGTAGCCGATCGGCCCAGACGTCCGCCACATCCATGCGACCGTCGCCGTCGGTGTCGCGCAGCAGCTTGACGGTGCCGTACGTTTCCTTTTTCGCTGCCTCCTGCGACTCGGGAGTGGCATGTCGCACGCGCCGCACTTCGCGGTCGAGCTTGCCGGTCTTGTTGAGCTCGATGATGTCGAGATAGCCGTCGAGATTGTAGCCGTGAATCTCGCAGACGAAGATCCGGCCGCGCCCGTCGAAGGCCATCGCCGTCGGCTCGCGGACGAGGGGCTCGGCGGCCACCAGGTCGAGCCGGAACCCGGGTGGGAGTTTTGCACACCGGGCGCTCTCCTCGGGCGATTTCGGCTGTGGCCGATCGGTCGCCGGCTGAATCTCTTCGCCCCGCGCTGTTGATACACCGATCGCGCATAGCGCGATGCCGGCCAGCAACACCGCCAAGCGTCTGCTCCCTGCCGCGCGGCGTGAAGTCAACGGTTGACCGCCAATCCTCGATGCCATTGGCCCTTCCACAGCGCCACTTCGTCGATCCGGCGGGCCAGGGTGGTGTCGCTTGTGGTAATGCCGCGCACGCGGTGCGTCTGCAGTTTCACGGTGACCGCCGCATAGCCCAGCGAGAGGTCGGGGTGGTGGTACGCGGCCTCGGCGGTGTAGGCGATTGTGTTCGCCAGCATCAGCGTGTGCGACCAGCCGGGTGTCTTGTACGTGCGGCGGAGCCAACCGTCGCGAATTTCCCACCCGGCGAGCGTCTTCAGTTCTTCGACCAATTGCAATTCATTCAATATCACATCGTCTTTCATGGTGTCACGGCTCCTGTGCAAAAGTCTCGCGATGGATGCCGTCCGTGCAGTCGCGAATGCGGCGCTAGACCGGTCGTCTTCCACGTGCAGCCCCGATTTTCCCAGGATCGTCGTCGCCAGGAAAGGGCATTACGCGACGTGCCGACTTTCTGTTCGGCGTACAGTGCGGTTACAATCCCGTCATGCCGACGCTTATTCTCATCCTGGCTGCTGCCTGCGCAGGGGATGTTGCAGTCGAACATGTCGTGGTCTACCGCCAGCCGGGACGTTTCGGCGGATGGCCGGCTAATCACGGCATCTGGTCCTGGGGGAACGAAATCCTCGTCGGCTTCAGCGCCGGCTATCACAAAGACCTCGGCCCGGCCCGGCACAATATCGACCACGACAAGCCTGAAGAGCACCTCCTGGCCCGCAGTCGCGATGGTGGAACGACTTGGTCGATCGAAAACCCCGCCGCGAAAGGGGTGCTGCTGGGGACCGCCGGCATGCGGCACGGCAAGGTGCCGCCCGAGTACACGGAGCCAGAACTGGTTGACTGCCCCGGCGGTATCGATTTCACCCATCCCGATTTTGCAATGACGTGCCGCATGGCCGGCACGCACACCGGGACATCGCGATTCTATTATTCGTACGATCGCGGCCATTCGTGGAAAGGGCCATTCCGACTGCCCCTGTTCGATCAACCGGGGATCGCGGCGCGAACCGACTATGTCGTCAACGGCCCGCACGACTGCCTGCTGTTTCTGACGTCTGCCAAGGGCAACTCGCGGGAAGGTCGCCCGATCTGCGTCCGTACCATCGACGGGGCAAAAATGTGGACGTTGGTGTCACTGATCGGCCCCGAGCCGCAGGGCTACTCGATCATGCCGTCGACCGTAAGGCTCGGGCGGTGGGAACTGTTGACGACCATCCGCCGGCTGGAAGAGACGCCCGCGCGGCGAAGCTGGATCGAGGCCTGGAAATCGGATGACGATGGGAAGTCGTGGACCTACCTCAATGATCCTGTTCCTGACACCGGCGAAGGGAATCCGCCGCATCTCATCAAACTGACAGACGGCCGACTGTGCCTGGCCTATGGACATCGCGCGCCGCCGTTCGGCATTTTTACACGCCTCAGCAGCGACGCAGGAGCGTCGTGGAGCGACCCGATCGCTCTGAGAAGCGACGGCGGCGGCCGCGACATCGGCTATCCGCGTTGTGTCGAACGCCCCGACGGCCGCGTGGTGGTGATCTACTACTTCTGGGATGAGAAGCGCGGATCCGAACGCTACATCGGCGCGACTCTCTGGACGCCGCCGCGCGAGAAGTCAAAGCGGTAGGTCGGGCTACCGGCCGTTCACGTACAAATACCCCTGCCAGCCGAAGGTCAGTAACGAGGCGATCACACAGTACGCCGCGAACCAGTTGAGGCCGCGCTTCGCGATGATGCGGATCAGCCAGCGGAGCGAGACGACACCGACGACAAACGACGTTAACGCTCCCAGCAGCAGCGCCTCCGGGGAGTAACCGCCCAGGTATTTCGCGAAAGTCTCGCCGTCGTGCTGCGGTCCCAACACGGCCAGCTTGATCAGCGGGGCTGCCTCAACCAGCGCCGCACCGGCCGTCACCGGGATCGCGATCAGAAACGAGAACGAGGCAGCAGCATCCCGCCGCAGGCCGCAGTACAGCCCGGCGGAAATCGTGCTCCCCGATCGCGAGACGCCGCGGAATAGCGCCGAGATTGCCTGAAAGACGCCGACAGTCAGCGCGTCGCGGAAGGTCAGTTCCTCGAGAGGGCGGGAGTTGCCGCCGAATTTCTGCGCCGACCACAAAAACCCCGCCGTCACCAGCCAGCCGCAGGCCACGACCAGCGGCATTTCAAACGTCGGCTTGACGTATTTTTTCAGCGTGATTCCCAGCACGGCCGCGGGGATCGTCGCCAGCACGATTGCCAGGCACAATTTCGGCTGGCGCCAGATTACCCACAGGTCACGCCGATAGACGACCAGCAGGGACGCCAGCGTACCGACGTGCAACGTCACGGTGAGCACGATGCTTTCCTGATCGCCGCCGAACCAGGTTTTGAACAGTTTCCCCAGGACCACCAGGTGTCCCGATGAGCTGATCGGAAGGAACTCGGCGATCCCCTGGACCACCGCCAGCGCCTGAACCTGCAGCATTTCTTCCATCGACATCGACAAATCCTTTTTTGACGCCGTGAAGTGTAGCGTGCAGACTTCAGTTTGACACGACAAACCGCTGTGCGATCCAATCGCCGACCAGTTGCAGCGCGGACGGGGCGAAGGTTTCTTCGATCTGGCCATACTCGCTGACAGCGCCGGTGCGGCAGGTCTGAAACAGGTGATTGAGATCGGGCAGCTCGTGAATCTCGTAGTCTGGGTGCTTCGATTCGGCGAGCACGTCGCGCAGCACCGGCAGGTTCTGCTGCGGCACGACCTGCGCGTCTTTGGAGCCGTTCAGCGCCAGGAGCGGGCAGCGGACTTTTTCGAGCGCCGGGCGCGGATCGTACGTGAGGAAATACCGGAACCAGGGGGAGACGATGCGCCTCGCCTGGGCGGCGACGTTGGCCTGCGCGTCGCCCACGCCGGCGCGAGACTCGGCATCAAGCGATTCCATCAGTTCCGCAACCGACTCCGAGATTTTTTTCGCGGCGGCGTCAGCGTCCGGCGTGTCTTTGATGATCTGGAACATTCTCGTTTGCAGCTCGCGCTGAGTCGCCAGGGCTTTTTCGGAGGCGCCCATCGCCTTGAGCAGCGCGGCCCCTTGTTCATACAGGACCTGCTCGCCGTTCACGGTGGTGCCGGCCAGCATCACGACGAAGGCCACGTCGTTGCCTTGCGACGCCACGAGCGGGCCGATGATTGCCCCTTCGCTGTGCCCGATCAGCCCGATCCGCTGCGGATCGATTTCGGGCCGGCCCTTGAGAAACTCGATGCCGCTCTGCACGTCGACGGCCAGGTCGGCCGTCGTGGCTTCGGTCTCGCTTTTTGTCGAGCCGCCGATTCCGCGGTCGTCGACGCGCAGCACAGCAATCCGGCGACGGGAAAGATAGTCGGCCAGCACCAGAAACGGCTTATGCTCGAAAATGGTTTCGTCGCGATCTTGAGTGCCCGACCCGGTGATCAGGATCGCCGCGGGATAGGGGCCGGCGCCGTGCGGGACCGTCAGCGTCCCGGCCAAGTGCACCCCCGCAGCCTTATTATCGTATCCCACTTCGATCGCGTCATAGGGGAACGGGGCTTTCGGAAGTTGGGGGCGCCGGGCCTGCGGCGCGGAGTCGACGAGCTTGAGATTGAGCGGCAGTTTGGCGCCACCCTGCTGCCATTCACCGGTGATTTCCGTTCCGGCCTCGTTGAGCGTCCCTTCATAGACGACCTTCAGGGCCTTTGCTTCGAGCCGTATCTTGCCGTCTTTTTTCGTAACGGAATCGACGGGAAGACCTTTCTGTCCCTGGTCGAGGCTGTCGAACGTGGCCGCGTCTTTGCCGTCCGCCGTCTTGCCGATGTGAAACAGAATTCGCAGCTTGGCGCCGCCGGCATTCAATTCGCCGAGCCACAGTTCTTCCTTCCCGACAAACGCCGTCTTGGCAGGAACGAAAAACAGGCCTGAGACCTTGCCGGCCGGTGAATAAACGATTTTGACATCGATCGCGGCCTTCTCGAATTCACAGGTGACGAAGGTCGAATCGTAGGTGACGTTGTTGGCTGTCACCTTTTCGACGCGGGTCGAGCGGCGCTTCTGAAACTTGCCGGCCTGGGTTTCGATTCCAGACCAGGCCTGCTTGAGCTTCTCGGCCGGCATGGCCTTCGCCATGGTTTCATCGAAATCGGCGACGGCCTTGTCGAAATTGCCGGCGACGAGCGCGGCGACGAATTCCACCGCGGCCGCTTCAGGTCCGGCCGGCGCCGCGTCGGCTTTCGAATCGGTGGCGGGGTCGGACGCCGCCGGGGTCGACGCTGTACTTTTCTCGGGAGCGGGATCCGTCGCCGGCTGTGCCTTGTCGCCGGATACGCTGGTTGCAGCCGGAGTTTGCGCCGGCGCGGGAGTCGCCGCGGGGGCCGCACCTTTCGGTGCCGCGGGTGGAGTGCTGGTATTGCAGGCGCTGGCGATTCCAACGATCGGCAACAGCAGGATGACCGAAGCGAAACGACGAACAGTCGAGGTCTCCGGAAACGTAGGCCGCAGACGTCGGGCAAATATCATGTCGCATCTCCGTGAAGGCACCGGGCGGTTTATTTAGATGAATGTCTAAATAGTTTGCCCGTGTCGGCGCCGGTCGTCAAGTGATTGATTGGGGAGATTCGTCGGCACGCTCTGGTGGTGCATCCCCGGTTGCTGCTGCAGTTTTCCCACGCTTGTTGCCGTCGCACGCGGCGATTCGTATAAGGGCCACAGCCCTAACACTCTATGAAAGCCCACGATGACTCTCGAACTTGAACGGCGTCTGCTCAACGAACTGAACCAGGTGCGACTGATCGACCCACACTCGCACATCAATCCGCACGCCGCGGCGTCGAAGACGCTGGCCGACATTCTGGGCTACCACTACTACACCGAGCTGGCCCATTCTGCGGGCCTGGCGCGCGAGCGTATCGAAGAGCCGGGCCTGGATCCCAAGGAAAAAGTCGCCCGGATCGTTCCCAGCCTGCGCGACATCGAGAACACGGTGCAATACAATTGGCTGATCGGGCTGTGCCGGGCGTTCTTCCACTTCGATGGCGAAACGATTACCGAAGCCAATTGGGAAAAGCTGTATGACGACGCACTGGCCGTATTGTCGTCGCCTGGCTGGGAAAATCGGGTGCTCGACCAGTCGGGGCTCGATGCGATTTTTCTGACGAACGACTTCGACGATCCGCTGGCCGGATTCGATACGAGCCGTTACATCCCCTGCCTGCGGACCGACGACCTGGTATTCCATTTGACGAAGTCGGAAACTCGGACGCGCCTGGCGGTGGCGACGAACGTCGACGTGGGCAGTCCGGCGGACTTCGAACGGGCGCTGGGAGTGTTGTTCGGACATTTCGTCGCAGCCGGTGCGCGGGCCTGTGCGATTTCGCTCCCGCCCGAATTCGAAGCGACGCCGGTCGGTCCGGCAACGGCAGGCAAATTGCTGACCGCGATCGCCAAGGGAACGGAGCTGGGCCTCGACGAACGGAACATTCTGGCACAATACGTCTTCTGGAAGCTGGCGGAGAAATGCGCCGAACTCCGCCTGCCGTTCGATCTGATGATCGGCGTCAACCGGCGGGTGTATGAAGCCGGGGTCTACCAGGGGCAGGACCTGTTCGACAGCCGCTGTTCGCTGATCCAGTACCGGCGCCTGTTCAACGCCTTTCCCCAAGTGACATTTCCGATCTCGGTGCTGGCGCATGGCATGAACCAGGACCTGGTCAGCTACAGTTGGATTTTTCCGAACGTCGTGACCAACGGGCACTGGTGGTATTCAAATACACCGGCGTACATCGAGCTCGATTGCCGCACGCGCCTGACGGCCGTCCCGCAGACGAAGCAGATCGGCTACTACAGCGACATGTACAAGCTGGAATTCGCGCTGCCGAAATTCGCAATGTACCGGCAGGTGCTGGCGCGCGTCTTGGCACAGGACTTCGTCGTCGAACGGAACTGGAGCGAAGACCGGGCGCTGGCGCTCGGCAAGCTGGTGCTGCGCGGCAACGTCGAACGAGTTTTCCCGCCGCGGGCGTAGGTCAGGCTTTTCGGCCTGACAGGTAGTTGCGAAGTCTGCGGGCTGGGTTTAGAATCGAGAATCCGGGATTGCGCGTGCGTGCGGTCGTTTGGCGGCGGGCCGAATCGGCTTAAGGTTCCCGCCAGGGTCAAAACTTCGCGGTAGCTCCACAGAATCTGCCAAGAGTGGCAGTCAGGTCCCATGCCCAGCATTGTGATTCTCAAGTCGGGTGAATCGACGACGCATGATCTGTCGCTGGACGAAACGGTCATCGGCAGGCTTCCGGAATGCCAGATTCAGATCGATTCGAACATGGTCTCGCGCAAGCACGCGCGAATCGTGCGCGACGGCAACCAGTTTCTGGTGGAAGACCTGGGGAGCGGAAACGGGACGACGGTGAACGGCGTGCGGATCGCGGCGCGGACGCTGCTCAAGCACGACGACCGCGTGAAGCTCGGCCCGATTCTGATCCGGTTCGTCGATCAGGCGGCCGCCCCGCAGAATCGGGTGCCGCCTCCTGCCCGGCCCCCTGCCGCCGCGTCGCCTCCTGAGAGCCAGACGGCGACGTTTCAGTTCGACATGGCGGAAGAGGCTGAAGACTCGGCGACGATTACGGGCGCCGTGGGAGGCACTTCGGCCGGCCGGTTCGGGGCGCTCGACGTGCAGCCGGCAGCCAAGCTCAAGGGGATTCTGGAGATCAGCCGCACGCTGGCCGGTACCGTCGACCTCAACGCGCTGCTCCCGAAAATCCTCGACACGTTGTTCACGATCTTTCCGGGGGCTGACCGGGGTTGCATCCTGCTCAAGGAAGGCGCGAACGGGCAGATGATTCCGCGGGCCATCAAGCACAGCCGCCCCGGGGAAGACGAGTCGGTCAAGCTCAGCCGCACGATCGTCAACAAAGTGCTCACTGACAAAACCGGGGTGCTGTCGGCCGATGCGGCCAGCGACTCGCGGTTCCAGGCCAGTGAGTCGATCGCCAACTTCACGATCCGCTCGATGATGTGCGTGCCGCTGTTGGGGCTCGACGGTGAGCCTCTGGGGATCATCAACATCGACACCCAGAATCCCCTGAAGCAGTTCCAGACCGATGACCTCGACCTCTTGCTGGCAGTGGCCGGGCAGGCGGCGCTGTCTTACGAAAATGCGCGTCTCGTCGTCAGCTACACCGAAAAGGTCAAGCAAGACAACGAAATGCAGATCGCGCAGGGGGTGCAGCGGGCGCTGCTGCCCGAGTCGCTGCCGCAGGTCGCCGGATACGAGTTCTTCGCGACGTACGAATCCGCGCAGGCAGTCGGCGGAGACTATTACGACTGTTTCATGCTGCCGGGCGGCAAACGGGTGGCGATTGCCTTCGGCGACGTGGCGGGCAAGGGGGTCCCTGCGGCGCTGGTCGTGTCGCGGCTGTCGAGCGCCGTCCAGAGCACGATGGAGTTTGTGCCCGACGTGGGCGAAGCCCTGGCAAAGATCAACGATCACATGTGTGCGCACGCGGTCGAAGGACGATTCGTCACTTTCACGCTCGCCATCATCGACACCGAATCGCACGAAATGTCGCTGTCGATCGCCGGGCATATGTCGCCCATGGTGCGAAAAATCGACGGCGCTATTGAAGAGTTTCCCGAAGAGGCCGTGGGCATGCCGCTGGGAGTCGTCGCGGGAATGCCCTACGACGTACTGAAGCGCACGCTGCAGCCGGGGGAAACGGTCGTGTTGTACACCGACGGTGTCAGCGAGGCCATGAACCACGGCGGCGACCTGTATACCCCCGAGCGGCTGCGCGACGTCATCGCCAAAAACTCCCCAGTGCCTTCGGCCCTCGGGAAGATCATCCGCGACGACGTGCGCAAACATGCCGACGGGCGATATCAGAACGACGACATCACCCTGATGGTGTACGGCCGCACGGCAAGCTGACGCGAGCGGGGCTGATCAGTCGCGCTTGTAGCCCATGCCGCGGACCACTTCCAGCACTTCGCTCCAGGTGGGGAACTGCCGGCCGCTCTTTCGCTTGTAGTCGTCCATGGCCCGCATGAATTCGATCTCATCCGCCGTGTAATCCCGTTCGCATGTCGTCGGGTCGATCTGGCGGCGACGTTCGACTTTGCGGCGCGGGGTCGTACGGCGTTCTTCGTGCGGCGGAACAACTGCGGCGCCGGCTGCGGCGCGGCGATCGCCGAACCCCCGGCGGGAATTGCCCCGGCGGTCGGAAACAAGGACGTCAACGGCGTGGTCGAGTTCACTCATGGCATTTGTCCTCGAAGCAATGTCGAAAGAAGCGTTTCGGGGCGGGACGTGCGGATAGAAGCAAGTCTAACCGACGCCGGGAACCTCTTCTCTCAAACATCGTCAGCGAAGATGAGTAAACTCTAGCAACGGCGAAAGATATTCGGTTGCAGGAGATTTTGCGGATTGCGGGGTTTTTCCGGGTATGCCGGTGACGCCGCGGGGGATGCCCCTATCCGTCTCCAGATTGACCTGCCTGCCACAGGAAATCGAATGCGTTGTCGAGCCCGCGACCGATCGGTTTGAGCTGATCCTGCAGGCCGTCGATCCAGCCGTCGGTCGATCGGCTTCCTGGAGCGGGCCTGGGAGAGTGCGGATCGACTGCTTCGGGGCGGACGAGCATTGAGACTTCATCCCACGCGCCCACCGCAAGCTCGGCCAGTCCGGAATAAGAGCTGGGCACTCCCGTGCGGACTGCGTCGCTGCGGGCCATCAACCGGTGTGGCTGGCGCACGCCATCGTGCTGGACAGGAGCGCCCGTCGCCGGCACGAGAACTATGGAGTTCGCCTGATGAGAAGCCTGCCTGAAGGCCGGCGTCAGAACGGCGATCGACACGACGGCCGCGAGCGCCGCAGCCGCGACAACCAGCGCGCGGCGGCTGCGATCGAGACCAGATTTCGCCCGGAGTGCAGGAGCCGAGACGGTCGGACGTGGATTCTCCACTGCCGCGGCCTCGGCGAGGTGGGTTGCCGCGGCATGCCTGCTGCCGCGCGCCGTGCCCGCTGCCGCCGCAGACGGCAGGCCAGCCAGCACGGCCGTCGTCAGATCGACCTCGGGAACCTGTTCCCGCCAGGCGACGACGGCGTCAGCCAGCAGGCGGAATTTCTCCCAGCGAATACGGCAGTCGGGGCAGGCAGCGGCATGTTCGGCGAGCGCCGGATGCTCACGCAATGCCGCGGGGGCGAATTGCACGTCCAGCAGGGTCTCGAAATCAGCGCAAGTCATAGCTCACCTGGGGAACGATCGAACGTCGTTGCAAATGGTCGGCCAGTTCCTGCCGAGCGCGTCTCAGCCACGTCTTAATCGTGCCGGGCGGACTGCCCGTGATCTCGGCGATTTCAACGAGGCTCAATTCATTCACGTGGTACAGGACGAAACACAGACGATATTCTTCGCGAAGCCGATCGACAGCCAGTTGCAATTCTTCCGCCAGATCCAGCCGCGGCGGCCTGGCGGCAGGATCGGCGACCATCTCAGCGAATTCGGCGGGCAAAGCCCGACGCACCCGTTGTGCAAGACACGTCCGACACCGGTTGACGGCGATCGTCAGCAGCCAGGGCGCCAGCGGACGCGCAGAGTCCCACTGCGACAGATTGCGTAACGCCCGCAGAAACACTTCCTGCGAAACGTCTTCGGCATCTTCGCGGTGCGACAGCATCCGAAAGCACAGGCCGAATACCGCCGCCTGAAAACGCTGCACGAACTCACGCAGCGAGTCGGCGTTTCCGGCCAGGCAGCCTCGAACCAGTTGACCGTCGTCGGACACGGAAACTTCCATTCCACAAGAAACAGTACCCGCGGCGCAGCCCGCCGGTTTCAGGAGACTTGCCGCCCGCCGTGAATCCCTTGAAACCGGCAAAACGATCGGCAGGGAATCGGGCAGGCAGGGCGCCGCCAGACCCTGTCTTTCCGTACTCGCACGACAGGCCGGAAACCCGTCATTTCTGCACGCATTCGCGTGCCAGGGCCCGAGCCGCCTTATAGGCGTATTTGATCGTAAACACGCGGGCCTCGATCTGCTCCTCCGTGTAGTATTTGCCCGTGTCGCTGTGCGGGAGACCGGCCAGCGAAAGCGTCAACGGGAGAAGGGCCTGGAATTCCTTGAAGTTCTGCTGGACGTCGACGGGATCAGCCACAGTGCACGCTCCTTGGTGAGAGGAAACGAACGCCGGTCGCCGGCCTTGTGCCGGCGCGAACACGGCCGCGCACGATTATCGTCGCATGGAATCGAGCTCGCGCCAAGCGACGATTTTCTGCGGGCAACAGGGGGATGCATCCGAAAGCGGACAAGTCAGGTACGCCGCGACCAAGTCGGCATTGCGACGTGCATGCGCAGCGACGAGTCGCTTCCCGCCACGATGACTACGAGGGGCGGCGCGTGCGGTGATTCCGGATGATATCCGCGGCGGCGTCCGACGGGTTCTTTGACGCAGCCGCCGCGGCAGCCGCGTCGGCGGGCTGCCCCTCGGCCGGCGGCGGAGCTGCCGGAGGCGGTGCCGGCGCCTTGGCCCCGGTCTGCTCCGGGTCGGG
>JACQFH010000356.1 GCA_016200145.1 Planctomycetia bacterium | reverse complement strand
CGGCTTACCTGGGAGGGGGCCTCGAACCGTTCATCGTCTCCGCCGACCCGAATGCGGACAATTTCCAGGTTCCCAATCTCGCGCTCAACAACGTGACGCAGGGCCGGTTCGGCGACCGCATGGCGCTCTTGTCGCAATTCGATCACCTCCGCCGCGAAATCGACGCGCGGGGGCTGATGTCGTCAATGGACAAGTTCGACGGCAAGGCGGTCTCGCTCCTCACCGGAAACGCCGCGCGCGACGCGTTCGATATGAACCGCGAAGATCCCAAGTTGCGTGATCGCTACGGTCGGTACGCGGTGGGGCAGCAGTGCCTCTTGGCCCGGCGGCTGGTGGAAGCGGGAGTGCGACTGGTGACAGTCGATTTTCCGTGCGTGCCGGGGCAGAAGGCCTTCAGTTGGGACGATCACGCCAGCGTCTGGAACATTTTCGAGCAGATGAAGATCAGGCTGCCTGTTCTGGATCAGATCGTCTCAGCCCTCGTGCAGGACCTGTACGACCGGGGCCTGAGCGACAAGGTGCTGCTGGTCGTGACGGGCGAAATGTCGCACACGCCGCGCCTGAGCAATTTCCAGGGGCAGCCGGGGCGCGAGCACTGGGGCAAGACGATGTCGGTGCTGATGTCCGGCGGAGGCATGCGCACCGGGCAGATCATTGGTGCGACGAACGCCCGCGGTGACGAACCGCACACGCGGCCGCTCACCCCCAACGACCTGTTGGCGACGTGGTACCGGTATCTGGGGATTCCTGTCGAGACGCACATCAACGACTTCACAGGCCGGCCGACGCCGATCATTCCGCAAGGGCGCGCGATCGACGAGCTGGTCTAATTCGCGCAGCGAGTCGGATTCATGCGCTCTCAAGGGATGGTCCCCACCGACCCTGCGTCGGTGGAGAGGTATCTGCAGATTGTGTTGCGCTTCACAAGCACTCACGGTCTGCGAGCGCACGCAATGCATTCCCTCGCTGGCGCTTCGGGTTGGTATTTTGACGCCGCAGCTTAAACTTGCAGGACACCCGTGCGGAACGGGGTGTCGTCGGCGTGGCGCGTGGCGACACCGATCGCGGCGATCAGCGTCTTGCGGGTGTCGGCCGGTTCGATGATTTCGTCGACCCAGCCCCGTGCGGCGGCGTGTCGCACGTCGGTCTGTGACTCGTACGACGCCACCGTTTTCTGACGCAGTTCTTCCAACTCGTCGGCCTCGGGGATTTTTCCGGCGCGCTTCAGCGCGGCGATCTGGATTTCGAGCAGAGTGCCGGCCGCCTGGTTGGCCCCCATCACGGCATAGCGGGCCGTCGGCCAGGCGAAGATGAACCTCGGATCGAACGCCTTGCCGCACAGTGCGTAGTTTCCTGCGCCGTAGCTGCCCCCGAGAATGATCGTGAGCTTGGGGACGCGGCTGTTAGAGATCGCGTTGACGAGCTTGGCGCCGGCTTTGATGATTCCGGCCTGCTCCGAATCGCGGCCGACCATGAAGCCGTACACGTCCTGCAAGAACACGACCGGGAGCCAGGTCTGATTGCAATCCATGATGAACCGGGCGGCTTTATCGGCGCTTTCGTGGTAGATGACCCCGCCGAACTGCAAGCCGGCTTTGTCGGTCTTTTCCGGGTGGTGCTGGTTGGCAACAATTCCGACCTGCCAGCCGCCGATGCGGGCATAGCCGCAGACGAGCGTCTTGCCGAAGTCGGCCTTGTATTCCTGGAACGACCCCGCGTCGACGAGGCAGGCGATGAGATCGCGGACTTCGTATCGCTGCTGAGCGTCGACCGGAAAGAGCTGGTAGAGGTCGTCGGCGGGCCGGGATGGCGACGCGGGCTGATCGCGGCGAAACTGCGACGCGCTAGAATCGGTCGGCAGCATGGCCGCCAGCTCGCGCAGGCGGGTCAGGCACTTTGGATCGTCGGGTTCGTGAAAGTCGATCGTGCCGCTGACGGCGGCGTGCATGTGCGCCCCCCCCAGCTCTTCGTGCGACACGTCCTGCCCAATCGAGCTTTTCACAAGAGCCGGCCCCGCCAGGTACAGCCCCGAGCCCTCGGTCATCAACAGCTTGTCGCACAGCACGGGGAGATAGCCGCCGCCGGCGACGCAGTTGCCCATGATCGCCGCGATCTGGGGCACGCCCAGGGCTGACAGCACCGCGTTATTGCGGAAGATGCGGCCGAAGTCGTCTTCGTCCGGAAAGATTTCATCCTGGAGCGGCAGAAACACGCCCGACGAATCGACGAGGTAAATCAGCGGAAGCCGGTTGATCATCGCGATCCGCTGCGCGCGCAGCACCTTCTTGACCGTCATCGGAAAAAACGCCCCGGCTTTGACGGTGGCGTCGTTGGCGATGATCATAAACGATCGGTTCGCCACCTCGCCCACGCCGCACACCACGCTGGCGGAGGGGGCCGATCCCCACTCGGCATACATGTTCCAGGCAGCGAACCGACCGAGCTCGAGAAATTCGGAGCCGGGGTCGACGAGCGCGGCGATCCGCTCGCGGGCGGTCAGCCGGTTTTTTTCGTGCTGCCTGTCGATGGCCTTCTGGCCGCCGCCGAGCGCAACTGCTTCGCGCTCACGGCGCAGGTTCTCCAATAACGATTGCCATGCGGCAGCCTGCCTGGTTGCGGTATCAGCAGGACTGGGAGCGCTCCCGGACATCTTCAATCGTCTTTCCGTCCAAAGGGATACGCCACGGTCTGGCCCGAACGCATCACTGGCGCAGACTGTGAATTTTCAAACTCTTTTTCCTCGGAGTCACTATGGTTCGAATCTTCGCCGTTGTCGAGTTGAAATGAAAGGTCTGTTCGCCCAGGAGATGGAATAATTAGCCACGGATCAAACACCGATAAAACACGGATGAAAGGAGTCGCGTCCGTATCCGTGTTCAATCCGCGGCTCTCTTGAGACACGTCTCAGCAGCAGTTCGGCAACGCAATTGGACCGAGAAACCAGCCGACTCAATTCAACTCCACGGCTTCTTCCCAGTGTTCGTAGAGGCGGGCCAGCTCGGCCTGGGCGGATTCGAACGCCTCGCGGACTTCCCTGACGCGCTGGCCGTCGCGGTACAGGTCGGGGCTGCCCAGTTCTTCCTGCAGTTCGGCCAGGCGTGCTTCCGAGGTCGCGATCTCGGCTTCCAGATCGTGCACTTTGCGATACGGGAATTTCCGCTTGCGCCGCACCGGCGCCGGTTGATTTTGCTCGCGTGCCGCAAGTTCCCTGGTCTTTCGCTCTGCCGATGCCTCTCCGGTCGCCGTGGTGCTTGCCTCTTCGCGAGCGCGTTTCAGCGAATCGAGATAGTTCGTGTAATTGCCCGCGTACAGGCGCCAGCGGTCGGGTTCGAAGGCGAAGATGTGCGTCGCCACGCGGTCCATGAAGTAACGGTCGTGGCTCACGAACAGCAGTGTCCCTTCGAAGTCGCGCAGCGCTGCTTCGAGCGCGGCCCGCGACCAGAGGTCGAGATGGTTCGTCGGCTCGTCGAGGATCAGGACATTGGCGTTGAGCGCGGCGACTTTGGCCAGCGCCACCTTGCTGCATTCCCCGCCGCTGAGGCTCGCGACTTTCTGAAAGACAATGTCTCCCCGCAGGCCGAACCGCGCGACGAGGTCACGTACGGCGGCCGGAAGCATGGTCGGATTATTAGCAGGGCGAACGGCATCGACGACGTCGATATCGGGCGACACGCCCGAGAGCTGCTGGTCGTAATAGGCGATTTCGACATTCGTTCCGAAACGGACCGTGCCGGAATCGGGCGTCAGCTCTCCCAACAGAGTCCGCAGCAGGGTCGTCTTTCCGCAGCCGTTCGGTCCAAAGATGCCGACCCGCTCACCGCGAAGAATCTTGAGCGAGACATTGGTGAACAGGGGGCGATCGAAGCCCTTCGTTAAGTCTGTCGCCTCGATGACCCAGTCGCCCGTCCGCTTCGGTTTGCCGAAGGCCATCGCCGGCGCGACGATTTCACGCGGCCGGTCGACGCGCTCCAGCCGGGCGAGTTTCTTTTCGCGGTCGTGGGCTTGGACGCTGTTGGAATAGTGATTGCGGCGGATGAAGTCTTCGGTTTTCTCGATGAACGCCTGCTGCTTTTCCCAGGTGCGGCCCTGGACCTCGGCCCGTTCGGCCTTGAGCTTCCAATAGGCCGAGAAATTTCCCGGATAGTCGGCGACCGTTCCCGCGTGTAACTCAAGGGTGCGATTCGTCACCCGGTCGAGAAAATAACGATCGTGGCTGACGACCAGCATCGCCTGTTCACAGTGCGCGAGGTACTCTTCGAGCCACTCGGTCGCGGCGATGTCGAGGTGGTTTGTCGGCTCATCGAGCAGCATGACGTCGGGGGCGGCCAGCAGCAGGCGCGCGAGCAAGACCCGGTTCTGCTGCCCGCCGCTGAACTGGGTGATCGGCCGGTCGTACTGGTCACGCGTGAAACCCAGCCCCAGCAGCACCTCATCGACGCGGTGATCGATGTTGTAGGCCGAGTGCCGGTGCAGGTCGTGCTGCAGCGCGTCGTACCGGCGCTGCAGTTTTTCGCGAACCTGCGGATCAGTTTCGGCGGCGATCGTGTGGGCCACGACTTCCGCCTCACGTTGCAGCGCATAGAGCGGCGCGAGGCCGTCTTTGGCCTCGTCGAGCAGCGTGCGGCTTTCGGAAAACTCGGCGGCCTGCTCCAGCAGGGTCGCCTGGGCCGAGGCGTGATAGACGACGTCGCCTTTGTCCTGGTCATCCTGCCCCGTCAGGATGCGCATCAGCGTTGTCTTGCCCGCACCGTTGGGGCCGACGAGGCCGATCCGTTCGCCTGCGCGGACTTCGAACGTCACCCCGTCGAGGACGGGCGCCGCATCGAACTGGCGGACGACGTTGTTGACTGAAAGCAGCAGCATGTTGAACGAAGAAAGAAGAGGGAAGAGCGATTTGAGATGAAAGGGACAAACGAAACAAATCGCTCGCACTCCCCCAAGCCCACGGGGGGCGTCCCGTGGGTCCGCGTGAAAAAAACTATTTCCCCATCGACTTTTTGATTGCAGCCACAGTCTGCGTCGCGCGATAGTCGATGATCTTGCGGCCCATTTCGATCGTCTTTTCGGCGGGGGCGAGATCGACGCCGTTGATGCGAAACTTGCCGGCGGCGATCCGCTGCTTCATGCGCACCGTCGTGGGATCGACGACCATCATCTGGGCGGTGATGGCAAAATCATCATGGTATTCTGCCGGGGTCTGCTTGATCCCCTGCGATTCGAGCCAGTCGCCGACTCCCTTGTAGTCGTAGTATTCGGGGATGAAATGGACCCTGGACTTGCCGCCGGCCCATTTGGCGTTGAGCTCGGCCGCCACGGCTTTCATCCCGGCCTGGTTGCCGCCGCTGTCGCCGATCAGCACGATGTTCGTGAAACCGTGGGCCCGGAAGCTGGCGCAGATGTCGACGAGCAATGCGCGGTAAGTGCTTTCGGTCAGGCTGATCGTGCCGGGGTATCGCATGTGCTCGCTGGCCGGTTCGATATTCCCTTCGGGGACGAACGCCACGATCGGTGACACGAGGGCATTGCCGAGCTTGCGGGCGATGGCCTCGCAGGTCCCTTGCAGCACGTAATTATGCTTGCCGGTCGCCAGGTAGGGGCCGTTCTGCTCAACGCCCCCTGTCGGAATAATCACGGTAGTCTTGCCCGCTTTCATGGCGTCGCGGACTTCCATCCAGGTGAGCTGCTCGATGAACACCGAGTCGACGGCGTCGATCGGCCGCGGTGATTTTGGGTCGGGATTGACCGGATCGGGGGCTGCGGCCAGCCACAGCGATAGAACTGCGAGACTGGGAACGGCGAGGGTGCGAAGCATGGGAGGATCCTTTTCTCGTGGGTGATGCGGAGGTTAATGATCGAGCGGCGTATTGGTCGGGGAAACGGAATTTAGCCACGGATGAAACACGGATAAAACACGGATCGGGAACCACGAAAACGACGAAAGACATGAAATAGAGTTTGAACTCGTTCCGGCTGCGTGCAGGTCCGGGGCTTCTGTGGTTTCACTTTTTGACAGGGGCGATGATCCGCGAGGAGTTTTTGAAGTTGTGCAGGATGCGGCTTTTGGCGACGACGGTTTTTTCGGGGAATTCGATCGTCAGCGGCTCGCCGGTGTTGGGATTGGGCTCGTAGAAGGGGGCACCGGTACTGGCCACCGTCACGCGGATGCTGTGTCCACGGTTAAACACCTGGCTCATCCAGCCCACGTCGAATGCCACTTTGTAGATTTTGCCCGGCTCCATGAAGACTTCTTTTTCGAAGCCGTCGCGGTACCGCGCCCGGCGGACATAGTCGGCGATCAGAATCGAACGGCCGTCGGGGTAGATGTCGCTCACGCGGACGATGAAATCGGTGTCGCGCGCCGACGACGTCACGTACAGCTCGGCCTGGACGCGCCCCGTCCATTCCACGGCTGCGGTCAACAGCTCGGTCGTAAACGTCTTGACGTGGTCCTGTTTTTCGAAGTTGCGCGCGTCGGCAGCGCCCGGAAAGGCGCGGCCCGCGATGATGTTTGGTTGCAGCGGATTGGCGACGATTTCTGTCGAAGATTCGGCGTAGCCCGGGGCGCGGAGCGACAGGCCGCCTCCCTCCTGCAGAAAATAGGGCGTGGGCGTCGAGTTAACGGGCCAGTCGGTCGCCTGACGCCACGTGTTTCCCGGCGCGTTCTCTTCGCCGACGGCGCCCATCACGTAAAACCGCACGGCCGGGTCGCGGTCAACGCCGTTGTTGATGCCCTTCAGGTAATGATCGAACCACTTGAGCAGGTGTTTCTCGGCGTCGAATCGTGCGTTGTCGGGGTAGGTGAGGTCGCCGACTTTGTTCACGACTTTGCCGGCGTAGCCGCCGTGCAGCCACGGCCCGATCAGAAGCTGCTGCTTGCCGCGCGAATTCGGACCGCCGCGATGCTGCCTGCCGATGAAACTGTCGACCGAACCCTGGCACATGAAGTCGTACCAGCTTCCGATGGTGAAACAGGGGACGTTCATCTTGTCGAAGAACCGGGTGCAGTCTTCTTCTTTCCAGTAGTCGTCGTAAGTGGGATGTGCAAACCACTCGGCCAGGAGCGCCTGGTTGTCGCTCGGGTCGCGGCAGACGGCGTCCATTCCCTTGAATCGTTCAGGGCGCGTCGTCCCGCCGATGCGGTAGCCTTCATGAAAGAGGCTCAGGCCCGTGTCGATCATGTATTGCGCGACGAGGTGCGGCGGCTGCGTGACCGCGAGAAAATTCTGGGCATAGCCGGCCTGTGAACTGCCGAACGTCCCGATCTTGCCTGTCGACCAGGGCTGTGTCGCCAGCCATTCGACCGTGTCGTAGCCGTCTTTGAGCTCTCCCCAGCCCAGGGCGCGGTAGCCCACCCAGGTTCCTTCGGAGAGGTACGTCCCGCGGAAATTCTCGGCGGCCACGACGTAGCCGGCTTCGGCGAGACGGGCAAACGCTTTGCGGGTGCCGGCCGCGCGCAAGTCGGCGTAGCGCTGCTCGTACAGCACGGGCCATGGGCCGTCGCCCTTGGGAAAGAAAAGATACGCCGACAGCTTCTTGCCGTCGCGCATCGGGATCATCACATGCTGTTCGGTGATCGAGCCGAGGTCGACTTGCTCCTCGGCCGCAATCGTCACCCGCGCCCCAGCCGCCGCGACGAATGCCACCAGCGAAATCCGTAAGAATCGGGATGCATATCTCATGAGCAACCTTTCGTTTTGATGTCCAAGTGAGGATATTCTAGCGATTCGCCAGAGAATGCTGAAACGAGTGCCCCGGCGGCATTCCGCGCACTGATTTTCGAACTTCACCCCACCCCCCCGGCCCCCCCTTGCTAAGGGGGGGAGAAACGGGTGTCAAATCCGAAATCCGAATTCCCAAATCCGAAATCCATGACGCATTCCCCGCCGCCGCCCGATCCTTCCCCTGTCCTCGATCTGCTCGTCGCGTTCCGCCGGTCGAAGGCCATGTTCGCGGCCGTGTCGCTGGGCGTGTTCGATGCGCTGGCCGGCGGACAAAAGTCGCTTGCCGAGCTGGCAGCCGAATTGAAAGTCGACGCCGACGCCCTTGAGCGATTGCTGGGGGCCTGTGTCGGCATGGACCTCTTGCGGTTTTCCCGCGGGCGCTATGAAAACACGGAGATTTCCAACTCGTATCTCTGCGCACACAGCCCGCACCGGTTGACCGGTTACCTCAATTACAGCAATTCGGTGATGTGGAAACTGTGGGAGCGACTCGAAGACGCCGTGCGCGAAGGGACACACCGCTGGCAGCAGGTGTTCGGCTGGGACGGGCCGATCTTTTCGCACTTCTTTCGCGATGAACGGGCCAAGCGGGAATTTCTGATGGGGATGCACGGTTTCGGGCTGATCAGCTCGCCGCACGTCGTCGCCGCCTTCGACCTGGGCCGGTTCCGCACGTTTGTCGATCTGGGGGGCGCGACGGGCCATCTGGCGATCGCCGCGTGCCGGCGGTACCCTCACCTGAACGCGATCGTCTTCGACCTGCCGGAAGCCGTACCGCTGGCCCGCGAGATGGCCGGGGCCTCTGATGTGTCGGACCGCGTGAAGATTGCCGCGGGGGATTTTTTCGCCGACCCGCTGCCTGCGGGGGACTTGTTCGCACTGGGCCGTATTCTGCACGACTGGTCGGAAGAAAAAATCCGCAAGCTGCTGGGGCGAATCTACGACGCGCTGTCGAAGGGGGGCGGGCTGCTCATCGCCGAAAAGCTGTTGCTCGAAAACCAGGCCGGCCCCGCCTGGGCGCAACTGCAGAACCTGAACATGCTGACGTGCACCGAAGGCAAAGAACGAACGCTGGCCCAGTACGACACACTTTTGAAACAGGCCGGATTCGCGTCGGTTGAAGGCCGCACGACCGAAGCGCCGCTCGACGCTGTCCTGGCGGTGAAGTGAAAACGGATCAATCGCGAGGAAACAGTGCCCCGGCCGCGGCGAGCGGATGGGGCACTTGCAGTGCAATTTGGGAGAATCGCATGAGGCGAAATTCGCACAGACCGCAGTATGTATTCTGGGCCGCCGCTGTTCTGGGATTTCGAATTCTGCTGCCGGGAGCACTTCCGGCCGCGGAGCCGAAACCGGCGACGGCGATCACGCGCGCGGCCAACGAACGGTACCTGGCGCAAATGCCCTTCGCCGACGAAGCCGACTTTGCCGACGCGCGCCGCGGCCTGATCGCCGAGGGTATCGCGACGATTCGCGACGCCCGCGGGCGCGCGGTGTGGGACCTTTCCGGGTATGCCTTTCTCAACGACGCGGGCGCGCCGCCCGAGTCGGTTCACCCCGGTCTGTGGCGGATGGCCCGGCTCAACATGAGTCGCGGGTTGTTTCAGGTCACCGACCGCGTGTATCAGGTGCGCGGCTACGATCTGTCGAATATCGGCTTCATCGTGGGGGATACGGGTTACATCGTGATCGACCCGCTCGTCTCGTCGGAAACGGCCAAAGCCGCGCTCGAACTGGTCTACGAGCACGTGGGCAAGAAGCCGGTCGTCGCCATCATCTATTCGCACAGTCACGTCGATCATTTCGGAGGGTCGCTGGGGGTTGCGGCCGAAGCCGAAGTGCGCGCCGGCCGGGTGCGGGTGATCGCTTCCGAGGGATTTCGCGAGCATGCCGTCAGCGAGAACGTGATGGCAGGCAATGCCATGACTCGCCGCTCGACCTACATGTACGGCACCGTGCTGCCGCTGTCGCCACGGGGCAAAGTCGACGACGGCATCGGCAAGGGGATTTCGAGCGGACGGGTGACGGCGCTGGTGCCGACCGAATACGTCACCGCCACGGGCCAGGAGCTGACGATCGACGGCGTCAAGATCGTGTTCCAGTTGACGAAAGGCACCGAAGCGCCGACCGAGATGAACTTCTATTTTCCACAGTTCAAGGCACTGTGCATGGCCGACAATTGCCTGCACGTCATGCACAATCTGTACACGCCGCGAGGCGCCGAAATCCGCGACGCCAAAGCCTGGAGCGCATTTCTTAACGAAACGGTCGAACTGTACGGCGACAAAACCGACGTGATGTTCGCGGGGCACCACTGGCCCCGCTGGACCAGCGCCCGCATCGTCGACATGCTCAAAAAACAGCGCGATCTGTACAAATACATCCACGACCAGACGCTGCGCCTGGCCAACCAGGGTTATACGCCAGCCGAAATCGCCGAGCAGATTGCGCTTCCCGACGAACTGGCCCGCGAATGGTACAACCGCGGCAACTACGGCACGCTGCGGCACAACATCAAGGCGGTGTACCAGAAGTACATCGGCTGGTTCGACGGCAACCCGGCGAACCTCGATCCGTTGCCGGCGCAGGAGTCGGCCAGAAAATACGTCGAATTCATGGGTGGCGCGCCGGCCGTTCTCGAAAAGGCCCGCGCCTCGTTTGCGAAAGGCGAATACCGCTGGGTGAGCCAGGTCGTGAACCACGTCGTCTTCGCCGAGCCAGACAACCGCGACGCCCGCGAATTGCAGGCAGACGCTTTGGAACAACTCGGTTACCAGGCCGAGTCGGCGTCGTGGCGCAATTTTTACCTGGCGGGGGCCCGCGAGCTGCGCGATGGAATCACAAAAGTCGCGACACCCCAGGGGCGCAATCCCGACATGATCCGGGTGATGACGGTCGAGATGATTTTCGACTACCTGGCGGTGCGCCTGAATGGGACGAAGGCGCGAGGGAAGAAACTGGTCTTCAACTGGAATTTCACGGATACGAAAGAGCAGTACGTGCTGTCGCTCGAAAACTGCGCGCTGACGGTGCTGACGGGCAAGCAGGCGGCCGACGCCGACGTCACCCTGACGCTGGCTCGGACGGCGCTCGACGAAATGCTTTCGGGAGGCACAAGCCTCGTGACCGTGCTGGCGTCGGGCCGGATCAAAGTGCAGGGGGAGACCCGCAAGCTTGTCGAACTGTTCTCGCTGCTGGACGATTTCGACATCTGGTTCAACATCGTCACGCCGCACGGGCATAAGCGCAAGTCGGTGTGAGTCATCGTTTCACTCTCGACAACGGCCGCCCTTTTCTGCAAAATACGACCTCGACGCTGTTCCTTGTGCCGGAGTTTTCGAAGGAGTCTCGATCGTGTCCGACCACGCCGCGCCTGCCGCCACTGCGACCACTGCCGAAACGACGACTTCGTCGCCGGAATTCGATCAGCAGGAGCTGGCGATGTTCGGGAAGGACGACGGGCACGCCGTCACTGTGATCGGCAAGATGCTGGTCGGATTCTTCTTCTACTCACTGATCGTGATGAGCATCGTCGCCTTCTGGACGATGGGCCGCGGCGGGCAGGTGCCCGATCATCCCGCGCAAGATTCCCACGCCGAAGACGTCGACGAATAGCTGGTCACGAAGCGCCGGCTTCTTTCAACCGTTGTCGCGCCGCTTCGGCCCACGGGCCGGATTGATCGTAATCCAGATATTTCTGCCAGTGCGGAATCGCATCGGCGGTGCGCCCCGCCTGGTGCAGCGATTCGGCCTTGTGCAGGTGCGCGTCGGGGAAATCGGGGTGAATGTCGAGGGCAATGTCGAACGCGTCGACGGCCCCCGAAAGGTCTCCCAGTTCCGCCAGCAGGCAGCCGATCTGCGTCCAGGCTTCGAGATAGTTGCGGTCGAGCTCGGCGGCGACGTGGTAGCGCTCGAGGGCCGCTCGCACCTGGCCCTGCCGATACAGGGCTTCGGCGAGTTGAAACTGCACCTCGGGCGCATCGTGCTCTTCCATGAGGCTCATGCGGAACGCTTCGACGGCAGCGGGCAAGTCTCCCTGGTCGGCGAGGCGACGCCCTTCTTCGAACCAGTCGGTTGCCGAGAATTCGGGACGCGGGGCGCGATCCTCCGACTTCAGCGGAACGGTCTCGCCAGGCTGCGATTCCGCAGGCGGAGGGCCGGCAAAATCGAACAGGCGCTGGCCCCGCGACGTTTTCAACCGGCCCCGCGGATCGCGATACAAAAGGTGCCTGTCGGCGGCCAGAATGTCGAGCTGCGCAAGGGGCCGCGAGCCGATTCCAATCACCGATTCCAGGCGTGCCAGGCTCGCCTGAATTTCCCGCACCGGGACGCCTGCGTCGACAAGCTCGGCCAGCCGGCGGGCGCCCGCCGCTTCCTGAAAGTCGAAGTACGGGAGCCGGCAGACGTGTGCCACCGCCTTGATCAGGCCCATCCGTTCCCAGCGGCGGATCTGGTGCACCGACACATCGAGCATGCGGCTGAGCATCGCCGGGGTGCAGCGGCGGTGCAATTCCTCTCGCCGGGCGTCGAGTCCCACAAACCCGAGCCATTCCGACTCGCGCACGATGCGGATATCGAGCCCGTCGGCGTTGAGCCGCTCGACGTGCCGCAGTTTGACCGAGGGTTGCCCGTCGGGCTCGAGCGGCCAGCCCTCTTCGCCGATAACCAGCAGCGTGGTCTGCCGGCTGACGTGTTCGCTCGCGGCGCCGCCGCACTCGACGACGCGCGCCTGGGCTTCCCGATGCGTCATCGAAGCCAGCGTGCCTGTGAAGGCTACGCGCTCGCCCGCCAGGGCCGGCGATTGCGGCATTCGGGGCGTGGCGGAGGGAGGATTCATGACGGTCAATCTTGATGCGACGGTGAGAGTGATTCTTGAAGATATCCGCCGGCGGCTGCGTTGAGTAGCGTTCGCTCTGCGGCTTAATTATAACAGCGGCCGAATTGAGGGTACCCACGGGGACCAACCTATCGGTCGGTGCCCGCCCGTGGGCTTGTCGGAAAATGTGATCACGAAAGCAGATGTCTTCTTTATGTGTGCATTGAAAACGAGCGATCCGGAAATCTGGGGCGCCATCGAGCATGAGCGAAGCCGCCAGCGCGACGGGCTGGAACTGATCGCCTCCGAAAATTACACCAGCGCCGCGGTGCTTGAAGCCGCGGGGACGATCCTCACCAACAAATATGCAGAGGGGTATCCCGGCCGGCGCTATTACGGCGGTTGCGAGCATGTCGACGTAATCGAGACGCTCGCGCGCGACCGCGCCTGCAAGCTGTTCGGTGCCGAACACGCCAATGTGCAGCCGCATGCCGGATCGCAAGCGAACATGGCGGTGTACCTGACTGTCCTCAAGCCCGGCGATACGTACCTGGCGCTCAATCTGGCGCACGGGGGCCACTTAACGCACGGCATGAGCCTCAATTTTTCGGGGCAGTTGTATCACGCCATCCATTACGGAGTGCGCCAATCCGACCACCGGATCGACTTCGACCAGGTCGTCGCGCTGGCTCGAGAGCATAAGCCCAAGTTGATCGTCACGGGCGCCAGCGCCTATCCGTGCGAGATCGATCACGGCCGGTTCGCCGAGATTGCGCGCGAAGTCGGGGCGCTGTTCATGGTCGACATGGCGCATTACGCGGGCCTCGTGGCTGCGGGCCTGCACAACAGTCCCATTCCCGTCGCCGACTACGTCACGAGCACATCGCATAAGACGCTGCGCGGACCGCGCTCGGGGTTCATCCTGACCCGCGAAGCCAACGCCAAGGCGATCGACAAGACGGTCTTTCCGGGAATGCAGGGGGGGCCGCTGATGCACATCGTGGCGGCCAAAGCCGTCTGTTTTCACGAGGCCCTTCAGCCGGCCTTCAAAGACTACGCCCGCCAGATTGTCGCAAACGCCAAGACGCTCGCCGAGACGCTGGTGTCGGGGGGCATCAAGCTTGCCAGCGGCGGCACCGACAACCATCTGATGCTCGCCGACGTGACGGCCATTGGACTGACGGGGAAGATCGCCGAATCGTCGCTCGATCGGGCGGGGATCACCGTCAACATGAACATGATTCCGTTCGACCAGCGGAAGGCGCTCGACCCTAGCGGCATTCGAATCGGGACGCCGGCCCTGACGACCCGCGGCATGAAGGAAGCCGAGATGAAGCGCGTCGGCGGCTGGATCCTGCAGGTGTTGAAAGCGCCCGGCGACGAGGCGAACCTGACCCGCGTTCGCGGCGAAATTCGCGAATTCTGCCGGAATTTCCCAGTGCCGGGCATCTGAATTTCCCACGCTGTGATCGTTGGCGAAAACGGTCGCCCGCCCTTATGATGGAGTGTCGTTAAATCGGGGCTGGGAATTCCTTGGGGAACGTTGGATGGCACCAATGACCGCGTCGCGCTGGTCGCTCGTGATGTCGCTGTTGATCGTCGTCGGGATCTGGCTGGCTGCGGCTGCGCCTGAGCGAGCCGAGGCCCAGCCACAGGCTGTCAAGAAGGCCCGCATTCTGATGGTGACGGTCGCCAAAACCTTTACGCACAATCCGGTCAAGCGAGAAAAAGAGGCGCTCGCTCCCGCCGAGATTGCCGTCACCCAGCTTGGCCAGCAGAGCGGCCTCTTCAGCGTCGACTGCACGCAGGACCCGGCCAAAGATTTCACCCCCGAGAATCTCAAGAACTACGACATCGTCTTCTTCTACACCCAGGGGCCCGACCTCGAGATCCCCAAGGTGAACATGGAGTTTTTCCTGAACACCTGGCTCAAGCAGCGCGGGCACGGGTTTGTCGCCACGCATTCGTCGACCGACACCTATGGCGAATATGAACCCTATTGGGACATGATCGGCGGCACGTTTAACGGTCACCCGTGGAACGCCGGCGACACCGTGACGATCACCGTACACGACGCCAAGCATCCCGGCAGCAAGGTCTGGGGCGCCGAGTTCGAGATCAAAGACGAAATCTACCAGTACGTGCACTGGCAGCCCGAAAAGGTCCGCGTGCTGATGAGCCTGAACATGGCCAAGTGCGGCCTGAAGAAGCCCTATCACGTTCCGGTCTCGTGGGTCAAGGACTACGGCGAAGGGCGCGTGTTCTATACCAACCTGGGGCACAACACCGAGACCTGGGCCAACAAGCAATTCATCGAATCGCTGCTGGGGGGAATCAAGTGGGTGCTCGGCCAGGAACCTGGCGACGCCACTCCTAACCCCGAGGTGTCGCAGGCGCAGGAAGAAAAAGCCAAGAACGACGCTGGTGAAGAATCTTGAGCGCCGAGACCGCCGGACTTCAGCGTAACGGCGTCGACATCGTTGACACGTTTGCCGAGGCCTTTCCAATCACGGGCACGCGGGTCATCATCACGGCCATTACCGCGAAGTGGGCGCGGGTGGCGGCGATGGTGATGACAGGCAACGCCACCAGCGTCATCGCCTGCGACGTCGAAGCGGCCATCGAGCGGGGCCTTTCGCCTGATGAAACTCCCGACGGCCGGCCGGGAATCTCGGTGCTGGTGTTCGCCTTCAGCCGCGACTCTCTGGGCAAGGCGCTCGCCGGCCGTGTCGGTCAGAGCGTGCTGACCTGTCCCACGACCGGCTGCTACAACGGCCTGTTCGGCGCTCCCAAAGACAAGCAGATTTCTGTCGGCGGGCAGTTGCGGTTTTTCGGCGATTCGCATCAGTCCTCGAAACGGCTCGAAGGAAGGCGTCTGTGGCGGATCCCCGTCATGGACGGCGAATTCGTCTGCGAAGACCGGTTTGGAACTGTCAAGGGCGTTGCCGGGGGGAATCTCCTGATCTGTGGCGTCGACCAGGCCGCCGCGCTGTCGGCGGCCGAGCATGCGGCCCGTGCGATTCGGCACTTGCCCGATGTCATTCTGCCATTCCCCGGAGGAATCGTCCGCTCGGGGAGCAAGGTGGGCTCGAAGTACAAAAAGCTCAAGGCCAGCACCAACGACGCCTACTGCCCGACTTTGAGGGCCGTGGTCGAATCCGAATTGCCGGCCGAAGCGCAGGCCGTATACGAGATCGTCATCGACGGCCTTTCCCCGGAAGCCGTGCGGGCCGCGATGCGCGCGGGGTTGCACGCGGCGTGCGACACGCCGGGCGTCGTGCGCGTGACGGCCGGAAACTACGGCGGGAAGCTGGGTCCGTTCCATTTTCATTTGCGCGAGCTGATCGACTGAATTTCGCGCGGCAACCCGCGGCACGTGTCCCATGGCGACTTCGATCGGCGAAACAGAGCGGCTGCGCCGGTTTGCCTATGTGCTGATCATCGCCGCCGCTGCCGCGACGTCGCTCTCGGCCATTTTCACGACGACGCGGCTCTACAGCCCGGCTCGCCCCTGGCCGAAGCACCCGATTCACACGCCGCTGTTCAGCGCCAACGACACCTCGCGGTGGTGCACCGTCTGGTCGCTGGTCGAGCGGGGGACGTATCAGATCGATGAAATCGCTGAACGGCCGGGCTGGCGAACGATCGACATGGGACGGCACGAAGGCCACTTCTATTCGTCGAAGCCGCCGTTTCTCTCGACGATCGTCGCCGGACTGTACTGGTGCCTCAAGCATGCATTCGGGATGGATCTGCTCACGAGAACGCACGAAACGGTGCAGGTCATTCTGCTGCTAATCAACTGGGCGCCGTGGATCGCGGCGCTCGTGCTGCTGGCGGCGATCGGCGAGCGGTACGCGCAGTCGGACTGGTCGAAACTGTTTCTGGTGGTGACGGTGGCATCGGGGACTTTTTTGACGACGTTTCTGACGACGCTCAACAATCATTCGATCGCGGCGGTAAGTGTCGTATTCGCCCTCTACCCGACATTGCGGATCGTGGTCGACGGCCGGAGTGAAGGGCGATTCTTCGCACTCGCCGGCTTCTGGGGCGCATTTGCCGCTTGCAACGAGCTTCCCGCCGCGCTATTCGGACTGGCCCTGTGCGCGATGCTGGCGCGCACCGGATTCCGGCAGACAATTTGCTGGTTTATTCCAGCCGCGCTCGTTCCGCTGGCCTTCTTCTTCTCGACGAACTGGGTGTGCACCGGGGGCATCAAGCCGTTTTACGCCAATTTCGGGTCACCGAATGACACGTTTTATCTCTATGTCCACAACGGTGTTCCGAGCTACTGGATGGACCCGCAGGGGCTCGACAAGGGGGAGGCCTCTCCCTGGGTGTACCTGTTTCACTGCACGCTCGGCCACCATGGAATTTACTCGCTGTCGCCGGTGTTTCTGCTGACGGCCGCCGGCTGGGCGCGCCTGCGCCGCGAATCTCCGCTGCGCACGGCCTGCGGGCTCGGCCTGATCCTCACCGTGTGGGTCCTGGCGTTCTATTTGGCGCAGACCCACAGCTACAACTACGGCGGCACGACGAGCGGCCTGCGCTGGGCGTTCTGGCTCATTCCGCTGTGGCTGGTGGGGCTGGTGCCCGCTCTCGACGCCTGGGGCAACCGGCGCTGGTTCCGGATTGTGTGCGTCGTGCTGCTGGCCGTGTCGGTCTTTTCCGCGACGGTCCCACGGAACAATCCCTGGCAGCATCCCTGGCTCATGAACGTCATGCAGCGCTAGCTGAGTGATTCCAGCGGGCCGACAGTCGAGGTCGTCAACTGGGCCAGTGGATATTCTTCGATCAGGCGGCGGATGTCGGCCAGCGTGAGCTTTCGCAGAATGGCGAGATCGTCTTCGACCCGGTGATATTCGCGGCGGTTGACCCAGTTGTGTCCCAGCGACGACAGCCGTCCCATCGGCCGCTCGCTGCGCAGCACGATTCGCGATGCGATTTTGCTTTTGGCCTGGGCCAGCTCGACCTCGGTGACGCCGTTCGCATTCACGTCGGCGAAAATGTCCCGGATACGGTCGATGTTGCCGCGGGCCTCTTCCGGCGGGCCACTGAAATAGCCCATGTACGCCCCGCTGCCGTCGAACTCGTTGTATCCCAGTTCGGCGGTTTCGGCAAAACCCGGATCGACCAGTTCCCAGAACAGGCGGCTGCCGGTGTCGTCGCCGACGATGACCGTCAGGATATCGGCCGCATACCGCAGGAGACTGTCGGCGCGCGGCGCCGGGGCCATCTGCATGACGTGCTGTTGCAGGCTGTTGGGCCGGGTGACGAGGCTCGTTCCCCCGGGAGGACGGGCCTCGACCGCGGCCCGCGGACCTCCGCCAGCCGGCCAGTGGTCGCAGTGCCGCTGCGCCAGCTCGAGCAGCGCGGGCCAGTCGAATTTGCCGGCCACGGCG
>JACQFH010000355.1 GCA_016200145.1 Planctomycetia bacterium | reverse complement strand
TTGATGCGCGGCAGCTCGACCACGGCGGGCATCGCGCCGTCTGCTTCCGGCGGCCGGGCGTAGGCGATCATCGAGCCGAACGACGGCCATTCGATTCGCCCGGGTCGAGGTTGAGCGATTGATGCGTTGGTGTCTCCGAGCGGCATTTCCGTCGAACCGGAGTGCAACAGGTAAAAACAGCTCAAATGCTCGTTGCGGAACTGCCGGTCGGCCGGGTGGTGCATCGTGCGGACGATCGAGAACCGGTGCGCGCGGGCGGCCAGGCGTGGCAGGTATTCGCAGAAGTGGACCCCCGGCAGGGCCGTCTGCGTGACGCCGTATTCACCGCGGATCCCGTCGGGCGCTTCGGGCTTCGGGTCGAACGTCTCGTGCTGCGAAGGCCCACCCGCCTGGAAAATGAAAACGACCGACTTGGCCCGCGGGGGCTTGATGGCAGGCGCGGCGGCCTGCGCTTCGAGCCGCAACAGGTCCCCTAGCCCTGTTCCGATCAGGCCAAGCGCTCCGACTTGCAACAGGTCGCGGCGACCGATCCGCGGATGGTCTTCACGCCGGCAGCCGATGCGATGAAAGGTCATTTCGTTCTAAGCCAGGCTCCATCCGGGACGGTATTCACGCCGCAGGAATTGATCGGCCTCTGGGGCGTTGGGGCAGCGCAGGCCGGCGGGGTCCCATTCCAGCTTCTTGCCGACGCGGTACGCCACGTTCCCCAAGTGGTTCGCTTCGGTCAGCCAGCCGGAATAATCAAAATTGCACGTCGTTGGTTCGCCGGTCTTGCAGGCGCGAATCCACTCGGCGTGATGGCCGATCGACTTCGGGATCGTCGGTTCCGGGCGCACAAAGCCCTCGAACTCTTTCTCGGGGAGAAGTACGTGCTTTGTGTAATCCGAGAGCAGCATCCCCTTGTCGCCGACGAACAGTACGCCGCTGTCCCATTTTGGTATCCGGCCTTCCGACCACAGGTCGGGCTTGTTGACTCCCTGATACCAGGTGAGGCTGACCGGCGGCAGGTCGCCGCGCGAGCCATATTCATACGTCGCCTGCATTGACGCCGGCGCGAGCTCCGGATGGGGTGGCGGCCCTTTGGCCGAGATCGTGAGCGGCGCATTGAGCCGGAGGGCCCAGAACGGGAGGTCGTTCCAGTGGCTACCCAGGTCCGACATCGTGCCGTTGCCGAACGCCCACCAGCGATACCATTTCGGTCCGGGCACGTAGACATTGTGGAACGGCCGGTCGGGGGCAGGGCCGAGCCACAGGTCCCAATGCAGGCCCGCGGGAATCGGTTCCGCCGTGGCCGGGCGTTCGTTGAGCGTGACGATATCTTTGTGCCGGCGGGCTTCTTCTTCGGTGGGCTGCCAGCCCCAGGCCCGCGAAACCCACACGTGCGCTTCCCGCACGGCCCCGATCGCTTTGGCCTCGATCAACTCGACGACGCGACGGTAGTTGTCGAGTGCGTGAATCTGAATCCCCATCTGCGTGGCGACTTTCGTTTTCGCCGCCGCCTCGCGGATGACGCGGGCTTCCCATACGTTGTGCGTCAGCGGTTTCTCGCAGTACACATGCTTGTTGAGCTTAAGTGCCGCCAGCGTGGCAAAGGCGTGCGTGTGTTCGCACGTGCTGACGACGACGGCGTCAAATTCATTTGCCTGATCGAACAGCCGGCGGAAGTCGGTGAACTTGCGGGCCTTCGGAAATTTCTGCGCAGCCGCGTCGACGTTGGCCTCGGAGACGTCGCACAGAGCCACGATGTTCTCGGAAGCCACGTCATGCGTGTTCGCCGCCCCCCGGCCCCCCGCGCCGATGATGGCAATGTTCAATTTGTCGTTGAGATTGGCCCCCCGCAGGATGGCCGGCGCTCCGAGGGCGACCGCCCCCGCCGCGGCCAATGACGTTCCCAGAAACTGCCGCCGCGACAGCGCTGTGCTGGTGCGCTTTGCCTGCCTCGATTCCCGCGTGGCCATTTTTCCACTCCTGCGACGAAAGGACAGCGATTGTGAAAACAAGTAGACCATCGTTGATGCGACGGGTCAAGATGGGCAGTAGGTCAGCCTTTCCAGGCTGACGGCAATGTGCTGGCAGTCGAAACAATTGAGTGCCAGCACCAAGGCTGATTCCGCACTGCGACACCGCGCTCGCCAATGGCTACACAATCGACAACGCGCTGTGGCAAGGCGAGAATACGAGTCGAAGCAAATGAAAAGATCAAATGGACGGTGCTGCAGCGCCCTAAAATCTTTCCACCATGACAGTCAAGGAATCCTGGATGCTATTCGTCTTCATCTTGCTGTCGCTTCCCGACGATGATCTCCGGGAGCTGAAAATCCCGGCGAATGCCGTCGAGCAGGGGGCAGCGTTTCGCCGCTGGGCCTTCATTACGACGAAGAAGGCATACCGTGTGGGGAGCGAGATCGTCGGGGAACGATTATTTTATGAAGATGGGAAGCTGGCCGACGAGCGGCTGTATCGGAACAAGAAACTCCACGGCATCTGGCGCCAGTACCACCGGAACGGCAGGCTTTTTTCCGAGCGACCGTATCGTGACGGCCAGTTGGATGGGACGTTCCGGTTCTGGGATGAAAACGGCAAGCTTCTCGGCGAATCACAGATCAACAAGGGCACGGGGGTCCTTCGCGAATACAAAAACGATGCCGTTGAATGCTTTGATAAGGAGACGCCTTACGTCAACGGTAAAGTGCATGGTTTTACAAGACTCTGGGGCAAATTCAACGGATGCCGGGGTATCGGCAGCAACGTGTCGTTCTATAAAGAGGGGGTCATGGACGGTTATTCGTACTTCTACGACGAGGATGGCACTGTTCTGGGCTGGGCGTATGTCTGGGCCGGGAAGCTACACGGTTTCGCGCAACACACGGACCGTAATGGAAAAAGTCTTGACGGATATCCGCTCTACCGGATTAACGGAGAGCAAGTAACTGAAGCAGAATTCCGAAAGGCCGCGACATCGGACAAACTG
Organism: Planctomycetia bacterium; assembly: GCA_016200145.1. Taxonomy (GTDB): domain Bacteria; phylum Planctomycetota; class Planctomycetia; order Planctomycetales; family Planctomycetaceae; genus JACQFH01. The sequence continues at coordinate 259 of JACQFH010000355.1, read as the reverse complement.
CTGCAAGAGACGCTCACACATCAGCCTCCTAAGCTTGAAGAGTTCGCTCGACCAGATGCGGCCAAAGGTCCGAAGCCGTGAGCATGATGCCGACGACGATTGTCGCTGTCAGGCTGGAAAGCCAGCCGTCTGAAAGTGACAGCTAAGGGCTACGGCTCTTCGGGTTAAGTTGCTTGGACGCCTGCTTTTCTGAGATCAGCCTGGCTGTGGAAACGTGCTGGAATTTGGCATTGGGCGGCTTGGCCTTGGGTTTCTTTGG
>JACQFH010000287.1 GCA_016200145.1 Planctomycetia bacterium | reverse complement strand
CTCGTACCTGCTGCTGGCCAATAACAGACGCGGCGTGATGAAGATCACGACCGAGAACATCTACAAGCAGGAAGGGATCCAGGAGAAGATCAACGACAAGGCAGGCCTGTCGTACGAGACGATCGGCGAGCTGAAAGGCGTCGAGCACCTCGACAAGATCGGGAACGAGTATGCGGTGCTGCTCGTCCGCGCGCCCGGTGGCCTGAATCTCGAAACGGTGCCGTTGCCGTAATTGGCAGTGATTGCGTGAAGTTGTGAATGATTTGGCAGGGGCTTTCCGATGAAGGCCCCTGCCCTTTTCGTCTTCTCTCGCCAATGCAGGGTGGGTCGAGCCCTGCGAGGCCCACCACGTCGCCGAAGCAGGTGGGCCTCACTCCGTTCGACCCACCCTACAGCCTCACAGCCGACTGCGAACCTGAATGACACGCTTCGTCTTGTCCGCCGCGGTTCTGGCATGTCTTGCCGCGCTCGCCGCATTATTCGCGGCCGATCCGCAGGCCACCAGCCACGCTTTGCGCGTGGTCCGAGATAAAAGCGGCAGGCCCGTTGCCGTCGAAGCGATCGGATTGCCCGCCGCCGCGCTGACGAAGCTAGGGAAGCAAGAGGACGCGAGCGAAACGTTCTCGCGGCTGCTCGCCGTATTCGTCGTCGACTCTGCACCGACCGCCGACCTGCCGCCGATGGCCGGGTCGTACCAGGCGGGTGAATCGACTCTGCAATTCACCCCCCGCTTCCCGCTGAATGCAGGCAACCGCTACCGGGCCGAGCTGCGGATCGCGGCGCTGGCTCGACCGGCGGGGGAGAAGGATCGCGCCCCGGAAAATCCCGAGAAGCCGATCATTCTGGAGTTCGCAATTCCCGCCGAGCCTGCCGGCGAGCCGACCGAAGTCGTGAAAGTCTATCCGACGTCGGCCACGCTCCCCGAGAATAATCTGCGGTTCTACATTCATTTTTCTGATTCCATGGGACGCGGCGAGGCGTATCAGCACCTGAGCTTGTTGAATGCCCGCGGCAAAGCAATCGAATCACCATTTCTCGAAATCGGCGAAGAGCTGTGGGACCCCCGCGCGAAGAGATTGACGTTGCTGATCGACCCCGGCCGGATTAAGCAGGGGCTCAAGCCCCGAGAGGATCTGGGGCCGGTCCTCGAGGCGGGGCGCGAATACACCCTGGTCATCAGCCGCGGCTGGCGCGACGCGAAAGGCCGGCCGCTCAAGGCTGAGTTTCGCAAGAAGTTTCACACCGGCCCCCCGGTCGACGCAGCGATCGACCCCGCCCGCTGGAAAGTCTCGCCACCTGCACCCGGTTCCGGCGATCCGCTCGTGGTGGCTTTTCCGGCCCCGCTCGACCGGGCGCTCGTCGAACGGACGATTTCCGTAGCCGATCTCGACGGCCGCGAGGTCGCCGGCCGTGTGACCGTGGCCAACGAAGAACGCCGCTGGGAGTTTCGACCTCTCGCCCCCTGGAAAGCCGGGCGGTACCAGTTGGTCGTCGATGCGGATCTCGAAGACCTCGCGGGAAATCGCATCGACAAGGCATTCGAAATCGACGAGTTCAGCAAGGTCGACCAGACGACCCAGAAGGAGCCGACCCGTCTGCCGTTCGAAATTCGCGACCGCCCGTAGTCGCGACTGTGAGCCCCCTGCCGGTTCATCCGGCAGGGGAATGAGATTGTGCAGCTAGACGCCGGCTGTCGGCGCACGCCAAGACCCCTGCCGGCTTGTTCGGCAGGTGAAGAAGTTTCTTTGGCTAGACATCTCACCGAGGGCCTCTGCAAAACCCCGGCCACCACGTGTGGCAGGTGAATGAGTTTTTTTGGCTATTGGCGAACCTGCAGATGACGGTAGCTAATTAAACTGATTCACCGGCCGGGCAAGCCGGCAGGGGTCGAGTCGTGCGCGGCGCACCTCTGCAGCGACCGGTCGCGCATCGTTAAACTCGTCCGCAAACCTCGCCCGATTGAAATCCAACCGTAAAACATCAGCAGACGTCTCGCGACGGAATCCGAAGCTGAATCCATGAGCGATCATTCCACTGAAGCGCCAACAACAAAGCCGGCTGGCAGGATACCCGTCTGGCTGAAGCTCGTGTATACGGCGTTCGTACTGATCCTCGTGCCGCACTACTGGAATTCGTACGGGCCGACGAATTTTCTGTACTTCTGCGACATGGCCGTGTTTTTCGCACTGGGGGCGATCTGGCTGGAGTGGCCGATCCTGGCGTCGATGCCCGCCGTGGGAATCCTGCTGCCGCAGGCCCTGTGGATGATCGACTTTCTCGCTGAGTTGGCAGGTTTCCGCATGACCGGCATGACGGGCTACATGTTCGACCAGTCGATCCCTCCCTTTACGCGCGGTTTGTCTCTGTTTCACTTCTGGCTGCCGATCCTGCTGGTCTGGCTGGTATGGCGTTTGGGTTACGACCGGCGCGCCCTCCCAGTCTGGACGGTGCTGGCCTGGGCCCTGGTGCTTGTGTGCTATCTGTGGATGCCAGCCCCGCCGGCGCCCCCCGACGACCCGAATCGCGTGGTGAACATCAATTACGTGTACGGCTTCAGCGACACTCCGCAGCAGTGGATGCCGCAGAAGTTCTACGTCGCCGCCGAAATGGCCGTGCTGGCCCTGGGGATCTTTCTGCCGACGCACTATCTGCTGGCGTGGCTGTTTCCCACCAGGTCAGGCTTTCCAGCCCGACCTACTTAAGCTGTGCGGCAAACCAGGCGGCGGCTTCTTCGTGGGCGGTGGGATGGATTCGGTGTCCTTCCGACGTCATCACGTGCAGCTCGATCGCCGGGGGCTTTTTGGCCTCGACCGACGCCTTCACAACCGCACGGGTAAAGGCGATCGCGCGGTCGGTGTCGACCCGCTCATCGTGATTGCCGATGCACATCCACACCGGCCGACCGGCAAGTTTCGGGGCATGCCGGGCCAGCGACAACTCGTTCGTGCGGGCGTGCGATTCCATGCCCTGAAATTCGCGCAGGGCCAGAAGATCGGTCACCGGGGCGAACGCCGCCACGCTTCGCACGCGCGGTTCCGCCGCCGCGAAGTGCAATGCCGAAAAGCCTCCCCGCGACGTGCCGCAGGCGAAGATCTTCGACGGATCGACGTATCCTTCGGCGACCAGGTAATCGACGACCGACGACGCGTCTTTCATGAACGCTGGGATAGGGTCACGATCGCCGCGCAGGCGCGCGGCCCAGCCGTCGAGACCGCCGGGCTCGTTGCGCAGCACGTTTTCGCCGTGGCACGGCAGATCGATCGCTGCGCACACGACCCCCTTGGGGATCAGCAGTTTGCCGACTTTGTTGTAATCGTCGCTCTGCAGAGTCGTGTTGATGTCGTTGGCGAAGACAAACAGCAACGGGGCCGGGGCCGTAGGCTTTGCACCCAATACACCGAATCTCACGCCCCCCTGAGTTCTCAGAATTGGCGTGTCGTTCACCGCAGCCGGCGCTGCACCGGGCGCCTGTGGAAGCGCGCGGCCAATCAGCGCGGCGATCGCCGCGTCGCAGGCCGCCTGAGCGTTCGGCCCCCCGAGATTGGCGACGGCGAAGAATGCGATGTCCTTTTCGGGCGCCACCGCGACGGTCGCGTACCAGAACGTGTTGCTGCCCGAGTGAATCAGCATCTTGCCGCCGGCCCAGGGCCGGGGGACCACTCCCCAGCCCAGCGCATAGTCGTGCCCGCTCGCCGGCGTCTGCAGGGTCTTGAATGTTTCGGGCTTGAGCAGCGAGCCGTCGCCGCGCGCTCCGCTCAGGTGCAGCGCCACGAAGCTCGCCCAGTCGGCGGGCGTCAGGTGCACGAGGCCCGCCGGCCCCAGCACGGGCGGGTTGTCGAACTGAATCGGCGTGAGCTTGTCTTTCTGCAAAGTGTGCCCCCACGGCTGTTCGACGAGGTCCGTCGCTCCGGGGAAACCAAACCCGACCGACGCCATCTTCAGCGTCTTGAACAATCCCCCGGTCATCTGGTCTTCCCACGACTGGCCCGTGACCTGCTCGATGAAATGCCCCGCAATGACATACCCGAAATTCGAGTACAGGAATTTCGAACCCGGCGGATGGGCGGGCGGCTTGCTGAGCGTGCGCTTCATCAGCGTTTCACGCTGCTCGATGATTGACCCTTTGCCGACCTGCCAGAACGAATTGTCGTCCTTAATCCCGGCGCGATGCGACAGCAGTTGCTCGATCGTCACCGGCAGAAAATCGGCGTGCAGTTCCGACTTGAGGTGCGGGAAGACTTCCCCCACCGTCGACTGCCACGACAGTTTCGACTGCTCGACCAGGAGGGCGATTTGCGTGGCCGTCATGGCTTTGGTGTCGGAGCCGATGTGCAGCTTGTCGTTTACGGTGATCGGCTCAGGCGACCCCGACTTCCGCACGCCGACCGCACCAACCGACGCTAGCCCGTTGCGCCGCACGACCCCGGCGACAAGCCCAGGCACCTTCTGCTGTTCACGAATCGGTTCGAGAAGTTTTTCGATCTCCTTATCGGAGGTGACCGCGGTAGCCGGCGTTGTCGGTTGGTCTGCAGTGTCGTCGGCCAATGCCGCGGTCGTCGACAACAAGAAGCAAAATGCGGTGGCGACCCACTGCCGATTCGAGGCGATCATGGCATTTGTCTCTAAATTGATGGACTACCGTCTAAATCTCAGCATCATACTCACAACATGCGCCATTTTGTTGCCCCGCGCCTCAATTGGAAACAGTTTTGTTGACATCCGCATTTCGGGCATTTAGGCTAACTCGCAAGCGAATATTTGAATCCGGTTCCGGCATTTCATCCGTCACTTTCCTGCGAGATGAACCATGTCGTTTCATCGCCAGATCGCGTCTTTCCGATGTGCGATGGCTGTCAAGACGAACGGAGCGGTAGTGCGCACCGTTGCCGTGGTCATGGCGTTGGTGCCGCTCGTTGCTGTTAGCGAAGATCGACCTCGCGAACTCCCCAAGGACGGTGCGTGGGCACGCTATTTCGCAGAATCTGAAATGCTTGCGCCGGAGAAGAGGAAATTCGGTAGTACGACTGTCCTGTTGAGTTTCGTCGGCACGGTTGACGACGGTGGGGAGAAATGCCGGTGGATCGAAAGAAAGGAGACCGTCGGTGTTGGGGACGACTCAAAGAGCGAAATCATTAAAGTCCTTGTCCCGGAGAAGGATCTCTGGGAAAGTGACGTTCCGTTTGAGCATTTTCGGCGGGGCTGGGTGCTTCGCGTGAACGGCCAAATCAGCGAAGTGCAAAAGTCGCAGCAAGTGGTGTTGCACCTGAATTTCGCGCCGTTGCTCCTGTGGACACCCGGAATGCTCAAGGACTCAAAGCTGGACCCTGACCAGGTGATGGATGTTGCATTCCAAAAGGGACTTCTCAAGGGGGCTCAGTCGAGAACCGGCAAATTGGCACTACCCATCAACGATTACGACTTTTCAAAATACGCTGCTTGGCAGCATCCCGATCTGCCGATCGGTTGTGCTGAGGTCCACATGACGCGGGAGTTTTTCAGGAATGGCAAAAAGTCAAGAGAATCGTTGACTGTGTTTCGGATCCAGGAAACTGGAGCCGATGCCAAGAGCTCATTACCGGACCAGAATTAATCGGCTTGGAATGTGGCTTGTCGTTCGTGTTCGCGGGTCGTGGTCGTACGCACGCTCACGACCCAAATACAATCCCCCACGACACGCGGAATCGACACGGGCTGATGACGCCCATTACGACCACCTACCTCGAAATGTTCTCGCCGTCACCGCGGCAGATAGCGCCGCCGTTTTCCGGCGTGGTCGTGCGCCACGTCATGCAGCCGAGCGTCGCGTTCTACCGTGCGATTTACGACGCCGTCGGCGGACGGTGGAACTGGACGAGCCGCAAACGGCTCTCGGACGCGGCACTGGCTGAGATCCTGGAGAACCCGCTCGTCGAGATCCACGAGCTGCTCGTGGATGGCGTTCAGGCAGGCTTCGCCGAGCTCGATGGGCGGGTGCCGGGTGAGATTGAGCTCAAGCAGTTCGGTCTGGTCCCCGATTTTCTCGGGCGCGGTCTCGGGAAGTACTTCCTGAACCGCGTGATCGGGCGCGCATTCAGCCATTCGCCGCGCCGATTCTGGCTGCACACCTGCACCGAAGATCATCCCGCCGCGATCCCTAATTATGTGAAGGCGGGGTTTACGGTTTACAAGGTCGAAACGGCGGAGTGACCAACACGCGCCGCAAGATTCACGATCAAGAAATGCCGAGCGCCGTCTTGAGACACACGTCGATCTGTCGCATCGCATCATCCGAGAGCGTCCCGATCCGTTGGACGACATCGCGAGGGGGGAATCACTGCCAGATTGATGCATGACACGAGTGAATCGCTTTTCAATCCCGACCGCCTGCCTTCTTCGCTCGCCGCTTCGATGAAGAAATGGGCGTTGTCACCAAGATTGGTCATGACGCTCGTCACGCCAGCGACGAGCAGATTCTTAATGCGCTCGTTGTAGAAATCGGCCTGAACGACAACTGCTGGCCGGCTTTTCGAAGGCGTCGAGCTCGCATGGGGAAACGCGCAGACGATAACGTCGCCGCGCTTCATCGGATCTTTTCCGGATTGTCGAGCTCAGTGAACATCCGGGCCGCAAGCGCTTCCATCTCATCGTCGGACCACTGACTGTCGTCGACTGCCAACTGCTTGATCCGGTCGTAGAGCTCAGCTTTCACGGCAACGTACTCCTGGCGGGTTTGCGGATCAATAAGTCGCAACTCGCCCGTTTCCTGGATTTCATGACGCTCGTTTTCAGTCATCGTCTGCATATTTTCTCCTGAAAACTGATTATCACCAGACAGCGTACTGGCGACAAGACCGACTGACCAAGCCAGGTTGCGTCTCGCGGGACACGATGATGTTTCGCTCCGAACCGAGCACCTACTTCCGTTTCGGCCGATACATGTGCGTGGCCTGGGCAAAGACCGACTCGGCGGCTTCCATCAGCGTTTCCGAGAGCGTGGGGTGAGCGTGGATCGTGTCTGCCAGGTCGCGGGCCACGACGGCCGTCTCGACGGCCAGCGCCCCCTCGGCGATCAGCTCGCCGGCGCCCGCCCCCACGATGCCCACACCCGGCACGCGCTCGGTCTTCGGCTCGACGATCAGCTTGGTGAGCCCTTCCGTGCGGCCGATCGACTGGGCCCGGCCCGAGGCGCCCCACGGAAATCGCACGACGACCACCTCGCGATTGTCGGCCTTGGCCTGTGTTTCAGTGAGGCCGCACCAGGCAATCTCGGGATCGGTGAAGACGACGGCGGGAATCGCCACGTTGTCGAATTCGGCCGGCTCCCCGGCGAGCACTTCGGCCACGACTTTCGCTTCGCGCGTGGCCTTGTGGGCCAGCATCGGTTCACCCGCCACGTCGCCGATCGCGAAGATACTGGTATCGGTCGTGCGCCGCTGGGCATCGACGGTCACGAATCCCTTGGCGTCGACCTGCACGCGCGTGTTTTCCAGTCCCAGGTTCTGGCTGTTGGGCCGCCGGCCGATTGAAACCAGCACGCGGTCGAATTTCTCATCGGTCGCCTTGCCGTCTTCGCCGACGAGCCGCGCCGTAATGCCCGCCTTCTTGACGTCGAGGCTCTCGACCTTCGTGTTCAGATGAATGGCCTCGAACAGCGTTTCCAACCGCTTCTGCAGCGGGCGGACAAGCTCGCGATCGGCCCCCGGCAAGAGGCCCGGCAGCATCTCGACGACAACCACCTTCGATCCGATCGCGGCGTACACCGACCCCATTTCCAGGCCGATGTACCCGCCGCCGATGACCAGCAGCCGCTCGGGAATATCTTCCAGGTTGAGCGCCCCGGTCGAATCCATCACGCGCGGGTCGTCTTTTTTGAACAACGCGGGCATGGCGGGAGACGAGCCGCTCGCCAGGATGGCATGGCGGAATTTGAGTGTGCCTTTTGAGCCGTCGGCGTATTGCAGGTTGAGCGTGTTCGAGTCGGCAAACGTGGCGCGGGCGGCGACGTATTGAATGCCGCGGGCCTGGCACAACTGACCGACCCCGCCCACCAGTTTTTCAATGACGCCATTCTTGAATGAGCGCAGGGCGTCGACGTCGATCTTCGGCGCGGCGAACGTCACGCCCCAGTGCGACGACTCGCCGGTTTCGTGAATCAGTTTGGCGACGTGCAGCAGCGCCTTCGACGGAATGCACCCGCGGTGCAGGCACACGCCCCCCGGTTTTTCCTCGGCATTGATCAGCGTGACCTTCATGCCGTGGTCAGCGCAGGCAAACGCCGCCGGATACCCCCCCGGCCCCGCCCCGATCACCGCAATTTCAGTTTCAATCGTCTCAGCCATTATACCTCACTCATCAAATGAAACGGATCCGACAGCAGCTCCGAGAGCTTGACGATGAACCGGGCCGCATCGGCGCCGTTGATGACGCGGTGGTCGTACGACAGCGAGAGCGGCAGCATCAGCCGGACCTGCGGCGCGCCGGCGATGATCACCTGCTGCTGGCTGCTGCGCGACATCCCCAGGATGGCGACTTCGGGATAGTTCACGATCGGCGTGAAATAGGTCCCGCCGATCCCGCCCAGGTTGGTGATCGTGAACGAGCCCCCCTGCATGTCGGCGGGCGTCAGCTTGCGGTCGCGGGCCTTTTTGGCGAGATCGGTGAGCTCGGCTGCCAGTTGCACGACGCTTTTGGTATCGACCGCCCGGATGACGGGAACCATCAGGCCGTTCTCGGTATCGACCGCGACGCCGATGTTATAGTACTGCTTCAGCACGACTTCCTCGCGGGCCACGTCGTAGCTGGCGTTGAATTTGGGAAACGCCTTGAGCGCAATGACCACGGCTTTCATGGCCAGGACGGTCATCGTGACTTTCGGCGCACCCTCTTTTGATCCAGGACCCTGCGAGTAGCGCTTCCGGGCGGCTTCGAGATCGGTGACGTCCGCCAGTTCGTGCTGTGTCACGTGCGGCACGACGTTCCACGAGAGGCTGAGGTTTGCAGCCGCGGTTCGCGCGATCTTGTTAAGCGCTTGCCGCTCGACGGGACCGAACTGCGAAAAATCGGGCAGGGGCGGAACAAACCGGGCGCCGGCTGCGTGCTCGGTCGGCGGATGTTCTGCATCAAGTGCCGCGAGTTTTTCGCGCACGAATGCCTGCACGTCTTCCGACGTGATCCGTCCGCCGGGGCCTGTGCCGGTAACGCGATGCAGGTCGACACCCAGTTCGCGCGCCAGGCGCCTCGTGGCGGGGCCCGCCGGGGCGGGAGCCCCTTCGCCATCCTCAGGGGGGGCGCCCGTCGATTCCGCAGCAGGCGCGGCCGGGGTGGCTGGTTTCGGCGCAGCGCGTGGTGTGGGAGCAGCCACTGGCGGCGCCGCGGGTGCCGGTGCGGGAGTCTTGGCAGTCTTGGCGGGTGCCTTGGCAGGCGCGGGAGCTGCTTCGGCTTTTGCTGCCGGGGCCGCCGCGGCGCGTGCCGGTTTCGCCGATTCGCCGCCGGCTGATTCCTCGATCGTCAGCAGCGTCGCACCCGCGGCGACCGAGTCGCCCGACTTGACGTGAATCTTTGTGATCTTCCCGGCATGCGGACAGGGGAGCTCGAAGACCGCTTTGTCGGTCTCGATCTCCATGACGACCTGATCGGCGGTGATCATGTCCCCCACCGCCACCTTCAGGGAGCCAATCTCCGCCTTGTCGATGTTCTCACCGACCGCCGGCAATTTGAATTCGATGCTCATCTTATTGGAATCTTATGAATCCTCTGCCGTTGCACATCCGCGTTCATTTGCGCTTCCGGAATGAACCCACGGATGGCGTGGCAAACCCACGGATCGTGAAGTCGCGACGACCTGGAATATCCACAGATTGCGCAGATTTTCACAGATTGAAGCAGGTCCTCCATCAGGGTCATCTGTGGAAATCTGAGAAAACTGTAGATCGCATTTTCCTAATGCCAATTGCGAGTCGCTCGCGTATTTCGTGGTTCTGCACTCTTCATCCGTGGCGAATTCCCGATTTTCAACAGAATGACAACCTGTCCGGCGTCGAGACCGGTCGCTCACGCGCGTCAAATTTTTGCCGGGCAACAAGTCCCCACCGTCAATAAAATGCCCGAATCATGATCCGCCCGGAAGCAGCCTTCAGCCTGACGATTTCTCGCTCCGGGTCGAAATCCTGCGTTTCCTGGCCGTTGACCGTCACCCGATGCATCTTTTTCTGTTGGGGATGGCGCAGGCGGATGACGAGCGCGTTCATGGCGTTGCGCGCAGGCGGATCGATCTCGGCCTCGATGATTCCATCATTGACGCGGGAGTCAATCTGGTAGTTGACCGGGCCGAAGTTCGTTGGCGCGTTCCGGATCTTCACGCGCATCCCATCGTGCATCCACTGATTGGTGACAAACGGCGCCAGCCAGAGCTCCTGCCCCCGCTCCATGACGAACATCATCCGCGTGCGCCGCAGGAAATTGCCGGCTTCATACGCTCCGTTCCAGTCGCCGAAACCGATATGTTCCCAGAATGCCAGCGTTTCGCCGCTCAGCACGGGGAACATCGTGTTGAAATACGATCGAATGAACGGCTTCACGTCATCCCGCGCGGCACTCATTTCGACGTTGCGCGTCACGCCGGGGTGGATTTTTGAGAATCCGCCGTACGTGTACCAGTCCCCCTTGATCACTGCCGCGCTGTAATTGGACGCCAGGGGCTGGAAGAACCAGTAGTCTTCCAGGAAATCATTGATCCAGCCCGCTTCCGGCGATTTGGGATCGAGCAGGCCCAGATTGACCAGATGGCCACCGCCATACTCCACATCATGCGCGGGAGGAAAAATCGAGCTCCCCTGAAAATCGCTGGTCAAGCCGAAACAGTAGAGGCTCGAGGGCCAGGCGGGCGCCCAGGTCCCGTCAGCCAGCGGCCAGACCGGCATCCGCGCCTGATTCCAGCGCCAGGCGCGCATCAGATCCTGGTAATACTCCTGCGCTTCCTGCAGCAGCGCCTCGGCAGCGGGATCCTGGATATCCGCCAGTGAAGAGGCAACCAATTTCAGGCCGGCATAATAAAAGGCGTTGGCGTAAAAATTGTAAGAGTACCGATCCCAGTCGCACAACGTGCTCTGAGGAGTAAACAAGCCGTATTCGGGCGCCTTTTCGCCATTGGGTCGCAGTTGCTTCGTCTTGTCCCGCTGCTGAATGATCCACCGGCAGGCCTTCAGTAATTGCGGCGCAATCGAACGCAACCAGGCCTCATCCCGCGAGAGCTGATAGTGCTGCCCCAGCGTCCACAGGTTTTGCGCCGTCCCCATGATGGCATAATTGGGGGCCAGGAAACCTTGGTCATTGTAACGGCTGAGAAAATAATTCAGGCAGTCGCGGGCGACATCGCCGTGCCCTGCCAGATCAAGACCATTGATCGTACATTGCGCCAGCGTGTCGAGCGGTCCGATCGATGAACCGCCGGAGGGTTCAATGAGTTTCCCATCCTGGTGGTTGCAAAACAGCAGCAGAGAGTTGACCTGAGAGGCGCGGATGATGTCATTGAGCTGCGCCTCAGGTGTTTCGATCTGCATCGCCGGGTCGAGGATCCGCCGCCAATAGTCTTTGGTGCGCGAGGCGAGAACTTCGACATCCACGGCCAGGGACGCGTAGTCCTCGGGAGGGACCCTCCAACCGGGGACGCAGGCGACAACGCGCCATTTCCCGCCGGCGGGGATCGTCCCCCGGTACTCAATCAGGTTGTCCGTGATGGCTTGGCGCCATTGATTCGCGCCGCTGCGGTCGATGAATGCATAGAGATTCATCCCTTTTTGGATGGCGACGCCGCGCTCGACCTCTTTGATCGAATCGACGCCGGCCACCCGGAGCGAGAACGAGGTCTCGGCGGCGTCCTTCCCGGGATTTTCCATGCTGTATTCGACAACACAGAGCGGCTTGCGATTGATCCAGGCGGGCCGGCCGGGGGAAGTATCCTTATCAAAAGGGGCGATGAAAGTTCGCTGCCGCCAGAGGAGGCCCTGCTCTTTGGCCGTGACGACGGGGATGGGATACCAGCCGTTTTCCAGATGGCGCTCGAGCTTCTCATCGATGTAAAACTCCGCGCGGATTCGCGCGGCGTCCACTTCCTTGCGCGGCGCCGATAAAAACCGGGGATGGATCGCGGCATCATATTGGAATACGCCTGAGTTGCCTTTCGCGGGATAGACCAGCACGCCTTCGCGCTGCAGCAGGAATTTGCTGTTATCGCACGCCAGCGACAGAATCATCGGATCCCGGGCGCAAAGCGGATTGAGCAATTGCTGTTTGGCGCGGGCAAAAGTCTGATCCGGCAATCGTCGCACTTGATCGAGGGTGGTCTGCCGGCCCGCGATCTTCCGTTTGTAGTCCGCCAGACTGAGCGGCGGCGGATCAGGGGTGACGTAAACGCCAAAATCGCGAACGAAAACGCCACCGCTCGTCAGCACGTCTTCGAGCGCCACGCTGAAGCCCGCCTCGGGAAAACCGGCCCCGGGCATCTCGAATCGCAGCAGCGTGAGATCGGCTTTCGTGGGCGGAACGGCGTAACGCGCCGTTACGATCAGCGGCTGGCCCAGGTCCCAGGCCCTGGTCAGGGGGGAAGTGGTCGCAGCGCCCTCCGCCCAGTAGCCGTTAGACATCTCCAGCACGGCTTGCTGGCCCGGTCGCGGCCGATCCAGCTCGATGCGGAACTTTCCCACCGCGGATGAATTCCGGCTTTGCGCTGCGGGTCGGCGGATGTCGCAGGCATCGCCCGCAGCCGGCCAGATCCAGCGGATTTTGTCCGTCCCCTTCTCGCCCTTTTGATAAACGAATTCCGGCACCTGATCCGCGTCAATCTGATAGATCAGGCGGTTGCCTTCCTTCTTGATCCGGCCGGGCAGAGCCTGCCACATCCCCTGCCAGGGGGACCTGAAGATGCCGGCGGACCCCTGCATGTCATCCAGTTCACGATTCTTTGATGACCAGTACTGCACTGTGACTTTTTCAGGCGGCGGTATCGCCTCGAGATTCTTGAAGTCCAGCGTGAGCGTGTTCAACAAGCGCTTTTCCGGCCAGGACAGACCGATGCAGCGCTGGCCGCTGGCCGCCGGGACCTGATAGAAGCCCGTTGCGACGGGAATCAGTTCCTGTTCGAGAAACACGTCTTCCTTCGGAAATTCCTGCAGGCGATTCGACTGGGCTCCTTCCCTCCGGTTGGGATCGCAAGTCATCACCCGCGCGAAGGATGCAATTTCGAGCAAGGGCGCTCCGGCAGTGTCTCGTGCGGGAATCGCCGCTGGTGATTGGGCCTGGAGCGGCGCAACGCAGACCACCGGCAGGACGAACCAGAGAGACAAGGCGTAATGGCGCGTCACGAGAATTCTCCCTCTTTGCTCCTTCGCTTCTCCGGCTTTTGGGTCTTTGCGCTGCATCGTTCACCTCGACCCGTCAAGCCAGATGACGGTAACGGACGTGTCCTTGAGCGACAACTCTACAGCATTAACCCGCGGGTGCCGCTCACGAGCGCGAAGGGGATGGGCCACATCGTGACGGATGAGGGAGCCACGGATGAAACACGGATCGAACACGGATTAAGGAAAGGCCGTTCGCATCCGTGTTTTATCCGTGTTTCATCCGTGGCTAATTCCCGTTTTCCAACAGCATGAGAACCTGTCCGGTGTCGCTGACAAACATGAAATGATAATAACTAGTATTTATAATAAAGTTATCTTGACAAACAGTTGTACAGTTGTAATAATAACATTAATAACATCGGAAATATTGCAAAATCGAACACGATCGCCGGTAATCCTTCTCAACCGGTCACCCCTTTGACAATACTCAGCGCCTTGCCCAAAAGCCGTAAAATGGTGGATGTTGCCGGCGGCATTCCCGAACTCCGGCGAGTTCGGCTACGGGACTGGCAGGTTGGAATCCTGCCCGACGTGGAGCAGGTCGCTGACCTGCTCGTGTGTTGCCCTCGATTCGTCACCCTCAATGGGCGTGACAGGCAGGTCGGAGACCTGCCCCGCAGCCGGAGCCCCTCACCATTGGACGGACCCCCTCACGATTGGCATTTTTGTGGGGTTTTTCCAACCATGAGGGGTGGGGGGTACCCCCTCACGGTTGAGCGCGTGCCCCTCATGATTGGAAAAAAGGCCGCGCGGCGCGAGAGGAGCAATTGAAAACGCCGAAAACAGCCGGAAATACGCACACCGGGGATGCGGGGTTGCGGGACGTGGCCGGTGCGTTAACGTGAGATCCGGCGTTCCCCTCCAGGATCATTGATCTGAGAATGAACGGGTAAGAAAGTCATGTCCAGCTACTCTCACCTGTGCTGCGGATTGAGGCGCGAGATTTATCCCAGCCTGCAAGAGGGTAATTACACGATCGAAGATCAGACCATCGCGGACGCCGTGTATCGCGTGCCGCTGTT
>JACQFH010000286.1 GCA_016200145.1 Planctomycetia bacterium | reverse complement strand
CTATCGCAAATCGCTCGAAGAGGCGGGCACGAAGGGCAACCTGCAACTGGCCACCTGGGCCAGCTTCTGCCAGACGCTGTTTGCTTCAGGTGAGTTTCGATACGTGTATTAGCGATTCTGCAAAAGGCCGCATGCGACTCTGAAAGGTTCTGCCATGTTCAATGGAATGTTCTCTCGCCGCGAGATGCTCAAGTCCGCCTCGTGCGGTTTCGGTTTCCTGGCCCTGGCCGACATGCTCGCGCGGGCCTCGAGCGCGGCAGCGCCGTCGGAGGCAGGGGGCAGCCTGCTGAGCGCCAAGGCACCGCACTTCACGCCGCGCGCCAAGCGGGTGATCTTCATGTTCATGGCCGGCGCGCCGTCGCACGTCGACACGTTCGACTATAAACCGCAACTTGCCGCCGATGACGGAAAGGAAGGCGGGGGGAAGGGAGGCAAGGGGAAGGGGCGCAAGCTGATGAAGTCCCCCTTCAAGTTCAGCCAGCACGGCCAGAGCGGACTGTGGTTCCCCGAGATTCTGTCGAATCTCGCCGAACATGCTGACGAACTGTGTCTGCTGAACGGCATGCACACCGATCTTCCCGCGCACGGCAATGCGCAATTGATGATGCATACCGGCAACTTCCGGTTCGTACGTCCCTCGATGGGCGCCTGGACCTTGTACGGCTTGGGGACCGAGAATACCGAGCTGCCCGGTTTCATTACGCTCAATGGCCAGGGGAGCGCACAGAACTACGCCAGCGCTTTTTTGCCGGCGGCCTATCAGGCGACAACCATCCAGGGAACCGAGCGTAACAAATCGGCCGTGGCGAACATCGATAATCCCAAGCTCTCCGAAGGATTGCAGCGCCGCCAGCTCGACCTGCTCGCCAGCCTCAACCGCGAACGGCTCGAAAAAGACAAAGTCAATCCGGGCCTCGAAGGGGTCATCGAATCGTACGAGCTGGCTTTCAAGATGGAAGGCGCGCTCCCCCAGATCATGGATATCTCCGGCGAGACCGAAGCCACTCAGAAGGCCTACGGCATCGGCATCAAGGGGACTGCCAACTTCGGCCGGCAGTGCCTGTTGGCGCGGCGCTTTGCCGAGGCCGGCGTGCGGTTCATCGAAGTCGGCACCGGCGGATGGGACCAGCACCGCGACCTCAAGGCCAAGCTCACCACCAACTGCCACGCGATCGATAAGCCCATCGCCGCGCTGCTGGCCGACCTCAAACAGCGAGACATGTTGAAAGACACGCTGATCGTGTGGGGGGGCGAATTCGGCCGCACTCCGGGCGCGCAGGTCAACGACGGCCGCGACCACAATGCCACCGGCTTCTCGATGTGGATGGCCGGCGGCGGCGTGAAGGGCGGCCTGCGCTACGGGGCGACCGACGAACACGGCGTTGCGGCGGTCGAGAAGCGGATGCACATCAACGACCTGCACGCCACGATGCTGCACCTGTTGGGCCTCGACCACGAAAAGCTCACCTACCAGTACAGCGGCCGCGCGATTCGCCTGACCGACCTGGGGGGAGTCGTGGCGAAAGACATCATCGCGTAGTTGCCTCGCTCCGCCGAGACCAAGAAATTCGCTGAGCCGCGCCCGTCAGGAAGCGGTCGTGGAATCCGCAAATGCACTTGCAGTGCCCCGGCCGCTATAGAGCGGCCGGGGCACTTTTGCTCAAACGGGATCGCCGCAGGACGAGACCCGTGAAACCGCTTCCTGACGGGCGCGGCTCTGAGGAGCACGGGGTGTTCATCAAACCGACGGCAAGAGGCCGCGCAGCGCTCCGGGGAACGGCGGCAGCGCCTGGAGCGCACCGGGAAGGTTCGGGTGCCACGCCTTTTCCCATTCCAGGCTGAACCAGCCGGCGTATCCGCCGTCGAGCAACAGGTTCAGAGTTTCCGCCGCGGGAAATTCGCCGGTGCCGAACAGAACGTAACTTGCTTCGCGGTGCCCACGATTGGTGCTGCGGGCTTTCGCCCGGGCCGCCGCTTCTTCTTCCGTCAATTCGCGCGGCGCCTCGACGACCGAGTCTTTCCAATGCGTGTGGCGGATCCACGGCTTCAATCGTCCGTAAGTCTCGGCCACTGGCTCTCCAAAGAACCGCCACGGATGGTGCGTATCCCACAGCACGCCCACGCGCGGATGCTGCACGTGCATGAGCAATTCGAGCATCAGCTTCGAATCGGCGAAATCGCCGTGCGTTTCGATCAGCACGTCGACTTCGTAACTGTGGCGGTCGGAATAGTCGGCGAGCGCGTCGAGCCCGGCGGCAATGTTGCGCAGCACCTCGTGGCGGGCCGCCGGCTCGCGCTCGGAAGGCAGCACGTCGCCGAAAACCCTTATGAAATTCGCCCCCAGACGATTGGCCAGGTCGATATACAGCTTGCCCACCGCCAGGTCTTCGGCCCGTTCACTGCGCTCCAGATAATCGAACCGCACCGACGACGCCAGCCCGCAGACCGAGAGCCCCAGCGATTCGAAGAGCGAGAGAGTCTCGGCCGTCGCGGCCTCGGCGAATTCCGGCCGCGCGAGCAGATCGGTCTGCCCCTGAATCATGCGAACCTCGACGCCGTCGAACCCGTAACGGGCGGCCCGTTTGGCAATTTCTTCCCACGGCCAGTCGGGACAGGCCAACGTCGAGAATGAGATGTGCAGCTTGGGGGTTCGCATCGAATTCCTGACCAGGACGACCTTCCAGGCCCGTTCGTTGTGGAATTTTTCGTGCAGCCAGCCTACCCCGATCCGCCAATCTGCGGCACCGCAACATCCAGAGATCCTGCGAGCTTGGCCAGCTCGGACCAGTTTCCGTCGTCGATCGGAATGCCTTCCTCGATGCGCCGTGCCAGCAGTTGACGCTCGGGATCGCCCGGAAGCGTGATCTTTTCGACTCCGTCGCGGCGGGGAGTTCCGCGCACGAATGGTTCGAGTTCGGCGATCTGTTCGACAAGGTGCTGCACTCCTCCCAGGTGCCGCGGGTCGAGAACAAGGAACAGCACGTCGTTCCCCACCGGAGGAGGCGCCCCGGGATGCGAACAGCGCCCACCCGAGAGGCCGCCGGTGAGCATCTCGATCATGAACGCCAGACCAAAGCCCTTGTACGCCTGATCGCCCCCCATCGGCAAAATCGTGCCCTGTGGATCCTGGTAGAGCTTGTTGGGGTCGGTCGTCGGATTCCCGTCGGCGTCGAGGATCCACCCCAACGGGACAGGCTGTCCGGCGATCTTCTTGACGCGCACCTTGCCTTCAGCCGTGGCGCTCGTGCCGAAGTCGAGAATGAACGGCCCCTCTTTCCCCCCCGGCATCCCGATGCTGAGCGGATTGGTGCCGAGCCGGCCCGCCTTGCCCCCAACGGGGGCCACGCGCTGCCCCGAGCCGTGGCCGTTGGCGCAGATGATGGCGGCCATACCGCTCGCCGCGGCGATTTCGGAATATTCGCCGACGCGCCCGATATGTGCCGCCTGCCGCAGCGTCCCGCAGGCCACACCCAGCACGCTGGCCTTGATGATCAGCCGTTCCATCAGGTCGCGCGCCAGCACCTGGCCCAGGCCCCAGCCGCCGTCGCAGATCAAAGCGGCGGGAGTTTCGTGGACGATCCGCAACGATTGCTGCGGCTTCACCCGCCCGTCGCGAATGGCCGCGATGTAGAACGGAATCCGCATTACCCCGTGCGAGTCGTAGCCGCGAAGGTTAGCCCCCACCAGGCTGCCCGCGCAGGTCTCGGCCTCGCGTTGACCGACCCCCACCTTCTCGAACAGCGCCGCGGCGAAACCGGCCAGCCTCTCTGCAGGAATGACAGGCACCTGAGCTCCTCTTTACGTGGAAAGATTTTTTTGCCTGGGAATCAACATACTCAAAGACGCGCGAACCGGCAAATCCTGGCCTTGGGGTGCGGGTGCAGGCGCCTCCACGGAATTCCACATGCTCCGGATGCTCCGTTGGCTCGCAGGGTGCCGGTCGATCCAGCGGCGGAAAAGCGCCGCGAATTGCCCAGAGGAATCAGCCGATACCTTTTCACGTCGAACACTGGACCGGCTGCGGAAAACTCAACCTGATTTGCCCCGTCAACAACCGAGGACCAACCCGACCATGACCGAGACCCTGGACGCCATCCGCGATCTGGACGACCTGCGGGCCTTTGTTCATAAGACGCTCTGCGACCGCGAGAACATCCTTCAGGATCAGTTTGGTTTGACTGAGGCCGCACTGATCCGCGGCGGGCAGGATTGCGGCAGGCACTTCTGGGTGCAGGGCCCCCGCAGCGTAAGACTGGAAGCGATCTGGGTGGCCGACCGTAACACCGTTTACTTTTATGACGCCCGCGGCGCACGCTACTTGAAGATTCAACTCGTACAACGACTGGCAATCTGCGCCGCCTGACGAAAAGATGCTGCCCCCCTCCGCGGGCTGCCTGACGGCGGCCCGCACCCTTGGGACAAAACCCGGTTTCACCCTGAAACCGGGTTTTGTCTTTTTTCGCTGGTGAAATCGTGAGTTTTTTGCGGCTCACAACCAATTCTGCAACCACCAGCGAAGGGGAGGCAGGGCATGCGGAATCTGACGACTGTGGCGAAGAGGTTGTTTTTGGGGCTCGTGCTGACGACTGCGACAGTGGCGTTTTTCTGGTTCATTGCGACGTGGGCAAAGTCCGGCGGCTGACGGACGGGACGGAGCCGAATGAGATGCGTGACCACATCAATCCATCAGAGTGACCCTGAAGAGGGTCCACGCACCGTCGTCATGCCACAAGGTTGACCACCAGTGCAGCGTTTTTCCGAACGGCGATTCGTGTTCCATCGCGCGATGAACGAGAGGGCCGTAGATTCCATAAAAACGATACGTGAGTTGCGGCGATAAGACATCCTTGCCCGCCATCCGGCACACCGGCCCGAACGACAGCACGTACAACAGCGGTATGCCGACGATTGTCGCGAGCGTCCACATGGCCCATCGCTCTTTTCGGTTGACGATCCGCACGACCAACCAGACGCAAAAAGCGGCGAAGACGGCAACAACAAATGCCAGCGTTGTGTTGTTCCAGTAGATGTACGGCGCGGGATTGTGGTACTGGTAGGCGCCTCCATCGAATCCTTCTGACATCATGTTTCACTCGGAATCGAAAGGGACGAAATCACGGCCACCATGATACCGGGATTGTCAGAGGGGCGGTAACGCGGGCGGGGGAATAATGAAGAGGCCACCTGTGCTTTACATATTTCGCTATACGGACTGCTAGCGCCTCTTGAGCGACAACCGCGCGATTTCGACGCGGGCCTCGTTCGAGCCCAGATCACGCGCCGACCGCAGGTAGGCCAGGGCCAGCTCACGCTTGCCGTTCGACTCGGCGGCGCGGGCCCGGTCGAGCAGGCGTTCGGCGGAGGGGCCGATCTTGGCGAGTTCAGCGGGACTTGTCGAACGCGGCTGCGAATCGACGGCGTCGCGCCCTGGCGGCGATTGCGCGAAATTTCGCGCCGTTCCGTTCGATTGCAGCGTCGCGTAGGCCCGCGCTGCCTCGGGCGATAGCACCGATTCATTTCGCGACGTTCGTGTGCGACCAGCAGCCGCGAGAATCTGGCGATCGCTCTCGTCCAGATCGTGAACATAAGCGCTGACGGCAAGTCCCCCGGCACGTGCCGACGTACCCAGGTTTGTACCCGTACGCAGGGGGCCATACATGGATCGCGCCGCCGCCGCTCGCCCCGAACCGCCGACATACAGACCGCCGCGGTCCGGAACCGAAACCGTCGTCGCTACACCGAACGTTTCCAGCGACGGCTGCTGCACCGAAATCTTCTGCGCCTGCGCCGCGGGAATCCTGATCAGGATTACCGAAATGCACACGGCGAAAATCGCGATGCGTCGCATGGGAAATGCTCTAAGAGGGGCAGCGCCAAGTTCCAGCAACTCACGCCATATTACCATCCCGTGCGTGCCGGGTCAAAGAAAGGCGATCGGCCGAATTGCCCGGCCGCGACGTGAGGCCGGCTGCTTGACGCACCTTGCAAACGGACAATAATGAAACGCGATCGACAGCCATGAGGCGCACGCCGACGAGAGGAAGTCCGCACGTCTATGCCGGCATCGTATTCGACCCATCTGCGAAGGCGCGATTTCCTGGCGATTGCCGGAACGGCACTCGGAACAGGGCTGCTGCCGCGAACTTCCGCGATCGCGGCCGATGACGACGAAAAGCCAGTGGGCCCCCGCGCGAAATCGCTCACAGCGCCCGCGCTGTGCGTGGCCCCCGATCGGCGGGCGGCCGAAGCCGGCGCCGCCATGCTTCGCCGCGGTGGAAACGCGTTCGACGCGGCCGTCGCCGCGGGCTTTGTCGAAGCGGTTGTCGCGCCACAAAGCTGCGGGATCGGCGGTTACGGGGCCACCGGAATTGCTTTCCACGCCAAATCGCAGAAGTGTGTCGCGATCGATGCCAACGCTGTCGCCCCTCGTGCGGCGACACCGGCAATGTTCCCGGTCATTCCGGATCGCGATTCAAAGACCTACAAGCTGCCCGACGACAAACACAAACACGGGCCGCTGTCGGTCGCGGTCCCCGGTGTGCTGGCCGGTCTGTGTACCCTGCTCGAACGCTGGGGCACTCTCGATCGCCAGACCGTCATGGCGCCGGCGATTCGCTTTGCGCGGGATGGGATCGCGCTCGCGCCGGCAATGGCGCGCACGTGGCTGACGATCGAAGCCGAGGCCGAAGGGCGCGCCCCTCCCGGCCCCGAAGACGTCCCAAAGCGCCTGCCGATGGACGACCTGGCGACGACTCTCGATGCGATCGCCGCCGAAGGCCCCGACATCTTCTATGCAGGCCGGATCGGGCACGCGATCGCCGAACACGTCAGCCGCGGCGGAGGCATCCTGACGACCGACGACATGGCGGCCTACCGGCCCCTGCTTGTCGAGCCGTTGTCGGTCGAAGTCCGCGGGCAGACGTTATTCACTCCGCCACCAGGAGCTGGAGGACTGACTTCGCTCCAGATGGTTGCGCTGTTCGATCGTCTTTGTCAGCGCGACAGAGTACCTGAGACCGGCAGCCCCGATGCATTCGAGTTCCTGCTCGAGATCGACAAAGTTGTCTGGGAAGAACGTCTGAGGCAACTGGCCGATCCCCGCTTCATGGCTCATCCGCCAGAGACATTGCTCTCGGACAGTCACCTCGACGAACTTCTCGAACGCGTGAAGAAGGGCTTGGCCGATCCGAAACCGGGGCGACTGATCGCGCCCGATCCCCTCAAGGGAACCGTGCACCTGGCGGCGGCGGACGCGGAGGGGAACATCGTCGCCTGGACGCAAACGCACGGCGGCGGTTTCGGCGCCGGGGTCATGGTTCCGAAAACCGGAATCGTGCTGGGGCACGGCATGTGCCGGTTCGAACCGCGGCTGGGCTGGGCGAATTCCGTCGCCCCCGGCAAGCGGCCCTTGCACAACATGTCTCCCATCATTGCGCTGCGCCAGGGGCGTCCCGTGCTGGCCGTGGGCGCCGCGGGGGGCAGAACGATCGTCAACAACAGCGCGAGCCTGGCGATCGGCCGCCTGATTCACGGGCTGGGTGCCGTGGAGACGATGGCGGCGCCCCGCCTGCAATGCGAGTCGCTCGAACCGGCGGTGATCGAGAAAGCCGCCGGACCGGAGTGCGTGACGGCGCTCCGCGCTCGCGGACACGCCCTCAAGGAAGCGGCTAAGGATGCCGGCACTGCCCAACTGATTGCCCGCGACGGAAACTCGTGGATCGGCGTCGCCGAATCCCGTGCCCCGACTGCCGCCGTCGCCGCGGGCGCCGGTTGAGCGGTGCCATAAAATATCACTGGGAGCTGGGGTCATGAATCATGGGAGCTGACGCGGCGCTTGCCCGTGCGATCGACGACAGCAAGGCCTGGGGGGCCGAGCTGGCGCAACAGCGGTCGAGCTGGTACCGACCGCTTGCGCCCGAGCTCGTCTCGCACCTCTTAACGCGCGTTGCCAAAATTCCACCTGAACCCGCACCGGTCACCGAATTGCGGCTTACGGGCAACGACCGCTCGGCCTGGAGCGAACATTTCACGCCGGCGCTGCACGACCTGGAATCGGGGCGCGGGTTCGTGATCTTCGACCGCCTGCCAGTCGAGCGACTGTCGGAGCGCGAAGCGACGGGCCTGTACTGGCTCATCGGACAGTTCCTGGGGGAGCCCATGGAGCAGAACGTTCAGGGGACGCTGCTCTATGACGTGCGCGACACCGGTCAGGACCTCGCCAGCGGAGCGCGTTTTTCGGTGACCAGTTACGAGAGCAGCTTTCACACCGACAATTCGTTCGGCGAGGCTGTGCTCGATTACGTGGGCCTGCTCTGCCTGCGGACGGCCAAATCGGGCGGCGCCAGCCAGAACGTCAGCGGGCACGCGGTCTGCCGCACGTTGCAGCGAGAGAACCCCGGTGTGCTCGAAATTCTTGCGTCTCCATTTCACGTCGACCGCCGCGGGGGCGTACGCGAGGGTGAAGCTCCGACGGTTCGCCGCCCCGTCGTCGCCTGGAATGATTCGGAACTTCTGATTCGCTACCTGCGCTATTGGATCGAGGCGGGTCATGACAAGGCGGGCGAACCGCTGACGGCCGACCAGCGGCAGGCGCTCGACACGCTCGACGGCGTTTTGCAGCGCCCCGAATTGCGCGTGGAATTCGAGCTGCAGCCCGGCCAGATCTATTTCATCAATAACCGCTGGATTCTCCATAACCGCACCGCGTTCACCGATCACCCCGAAACCGAGCTCCGCCGCTACCTGGTGCGTCTCTGGCTGCAAGCGACGACGTGACAATTGCCCCACGATGAGATGATAACGGGAACCGGCCGTATTACTCAATTTTCGACAAAAAAAGTTTCGTGTCTTTCGCGTCTTTCGTGGTTACTCTCTTTCATCGAATGGCGAGAAGGGGGGAACCACGAAAACGACGAAAAACACGAAAGAAGGAATAGGATGACTTCGAAGACGCGCATGGTATTCTGCTGTCTGGTCATTCTTTCGAGCTTGCCCGTCATGGCACGTGCGGCCGAAGAAAAAGCGCGGCCCAATGTGCTGTTCATCGCCGTCGACGACCTCAACCATTGGGTCGGCCATCTCGGGCGGAACAAACAGACGAAGACGCCGAATATCGACCGCCTGGCTGCGAAAGGGGTGACATTTACGCACGCCTATTGCGCCGCGCCGGTCTGCAACCCATCTCGGGCCGCGCTGATGTCGGGACTGCGTCCGGCGACGACCGGCGTGTACGACAACGGCGACGACTGGCGCACCGTCATTCCCGAAGACCGGTGCCTCACCACCGCGTTTCGCAAGGCGGGCTACTTTGTGGCCGGGGCCGGCAAGATCTATCACGGCGGGTTTCCCCGCCGCAGCGAATGGGACGACTATTTCAACAAGGCCGGCGGTGACCCGGTGCCGGCGGGAGACCGGGGAGTCGGCGGTATCAAGTTCGGCCCGGTCGACTGCCGCGACGAAGACCTGCGCGAATGGAAAATCGTCGGGTACGGTATCGACCAACTGAAGAAGCAACACGACAAGCCGTTCTTCCTGGCGATCGGCCTGCACAAGCCGCACATGCCGTGGTTCGTCCCTCGCAAGTACTACGACATGCACCCCCTTTCGGAAATCGAGCTGCCACCGCATCGCGACGACGACCTGTCTGACGTGCCTCCTGCCGGCGTGAAGATGGCCGGCCCGCAGGGGGACCATGCACAGATTATCGCCTCGGGGCGCTGGAAAGACGCCGTGCAGGGATACCTGGCTGCGATTTCGTACACCGATGCGATGATCGGGCGCTTGCTCGACGCATTCGACGACTCGGCGTACGCAAAGAACACGATCATCGTGTTCTGGGGCGACCATGGCTGGCATCTCGGGGAAAAACAGCACTGGCGGAAGTTCGCTCTGTGGGAGGAAGCCACCCGCGCTCCGCTCATCTGGGTGGCGCCTGGGGTTACGCAACCCGGCGGCGTTTCGGATCGAACCGTGGATTTCATGTCGATTTATCCTACGCTCACCGACCTCGCAGGCATCCCCACGCCCGCACACGTCGAAGGGCGCAGCCTGCGGCCGCTATTGTCCGATCCCGCAGCGGCGTGGGACCAGCCGGCGCTGACGACGTTCGGGTTCAACAATCACGCCGTGCGTTCGGCCGGCTGGCGGTTCATCCGCTACGCGAACGGCGACACGGAGCTCTACGACGAATCGCGCGATCCGTACGAGTGGACGAACCTCGCAAGCAAGCCCGAGTCGGCCGGCGCGCTTTCGGAACTGGCCCGCTGGATGCCGACAAAGAACGCCCCCGCGGTCGAGTCCCGTCCGCCGGCGAACGCCAAGAACGCCGCCAAGCGCAAGAAGGCGCAGCAGAAAAAGGAAGAAGGTGACGAATGATGCCTGACGACTGGTTTCATCCGTTAAGCCGGAGCGCCAAAAGGCGTGCCCCGGCCGCTCCGCGGCGGCCGGGGCACGTTCTCGCGCTGTTGGCCTCGCTGCTCCTGTGGAATTCGATTGCAGCCGCGCAAGAAAACTCACCCGCACCGCGCCCGAACATCGTCTTTCTGCTCGCAGACGATCTGGGTTCGCACGATGTCGGCTGGCGCGGGGGCGAGATCAAAACGCCGCAGCTCGATAAACTGGCTCGCGCCGGCGCGCGGCTCGAACAGTTCTACGTGCAGCCTGTCTGCTCGCCGACGCGGGCCGCCCTCATGACAGGCCGCTATCCATTCCGGCACGGCCTGCAAGTCGGCGTCGTGCGCCCCTGGGCGCAATACGGCCTGCCACTTGAGGAACGGACTTTGCCGCAGGCGCTGCGCGAAGCCGGATATCAGACCGCGATCGTCGGCAAATGGCACCTCGGCCACTTCGAGCGCGACTATCTGCCGACACGGCGCGGATTCGACCGCCAGTACGGCCACTACAACGGCGCTCTCGACTACTTCAAACACGACCGCGACGGGGGTTTCGACTGGCATCGTGACGATCGCGAGTGCCACGATGAAGGCTACACGACGCACCTCATCGCCCGCGAAGTGGTGCGGATCATCAAGGAGCGCGACCCGACCAAGCCGCTGTTTCTGTACGTTCCGTTCAACACGGTCCACGCCCCGCACCAGGTACCTGAGAAATACACCGAGCCGTACGGCCACCTGCAGGGGAATCGGCGGGTGTATGCGGGAATGCTCGCTGCTCTCGACGAAGCGGTCGGGCAGATCGCTGAGGCGATTGACGGTCAGGGTCTGACGGCGAAGACGCTGTTCATCTTCTCGAGCGACAACGGCGGCCCGGCCCCCGGCCGCGTCACCAGCAACGGCCCGCTGCGGGCCGGCAAAGGGACTCTGTACGAAGGGGGCGTGCGGGTGTGCGCTTTCGCGTCCTGGAAGGGTCACATCCAACACGACACGGCGGTCAACGTGCCGCTGCACATCGTCGACTGGTATCCGACACTGCTCAAACTGGCGGGAGCGCCGCTCGAACAGAAGCTGCCGCTCGACGGGCGCGACCTGTGGCCGGCGCTGACGGCCGGCCAGCCTTCGCCGCACGAAGAGATCGTACTGAACGCTGCACCGCGCACCGGGGCGATTCGCGCAGGCGACTGGAAGCTTGTGCTCAATGGGTCCGCCGACGCGGCCGAAGGCGAGAATGCCGAACCCGCACCTCCCGCCGGCAAAAAAGCCCGCAAGAAAGCTGTTGCCGAGGAGAGCGTGGAGCTCTTCAATCTCGCCGACGATCCCCGTGAAGAGCGCAACGTCGCTGCCCAAAATGCGGAAAGAGTCCGCGATCTGCGAGCCCGCTACGCCGCCTGCGCCCGGCAGGCGGTTCCCCCCAAGGCCCGGCCGAAATCGCCGGATTTTCAAATTCCGCGCGTCTGGGGCGAATGAGTGGTCAGCCGAGCGCGAAGCGGGCCTGGGCCAGCTTGTCTTTAAGCGCGCTCATCAGGATCCAGCTTGGCTCGCCGATGCAGATGAATCTCCAGCCGTCGCGGGCGAGTTGGACCGCGTTGCTGCCGATCATCCAGGTCGGCTTGCCGATCGCCTCCGCAGCGCCGCGAATCGCATGCAGCGCTTCACGCAGCGCCGGTGCCTCCATGTCGCCGCAGACTCCAAGCTCGGCCGAAAGATCGTACGGACCGACCGCCACCGCCGTCGTCAGTTCGTGCGCTGCGATCGCCGCGACGTTTTTCATTCCGACGCGCGTTTCAATCTGCGGCAGAATGATAAAATCGTCTTCGAAGTCGCGTCGCCACGATTCGGAACCAAAATCGGGGACCCAGCGGTTGCCCATACCGCCGGGACGCCGACGGCCGCGCGGAGGGAGCCAGATCGCGTCGCGCACCACGTCGAGGTCGGCGGCAGATTCCACACAGGCCAGCAGGAATCCGCAGGGGGCCAGGTCGACTGCCAGCCGCAGCGCCGCATAATCGTTTGAGCGCGGCCGCACAAGCACCGGGAAGCAGGCGCGGCGCCCGGCGGCGCAGACCTCTGCTACCAGTTCGGGCCCGGCGGCCCCGTGCTCCATGTCGACGATCAGATAATCGAGCCCCGCGCGGGCCGAGATCTCGACCAGATCGGTCCAGACATGGTCGATGGCGAGCATTCCGGTTGTCAGCTCGCGGGAGGCGATCTTTCGTTTCAGTTGGCGGGCGGGAGTCATAGTGATTTGAGTAAGCTAAAGGAGTACAGCCGCAGATGGACACAGATTCACACAGATAACACCATGCCGTGCAAAGCTGTCATATCTGTGTCCATCCGTGTCCATCTGTGGCTTATTTTCTTTTTGTAATCGTCGCGTCGCACAATCACCCACACTACAGCGCATCACGCCGGGCGACAATTCGAGCGACGTGCCTCGCACCGACACGCGCTCCCCTCTGGCCATTCCTGACAAAGTCGGCATTCGCCGACTTTCAGGAATGTCCGCCGGGTCGCGGTTAAACGATCAAATTCAATTGTCGCCTTCCAATCGCTCGCGCTCCTCGGCCGCGCGCTGCGAGGCCTCGAACGCTTCCAGCTCTTCTTCACTGAAGCCGAAATGGTGCGCGAACTCGTGGATGACGGTCGCCCGGATGTTGCGCAGCAGGGCGCCCCGTGTACGGCTGGCCTGCTCCATCGGCCGCCGAAAGATCTTGACGACGTTCGGCGAACGATCGCCGTACGATTGTTCGGTAAGCGGCACGCCGTGAAACAGGCCCAGCAAAAGTCCCCCGGCCGGCGTGCCGCGGTCCTCGTAGACGGCATAGTCGCGTTCGTCGGGCTCTTCCTGCACGTCGACGGCTACGTTTTCAAGATAGCGATGGAACGGCTCGGGGAGCGACTCGACCGCCTCTTCGACAGCCTCGCAGAATGCATGCCATGTCATTCGCCGGCGCGGTTTCACGGTGATTTCTTCGCAGGGATGCTTACGTCAGGGTAACACTGGAGATCGAACACACGTTATAATCGCGAGGCAACGGCAGCGGCAACAATTGATTGCGATCCGCTCCGGCGGAACAGGATACACGTTATGGATGCACGGTTTGTCGTCCGCTACGGGGCGACTCGATTCATCGGCGAGTTCGGCAGCAAGGGGCGTGACAACTTCGCGCGGAACTGCCAGGTCGTGCTGCGCACCGACCGCGGCGTCGAAATCGGCGAAGTGCTGTGCCCGGCCAGCGACCGCACGCGCGAGTTCCTGGGGGCCACCGAATCAAAAGGGCACATCCTGCGCGAAATGAACGAGCAGGACCGCCGCAAGATCGACGAACTGCGCCTCACTGAGCGCGACGAGTTCCGCGGCTGCCAGGACCTGATCGCCGAGCACAAACTGCAGATGCAGCTCGTCGATGTCGAGCACCTGTTCGGCGGCGAGCGGCTCTTGTTCTATTACCTCTCGGAAAACCGCGTCGACTTTCGCGAGCTGGTGAAGGCGCTGGCCGGTCGGTTCCGCGTGCGCATCGAAATGCGGCAGATCGGCGTGCGCGACGAAGCCAAGCTGCTGGCCGACTACGGCGACTGCGGCAAGCCGGTGTGCTGCAACACGCACCTGCGCGAAATGCCGCCGGTGTCGATGAAAATGGCCAAGCTGCAGAAGGCCACTCTCGACCCCACGAAGATTTCGGGGCGCTGCGGGCGCCTGAAGTGTTGCCTGCGGTACGAATACGACACGTACGAAGAGTATCGCCGCGAGCTGCCCAACGTGGGTGCCGTGGTCGTCACGCGGCAGGGGCAGGGAAAGGTGGTCGGGCAGGAAATCCTGGCCCGCAAGCTGCTCGTGCAGTATGAAGACAGCCGCCAGATCCTGGCCGACCTCGCCGACGTGCTGACGGTCGTCAGCAAAGGCAAAAAGCCCGCCGGCGGTGGCGAATAGGTTGAGAGTCCACAGGATTGAGTGCTCAGTGGTTGGTGGGAATACATCCTCGAAGAGAGCGTCTTGCGGAAAGTCGCCGTTTCGGTTAGGAATGAATGGACATGTGACAGCGTAGCCACGGCAGACTTTTGACGATCTCGGATTTCATGAGTACGACCCAGAAGACCACCCAGGCCACCACACCCACGCGGGTCAAATATCACCGCAGTGTCGAGCCCTTTCTATTCGAATCGTTGCACCGCGCTCAGATTCGGCTGGGACGGGCGCGCAGCGACGATGGCAGCGACGCGCACGCCCATATCACCGGGCCCGAGTTGCTCGAGAGCTTGCGGGAATACGCCCTCGAACGGTTCGGCCTGATGGCCCGCACCGTGTTTCACTGCTGGTCGATCCATTCCACCGAAGATTTCGGCCGCGTCGTGTTCGACCTCATCGACCGGGGCCTGATGAGCAAGACCGACGGCGATCAGCTTGCTGACTTCTGCGACGTCTTCGATTTCGAAGAGGCGCTCGAGAATCAGTACCCGATCGACGTCAGCCGCGCATTCCCTCATGCGTGACAAGCCGCCCGGGGGCTCGCCCCGGCAGACGCCGCCGGCAGACCATCTTTCGGCGGGCCGGCGGTGGCTCGGCGTGACGGCGTTGTTGGCCGTGGCCTGGTCGCTGGCGCTGCTCGCGATGGACATCTGGACGGCCGGCCGGCCCGTTGTCGGCCCCGGTCAGATTCGCAAGGCCGACGTCGTGGTCACAGCCACGCTGACGGCTGCGGGGAACGATCGCATCGAGGTCCAGCGTGTGTTCAAGGGACACGTCGCCCTGGGAAGCCGACTGAAAGTCGTCGACCTCGCCGATGTACCGCAGCTCGCAACCGGAAAATCGTACATTTTCGCCCTGACCCATTTTCGCGACGCCTACGAAGTGACAAAGCTCGAAGGGCAGCGCGGGGGCCTGTTGGTCTACCCGGCGACTCAGGAGACGATCGAGCAGACGAAAGCGATCTTGCGCGAGGGGGGTTGAGAACTCAGTACTCAGTCCCCAGTGTTCTGTTGTTCATGTCCGGTGTGCATCTGTCGGCAACTTGGCTTGTCGCATTTTTGACTAATTCCCGGCGACTGGAATAGACAAATGCCGGGGGAACGGGCATCTATAGAGGTGAGACTGGCCGCTTTCAACGAGACATGTCTTGTACGGGTTCGACGAGGTTCCCTTTTCCGCACGCGTCAGGCACTGCGCGGGTCAGCTCGCGCAGCGGGGGGTTTCTGCGCTCTCAGAGCTGTTCGACCTGGTGGCGTGCCGCTCGGTGCGCTATGCCCAGGCACTGACCCGCAACCAGCACGATGCCGAAGACGCCTTGCAGGCGGCGTTCGTGCGAGTCGCTCTGTATCCAAAGGGAATCATCGAAGCGCGTCATCCGTGGGCGTACCTGCTGAAGATCGTCCGCAACGAAGCGCTGAAGATCGCGCAGAAAAAGCGGGCCGAAGACTGGATGGCTCTGGCCGCCGAGGCCTGGAAAGAAGACGCGCCGATCGACTTCGAGGCGCAGCAGCTTGTGCGGCATGCGCTCGACAAGCTGCCCCCCAGCCAGTCGGAAGTCGTCGTGCTCAAGATCTGGGAAGGAATGACGTTCGCTGAAATCGCAGACGTGCTGGCCGAATCGCCGAACACGGCAGCCAGCCGCTATCGTTATGCGTTACAGAAATTGAGTCAGTATCTGCAGCCGCTGGCAGCAGAAGGTCGTTATGTCTGAGGGACGTATGTTCGCGGAATTCTCGGGAGAAGAAATTCTGAAGCAGGTGGCTCCGCTGCCCGTGCTGTCGACGGGCCTGCGCTCGCGGGTGCTGGCGGCGGCGGTCGAGGCGCAAGAGAGCCGGCGGCACGGCCGGCGGGTGATCGCGGGCTCGCTCAGCCTGTTCGCGCTGTTGTCGTGGGTCTCGTGGCGCGGGCCGATTTCGCGGGGTGGGGCGGCTCTCGCCGCCGCGGCCGCTCGCGACGGTGCGGCGTCTGCAGATTCGGCAGCCGATGCCGAACTGGGCCTGTTCAAGACGACGGGGGACGACTTTTCGGCGGTCGAAGTGCAGCTCAGGTCCCGGCAGGATTATTTCCCGCGCGTTCATCCGATGTAGCGCAGCGCACTGCCGAACGGAGCCTGGGATGGAGTTGCTGTCGGAACAGTTTGGGCGCGAGTTGCCCCGCCTCGATCCCAGCGACCAGAACTACGTGCCGCAGCTTGTGTCGGCGATTCTGGCCGGCGCACGCAGCGCGCGGGCAACCGACGTGCATCTGATTCCGGCGGCGGACGAGCTGGAAATGCGCTGGCGGATCGACGGGGTGCTGACGCGCATCGCCGGGTTCCCGCCGGCGCTGGCGCCGCGCGTCACGGCGCGGCTCAAGGTGCTTTCTCAGCTTCTGACGTACCGCACCGACGTTCCCCAGGAGGGGCGCCTGCACGGACCGGCGACAGAGGCCGCCGACGAAGTGCGGATCAGCACCTTCCCGACGCTGTTCGGCGAGAAAGTTGTCGTGCGGCTGTTCGCCGGCGCCGGGCGATTTCACCGTCTGGGAGATCTGGGTCTGCCGACCGACGTGCTCGAAACACTCATGCGGCTGCTCGACGAGACGGGCGGCGTAATTCTGGTGACAGGTCCGGCCGGCAGCGGCAAGACGACCACGATTTATGCCGCGCTGCGGGAATTGGCAGACAAAAGCGGCGGCGGCCGCAGTCTGGTGACATTGGAGGACCCGATCGAAGTCGTCGTGCCGGGCGTCGCACAGTCGCAGATCAATCCGGCGGCGGGATTCGACATGGCCGGCGGGTTGCGATCGCTGCTGCGGCAGGACCCGGAAGTGATGGCGGTCGGCGAAATCCGCGATCGGGGGACCGCCGAAACCGTGTTTCAAGCCAGCCTGACAGGACATCTCGTGCTCACAACGTTTCATGCCGGCAGCGCCGCACAGGCGATCAACCGCCTGTCGGATATGGGCATCGAACCGTACCTGCTGCGGTCGGGCGTGCGGGCGATCGTGTGTCAGCGGCTGCTGCGCAAACTGTGCGCGTGCGCGAAGGGCGCGGCCGACGACGAATCGCGGATGGGATTTCCCGTCGGCCTGGTGCGGGTGCCGGCCGGATGCGACAAGTGCAGCGGTACGGGCTACCACGGTCGATTCGTGCTCACCGAGATGCTGCTGCCGCAGCCGGGCGAGGTCGGGCGCGCGATCCTCTCGCGCAGCGAAGCCCGCGAGCTGGAGCGCCTGGCGGTTGACGCCGGCATGATCACGCAATACCAGCGTGCCTGCGATGCCGTCGCCGCCGGCTGGACGAGCCCGGCCGAAGTGCGACGCGTCCTGGGATTTCAATCATGAAAATGCGGAATGCGGAATTCGGAATTCGGAATGGCAGTTGGGGCCTCACTCCTATTCCGCACTCCGAATTCCGAATTCCGCATTCCACCGCCTGCGAGCAGGCGTTCAGTTAAAAGCATGTCCACCGTCACCATAGAACAGCTCGTTGCGCTCAATGACGAAATCGCCTCGCTGGTGCGGGGAGGGATGCCGCTCGAGCTTGGATTGCGCGAACTGGGGGAAGACTCGGCGGGCGCCCTGTCGCAGATCACCCAGGCGCTGGCGTCGCGGATGTCGAAAGGCGCCACGCTGGCCGAGGCGCTCGACGGGGAAAGGCAACGACTGCCCCCCAGCTACCGCGTCGTTGTGGAGGCCGGCATCCGCAGCGGCCGGCTGTCCGCGGCGCTGGAAGCGATCTCAAACTACGCCCGCGAGCTGATCGAGCTGCGCCGGCAGATATCGCTCGCGCTGGTGTACCCGCTGATCGTCGTCATGCTGGCATACGTGCTGTTTGTCGTGTTTGTCGCCGACGTGGTCGCGCGTCTGCACGAGACGTACGAAGTCTTTCGCATCCGCATGCCGTGGATGCTCACGGTGATCGCGCGTGCGACCGAGTGGGCGGCCGAGTGGTGGTGGGTGTTTCCGCTGGCCATGGTGGCCCTCGTGGCCTGGTGGGCGATGACGGGAGGGGCGCGCGTTCTGGCCTTTAGCGGCATCTCCCAGCCGCTGGCCTGGGTTCCCTACGTCGGGCGAATCTGCCGTCAGTTCCGGTACGCGAACTTTGCGGAGCTTCTGGCGCTGATGATCGAGCACGAAGTCCCCCTTCCCGAAGGCTTGCGACTCGCAGCCGACGCGACGGGCGACGCACAATTGCGGAGGGCCGGCAGGAATCTGGCCGATGCGGTCGAGCGCGGAAGTCTGCCCGCCGACCTCTCCGGCCGACGACACGGATTTCCGCCGTTCCTGTACTGGGTCTTGTCGTGCGGACAATCGGGAGAGGGGCTCGTACGGCTGCTGCGGCATGCCGCGACGGTCTATCGCCGGCAGTCGAGTAATCTGAGCCGCTGGTTCAGGACGCTGTTTCCGTTCACCGTGGCGATGGTGATCGGAGGAGGCGTGACGGCCCTCTACGGACTGACGTTGATCGGCCCGCTGGCCCAATTCTGGAGGGACCTCGGGTTGCCCTGACATGCGCAAGTACAGTTACATTGCCATTGACTCGCGCGGCGTGCGCGTCTCGGGAGAGATCGAGTCCAGCGACCCGGATGCCGTCGTGTCGCAGCTCTCGGCCCGCGGCCTGCGGATCGAAAGCGTGCAACTGGCGCCGGAGGACCGCGAGCAGGCCGCCGCCCGTGGCCCGCGGCTGTCGGCCGCCGACTCGCGCGAAGTCGGCAGCCACATTTCGGAAATCGTATCGGGAGGACTGCCGCTGGAAGCCGGGCTGGCGGCGATCGCCGAGGAATTCCCGCGCGGCCGGTTGAGGCGCACGCTGCGCAGCATTGTGGCCGACCTGGCCGTCGGGAACGACCTCGAAACAGTACTCAAGAGGCACCGCACTTCGGGCTTCCTGCCGGCGCTGGTGCGCGCCGGGCAGCGTTCCGGCCGCACGGGGGACATTCTCGAGAACTTCATCTCGGCAACTCAGGTTTCCGCAGAGCTGCGGCAGACGATGGGCATGGCGCTGGCATATCCGTTGATTCTGATCGTGACGCTGGGGTGCCTGCTGATCTTCCTGCAGGTCTTCGTGATTCCGCAGTTCGGCGACATCTTCGCCGAATTCGGCCTGAAGCTCCCCGTCCTGACGACGGCGATGCTCGTCACATCGGATTTTCTCACAAAGTACGGAGGCTGGGCGCTGCTGGTGCTGGGGGGGGCCGCGGCCGTGGTGGCCGTGTCGCTGCGGCTGGCCCTGGGAGAGCTGGCAACGCGCCGCGTGCTGTGTCGCCTGCCGGTCATCGGGGCGCTCTTGCGCTGGTCGGCTCTGGCCCGGTTTTCACCGCTGCTCTCGGTGCTGATTGAAGCGCGGGTTCCGCTGGACGAAGCAATCGTTCTGGCCGGCGACGCGGCGGGAGATGCCGAGATCCGCGACGATTGCCGTCGCCTGGCGACCGGCCTGCGGAGCGGCAATACGCTTGAGCAGGCGGCTGCCGAGGCCGGTCGGCTGCCCATGAGCTTCCTGCGGGCGCTGACCTGGGAACGGTGCCACGAGGGATTTCCCGACGTGCTGCGGTCGATGGCCGATCTGTACGCCGGCCGCGTGCGGGCCCTGATCACGCTGCTGGCGGTGATGCTGCCCCCGATCGTGTTCGTGTTCGTCGTCGGGGTGGTTGGAGCGATCGTGGTACTGCTGTTCATGCCGTTGTTCGAGCTGCTCAGGAAACTGTCATAAATGGGATGGCTTTTACGATTGCTGGTGCTGCCGATCTGGGTGATGTTCTTCGTGCGCACGAAGGCCACGCAGGAAGCGACGCTGCTGTGGACGCTGGCCGTCGGCGTGGAAAAGCAATTTCCCCTCGTGCGGTTTCTCGAAGCCCTGGCCGACGACGAGCGGGGAGGCTGGCGCTGGAAGGTCAAGGGATTGGCCGAACTGCTCTCGGCGGGAATGTCGATTCCCGAAGCGCTGGAATCGGTTCCGGCGATTCTGCCGGCCGATACGATCGCCATGATCCGCGTGGGCTCGCAGTCCGGCAATCTGGCGGGGGCCCTGCGCGAGGCCGCCCTGCTGTCGCGCCGCCGCAGCGAAGGGCCGATGGTGACCGTGCCGGGGACGATCCTGTATCTGTCGCTGCTGCTGTTTCAGTTCGCGTTCGTCGGCACGTTCGTGTTGTATTACATCATTCCGAAATATCGGGTCATCTTCGAGAATTTCGAGCTCCAATTGCCACCGCTGACTCAGTCGATGATCAGAGTTTCGAGCGCCGGGGGAGATTTGTGGCTGCTGGCGGTGCTGCTCGTTCCCCTGGGCCTCTTGGCGCAGTGGCTGCTGATCGCCTTCGTGCTCGATATGCTGGGATTCGGGCCCTCGTGGCTGAGGCGGCCATTCGGTCTGACGCTGCGGCTTTCGCCCCGATTGAGCGCGCCGCCGCTTTTGCGATCGCTGGCGATCTGCGTCGAAGGGGGCCGGCCGCTCTCCGTCGCGCTCGGATCGCTGGCCGAGAATCATCCCGATATTTCCTACCGGCAGCACCTCGCGCAGATTTTCGACGAAGTGTCTCGCGGCGATGAGTGCTGGCTTGCGCTTCGCGCCGACGGCATGCTCCGCCGCGGCGAACCCGCGCTGCTGGAAGCGGCCCAGGGTGTGGGAAATCTGCCGTGGGCCCTGCGGGGGATTGCAGACAGCATCGACCGCCGTGCGGCGTTTCGCTTTCAGGTCGCAATGCAGTTCATCAATCCGGTTCTGACGGTCGCCGTGGGGGCCGCGGTGGGGCTGTTTTGCACCAGCCTGTATCTGCCGGTCGTTGACCTGGTGAAAATGATCTCATGACACAGTCGACAGGAATTTCCCGACGCGGAGCTCTGCTCGTCGAGCTGCTGGTGTGCGGCGCGCTGCTGGGGGTCGTGATCACGGCGACAATCCCCACGCTGCGTCGTATCGTTCGCCAGCGGAAGGTCACCGAACAGCGGCAGGCCGCCGTGCTCGAGGTCGACAACCTGATGGAGCGCCTCACCGCGATCGACTGGGACGAATTGACGCCCGAGCGGGCCGCCGAATTCGAGCTGTCCCCCGCAATCGGGGAACTGTTTCCGGAACCGCGGCTGGGGATCGCCGTCGCCGTCGACCCGGACGACGGGGCGGCCAAGCAGGTGCGGATTAGCCTCTCGTGGCAGGAGGCGTCGGGAGTCTCGGCCGCCCCGGTGCGGCTGTCGGCGTGGGTGTATCGGAGAAGAAACAGTACTGAGTACTCAGTACTTAGTACTCAGTGAAGAGAAATCGTTTCGAAGTGAAAGCTATGCGTCACATG
The DNA here is from genome assembly GCA_016200145.1 of Planctomycetia bacterium. Taxonomy (GTDB): domain Bacteria; phylum Planctomycetota; class Planctomycetia; order Planctomycetales; family Planctomycetaceae; genus JACQFH01. The sequence continues at coordinate 3,163 of JACQFH010000286.1, read as the reverse complement.
AAACGTTTCCGATTCGCGCAAACCCGGCGACGCGCCTGGCTGGCGCGGCGCGCGGCCCATTCGCTGACCGAAGTTCTGGTCGTGATGACCGTCGCCTCGGCCATGATCGGGATGTCGGGAACGATGATTCACCGGCTGCTCGCGGCCGAACACGAAGCAACTCGAGCGGCCCGTTTCGCCGTTTCACTGGCCAGACTTTCGCGCACGTTCCGGGCCGATATTCACGCGGCCCGCAGTGTCGAGCTGGCCGACGACGAAAACGCGGCGCCGGTGCTCGTGGCGAAACTCGAAGACGGCCACACGATCCGCTATGAACTCGATGCGAATCTGGCCACGCGGATTGAATTTAAGGACGGCAGCCAGTCGCATCGCGACGTGTTTCATTTTGCGCCCGGTTCGCAATTGCGTGTTAGAGGCGGCGGAGAGGGAAAGATGGTGCGGTTCGAACTGGACCTGGCCGCCAGCGGCGGGGACCTGAAAGCCGGCCGGCCTTCGCGCACGCTGGCCATTGAAGCGGCCCTCGCCCGCGATCATCGGTTCGAAAGCGAGTCGAAGCAGGAGGGGCAGGCCCCATGATGCCCGCTGTGACCAGAACGAAAGCCAAACCGGCGGGACGTGCGTCGCGCCGCGGTGCATTCACTTCGATCGTACTCGTGTGCCTCCTGATCTCGACCATGCTGATGGGGGCGCTGCTGAAAATCGTGCTCTTGCAGAACCGGCAGGCGGGGCGCGAGCTCGGTCGCGTGCAGGCCGGCTGGCTGGCCGAATCGGGGTTGGATCGTGCCGCCGCCCGGCTGGCGGGCGATCCCAACTACGCCGGCGAAACGTGGACGATCGCCGCCGATCGGCTGGCCAGGCACGATCCGGGCGTGATCGTGATTCGCGTCGAGAAGGTGGAATCCAGGACATCTCAACGTCTGATCGTCGTCGAGGCGGCGTATCCGCCCGACGGGCCGGATCGCGCCCGCGTCACGCGGCAGGCGACAATGACACTTAGAGAGGAACGGTAGGCGATGCGCGCAACGTCAGTGCAAACGGGCAGGGAAGAATGCGGAATGCGGAATGCGGAATGCGGAATAATCCGGCGGCGGGGATTTACGCTGATCGAGCTGCTGGTGGTGATTGCCATCATTGCCGTGCTGGTGGCTTTGCTGCTGCCTGCCGTGCAACAGGCGCGGGAGGCAGCGCGGCGGACGCAATGCAAGAACAACCTGATGCAGGTGGGGATCGCGCTGCAAAACTACGATATGGCCCACGAATGCCTGCCTCCCGGCTCGATCGACCCTAACCGTCCGATTCGCAGCGAAGCCAAAGGCTATCACGTCGGCTGGATCGTGCAGTCGCTTCCGTATCTCGACCAGGCGAATACGTTCAGGAATTTCGATTTAGCGGGAGGCGTGTACAGCCCGGTCAACAACGCTCCTCGCGGCGTGCACCTCAACGTTCTCATGTGCCCGTCGAACCCGTCGGGAAGAATCACTGGAATGGGAACGACGACCTACGCCGGGGTCCATCATCATGTCGAGGCGCCGATCGATATCGACAATTCGGGCGTCATGTTTCTCAACAGCAGCGTGCGTTACCGCGACATTGCCGATGGCTCGTCGAACACGATCTTCGTGGGCGAACATTCTGATGTCGATCCGCTGGGCTGGGCTTCCGGGACGCGCTCGACGTTGAGGAACGGGGGCGCCTTCACCGGCGGCCTGGCCGGGTTTCGAGGGGGCGCGACTCCGAAGCCCGGCACCGGAACCGTCGCAGGTCTGCCGGGCGCCAATGCCCCGGCAAACGGTGCCGAACGGGCTGTGCTCGAAGTCGGCGGATTCGGCAGCGTGCATGCCGGCGGAGCGCACTTCGTGTTTGGCGACAGTTCCGTGCGATTTATCAGCGAGAATATTAATCCGCAGGTGTTTCAGAACCTCGCGAACCGTCACGACGGCGAACTCCCCGGCGGCGATTATTAGGGAGTGCCCGGGGCGCAGGACAGAAGGCTACGAGAGGGAAAGACATTGCGGGACAGCCTCCATGACCGGATGAAGAGTGAGGAGAGAAGAGCGAAGAGAGAATTTCGGGAGCCGCGTCTCTGCCAATTGCCTCGATCAAGCCTCACTTCGCTCTTCGCCCTTCTCACTTCTCCTGTTGCCGAACACGCGCATCGCCGCCAAGGTCTGACGCTGGTCGAGCTGCTGATCGTCATTTCGATTCTCTCGATTCTGATGGGCCTGATGCTGCCGGCCGTGCAGCAGGCGCGCGACGCGGCCCGCGCGCATAATTGCCGCACCAACCTCATGCAGATTGGCCTGGCCCTGCGAAACTACGAATCGGCCCACGGCAGCCTGCCTCCGGGCACGGTTGACTCGCAGCGGCCGATTCGCAACGTGGCGCGCGGGTATCACGTCGGCTGGCTGGTGCGCATCGCGCCGTACGTCGAGAAAACTGCGTACTACGATCGCTTCGATTTCACTCTCGGCGTCTACGACAAGAAGAATTCGATTGCGATCCCGTTCCCGACGCTGACGTGTCCCTCCGGTTCCTCGTATGCCGGCTGTCATCATGACGTGGAATCGCCAATCGACATCGACAATTCCGGCGTTCTGTTCCTCAACCAGTGCATTTCGCAGGACGACGTCCTCGACGGGATCTCGCACACGATCTACGTCGGAGAAAAGAACGGCATCGATGTGTTCGGCTGGGCCTCGGGCACACGAGACTCGCTCCGCAACACGGGGACGCCAATGGCGACCGGGCGCGGTTTTTCAGCCGCCGGCGCCGGCGCGGCCACCCCTCTGGGCATCCTGCAAGTTGGCGGATTCGGCAGCTCTCATAACGGCGGCGCGAATTTCCTGTTCGGAGACGGATCGGTCCGATTTCTCTCGGACAGCATCGACATGCCGATCTTTCAGCAACTTGGCCACCGTGCCGACGGGCAATTGCCGAACGACGGGTTCTGAAAATGCGGAGTGCGGAATTCGGAGTGCGGAATGTGGAGTACTCAGTACCAAGTACTGAGTACCCATTATTCGCGGTGCCACCCGGACGTGGAGCAGGTCTCTGACCTGCTCGTTCGTTGCCGTCGCAGCGAAATCCAGGCCGGTTGGAAACCTGCCCGACGAAGCACCTTGACGGCTCGTCGAACGCCGGGGATATTGAGATATGTGCAGAT
>JACQFH010000285.1 GCA_016200145.1 Planctomycetia bacterium | reverse complement strand
TCACGCCGACGCGCTGGCCGTGCTCGCGGACGAGGCGCGGCTTGGGAACAAACAGATCGTGCTGCGACGGCCCGCCGGCCATGAACAGAAAAATGACCCGCTTGGCGCGCGGCGCGAAGTGAGGCGCCCGACTGGCGAGCGGACTGCTGGACGCCGCGGCAATATTGGCCAGCATCGCCTGGAATGCCACGCCGCCGAATCCGCACGCCGCGCAATTCAGAAACCGCCGGCGGCTGAAGCCGGATTCCGGGGGATTGCCGGTGTCGGATCGCATGAACGAATTATAACTTTGCAATCTCTACTTCGCCACAACCCCACGGTATGGCTTTTCACCTTCGTAGAGGACCAGCACGGATCGACAAAAGTCCTGTTTTGCCTTTGGAGCGATGTCGACCGCATATTTCTGCCACATGACGGCATTCTTAAAATCACCAGCCTCGGCATAGGCCGCTGCGAGCGCAAAGATGTCACCGGCGTCAGCCCACGCTGCCGATTGACATGCGGCTGTCGCATGTTCGATCGCTCGCTTACCGTCACGAATTTCCGGATTCGGGCACGCCGCCAGAATTAGTGCAAGCGAGCGACGGACATTTGGGAATTTTGGATCAAGCCGAATCACCTCGTTGTAATCGGCGATCGCTTTTTCGAATTCACGCTTGGCATTCCATGCTGTTCCCCGATTTGCGAAGCGAATTGCTTCGCCGGGACCTAATCGTATTGCCTCATTGTAATCGGCGATGGCCTTGTCGTGGTCACCCTTTTCGGCCCACACGTAACCACGGTCGTTGTAATAACTTGGTTGCACTGAATCGTTACGAATTGCCTCGGTGAAGTCGGCGATGGCATTATCCAGATCGCCCTTGATGCGCCAGACACTTCCCCGAAAATACAAAACGTCGGCAGAATTCGGACCTAGCCACAACGATTCGTTAAAGTCTTTCAGAGCGCTTTCATGATCGTGCTTTGAAGTGTGGATCATACCACGAATGGCATAAACGCGGGCATCCGGATTGCGTCGGATTTCGTCACTAAAAAAATCCAACGCGTTTTCGAATGAGATCACGTCCCTCCGGTTAATCCAGCCCTTCAAAGGAGTTCTGCCATCCCGGAACGTCACCCAGAGCCAATCCGCCTTCACCTGTTTGACAAGCAGGATGTTGCCTTTCCCGATCGTTCCGACGCTTTCGGTCCCGGTCTTCAGCAACGCGCTTTCGGGAGTGACAACGACGCAGTCGCCAACGCGCTGCGCAGTTGCAGCACGTGTGACCAGAAGAACGATCGAGATCGCAAGAATCGTCATCCGCATCGGACACTCTCGTGAGATGGCTGGATCGGGAATTGATGCTGCCTGGCGTCACATGGCGCTACCGGGGGAACCTGGCGCGACTCGATACCAATTCTTCGAAATCAGGTCCAGATTCATTTGGTCGACCATCTAAACGGATGCACACGGGCTGGTGTGTTCGCGACCCGCCGATCCCTTCGTCGTCGTCCGTCAGTCGCAGGTGTATCAGTCCCGCTCGGCATGAAAGCAACGCTGTGAAACGCTCGACCACGCCCTTCCTCGTACCTCGTCAGGGCGTGCCACACTCTGCGCGAATCCGCGTCATCCGCGGTCTCTTTTTTTCTTATCAATTCAGTATTATTATTTCTGCTCGGGGCAGGTCGTTTTCATGGACTGAGAATCAGGAGACCGTCAATGGATGATTCAGATCACGCTGTCGCTTCGCAGTCACCGGGGCAGCCGTCTGCCGATGACGTCGTGCAGGAGCACCCGCCCGAAGTCTGGACGATCGACGAAATCGTCGCCGCGCTCGATCGTAACTGCCAGGGGATGTTTCCCGAGCAGGCGATCCGCGCGGCCCAGCAGCGACGGGACGAGATGATCCCGCGACTGATCGATTTGATCAGGAACGCAATGGAGATTGTCCGGGCCGGCAGTCGTCCGACCGGAGACGGCGTGCTGTTCGCACTCTATCTGCTCACCGAATTTCGGGCGGCCGAAGCGCTGCCGACGATTCTGGAATCGCTCTCGCTCCCCAACGACGGCGCGTACGAATTGTACAGCGACGCAATCACCGAGGTTGTCGGTCGACTGCTGGCGGCACTGATGCCCAATTCACCCGACGTGGTCGACGGCCTGATTGCGAATCGGTCATTGGACAGTTCCGTGCGCTGGGAGGCCGCTCACGCATATCTGTACTGGGCACGTGACGGCCGATTGACGCGGGAGCAAGGGGTTGAGGCCCTGCAAAAGCATTTGCGTGAAGCAATCTCGAAGCAGGACGTGGATATCTGCAGCGGACTCGTCTGCGAGCTGACAAAATATTCGCCGCGCGAGGCTCTCAAAGAAATCAAGAACGCCTATTCATGCAGGCTCGTGGATGAATTCCTTGTTCAGTTGTCCGACGTCGAGACGAGCATTGCCGAGGGGGACTCGCGCTGGCAGACGTCGCTGCAAAACTGTCGACCGACGGGAGTGGTCGACACGGTCGAGGAATTGAGCGATTGGTATTATTTCCAGAGCGATGACAATTCGGCCGACTCAGACGATTTCGATGAGCCGATCCCCGTTCCGAGCCGATTCCTCGACGACGAACAATTCTCGCCCGACGACAATCTGCTGGACGCCGCGGATGACGAATGGGGCGATGTCGCTCCCATCGACTCGCCTGACACGATTCGACATACCAGGCCGCGCGTCGGCCGCAACGAACCCTGCCCCTGCGGCAGCGGTCGGAAATTCAAGAAATGCTGCGGCAAGAATTGACGCGCTAGTAAGGTAGGTCAGGCTTTCCAGCCTGACGGCGCTGCACTATCGATCCGAATTTCCGATCGCCAGCCCCAGATCCGATTTCGCGCCGGATCGACTGTACGGGACCGCAGCGATTTGGCCTGCTGCCCGGAATGCGCGGTTGGACGTCGATCGCTGTCAGGCTGAAAAGCCTGACCTACAATCGAAACAAAAATTCATTCGACGCGAACAGGGCATGAATCAGTCGCTGCCAGCGGGCGGATTTGTCGACGTCGGCCGAGGCGGCACCGTCCGGCGAATCGCTGGGCGCTGACAGGAATTCGCGAGCCAGCGCCACATCGTCGGCCGAGGGGACCCGGTTCAGGATGCGCAGGTACAGGGCGCCGATCCGGTCATCATCGGTTGTGACCGCCGCGTCGGACAGCAATCGGGTCGCCAGTTTCTGCGAGCCTTCTTTCAGCAGCGGGCCGTTGAGCAGGAACAGGGCCTGCGAGGCGACGGTGGTCGCCGGTCGGTCGCCGCTGATCCGCGCGGGCTGCGCGAAGTCGAAAAAATTGAGGACGTCGGCAGGGCCGCGCTGTTCCGACGAACGGACGACCGGCAGGTAGATCGTACGCACGAACCGCTGCTCGTCGCGGAATTTGTTGAGCGAGAAACTGATCGGGTTCACGTCTTTGGGATTGAGGCCGCCGACGTTTTCGAGAAACTCGGGCGCCAGCCCCGGTCCCCCCGCGATCGGGCGCAGCTCGCCACTGACGGCCAGCACCGCGTCGCGCAGCATTTCGGCGTCGAGCCGCCGCGGGCTCATTCGCCACAAGTAGCGGTTCTCGGGATCGGCAGCGAGGGCTGGCCGTGAGGAATCGTCGACCTCGCTTTGCTGCCGATACGTGCGGCTGAGGACGATTCTCCGTATCAAGCGCTTCTGCGACCAGCCGTCGCCGATGAACCGGCCCGCGAGCCCGTCGAGGAGTTGCGGATGGGTCGGAGCTTCTCCGCGCACGCCAAAATAATCGACCGAGGCGACGATCCCCCGGCCGAACAAGCGTTGCCAGACGCGGTTCACCGTCACGCGCGCTAAGAGCGGCGCGGAAGCGTGCGTCAGCCATTCGGCCAGTTCTACTCGGCCGCTGCGGTCCGGCGGCAGAACCGGCACAGGCCCGTGTGTGGCCACCTGCACGAAGCCGCGCGGCACCGATTCCCCCAGCACGTGCGGATTACCGCGGACCTGGATCCGCGCATCGAAAATGCCGGGGCCTTCTTTGACTGAGTAGGCCAGCGGCGGTGCGGGCCACAGGTAATTGAGGTGCAGCAACCGCTGATTGATGGAATTCAAACGCCCGTTCAGGTCGTTCAATTCCTTTTCCAGTTCGACCAGCGGCTTGGCGCCGGGGGGCGCCGCGGCCTGATTGGCCTTGGCGGCGGCGATCTGCGGTTCGAGTTCCTTCCGCCGGAGGTCGGCCTTCGCCCTTTCGTCGCGTGCCGCCGCCACGCGCTTGTCGTGCTCGCGCTGTGCGGTTTCCCGTTCGGTAAACTGCGCGAACGATTCGGGGAGCACGGCAGTCGTCACCGAACTCCAGACACCGCGCTCGGTTTTGTAAGTCGAATCGGTGCTGGCAAAAATTCCGGTCAGGCCGTAGTAGTCGCGGAGCGTGAGCGGGTCGAACTTGTGGTCGTGGCAGCGGGCGCAGTTGAGCGTCATTCCCAGAAACGTCTTGCCGAACTTTTCAATCTGCTGGTCGACGATGTCCATCTGCATGATCAGCTTGTCGGCCTCGACGATATTCACGTTCCCGAGCACCAGAAAGCCAGTCGCGGTCAACTGGTCCTGCCGCTGTTCGAGCGTGTCGGCCAAGAGCAGGTCGCCGGCCAGTTGCTCGCGCACAAAAACGTCGAACGGTTTGTCGGCCTGAAACGAGCGGATCACGTAATCGCGGTAGCGCCAGGCATATTCGGCGGGGACGTTGTTAGCCGAGCCGATCTGGTCGGCATAACCCACGAGATCAAGCCACGGGCGGGCCCAGCGCTCACCGAAGGCACGCGACGCGAGCAGATGGTCGACAACGTGCTCCCAGGCTTCATTCGATCGATCGTCGTCGAATGCACGGATTTCGTCGGCGGTCGGCGGCAGGCCGGTCAGGTCGAACGTCACGCGGCGCAGCCAGGCATGGCGATCAGCGTCGCGCGACGGGTGCAGGCCCCGTTCTTCGAGCGCCGCCAGAATGTACAGGTCGATTTCATCGCGCGGCCAGGCCGCGTCGCGCACTGCCGGCAACTTCGCGTGCTGCAGGGGCTGGTACGCCCAATGCGTGCGGGCCGCGTCTGCCTTGTCGCCCGCCGAAGCGATTGTCACCGACGACCCGTCGCGCGGATCAGGCGCGCCCCGACGCACCCATTCTTCGAGGAGCGCGATCTCGGCATCGGGTAGCCTGGCGGTCGGGGGCATCTGCAAATCGGCCTCGCCGTAGCGCACCGCCTGGATCAGGAGACTCTCGGCCGGTTTGCCGGGAACGAGCGCGGGACCCGTCTCGCCCCCCTTCTGCCAAGCGCCGCGTGAGTCGAGCCGCAGGCCCCCTTTGATCTTGTTCGGCTCCGCATGGCACGAATAGCAGCGCTGCACGAGGAGCGGCCTGATCTTCTGCTCGAAGAACTCGGCGTCTTCGGGCGTGATCTTGCTGTCGTCTCCCCGCGCTGCGGCGGTCTCGCAGGCAACAGCGATGACAAACAGTACGCTCAATATCCAGCAGCATGAGCTTGACGGCATGGATCCAGTCTACCGGACCGCAGTGGACCTTTCGACTGCAAACGTGCCGGTATCTCTGGACAGGGCAAATCGGAAATCGAGTGTCACAGATTGCGCCGAATGTGGAGCATTTGATTGGCCCCAAGGAGTTCCTCGCTCAGGTAACCTTCAGCCACCTTCGTCACCGGCCCGGTCATGCGGACTTGAAAATCTCCGTCGATTTCAATTGCCAGCGGGCCGCCCGGCATGTGGACCGTGATCGAGGAATCGCACAGCCCCAGCTTCTTCGCTACGGCTGCCGCCGCACAACTGCTGCTTCCCGACGCAAGCGTATAGCCGGCCCCGCGCTCCCAGATTTCGACGCGGATGTTCCGGCGGTCAAGAACCTCCATAAACTGCACATTGGTTCGATTGGGAAAGCGATCTTCGGATTCGACGAGCGGACCAAGCGAACGCGCTTGTCGTTCCGAGACGTGCTGCTGGTGGATGACGCAGTGCGGATTGCCAATCGTCGCGGCGGAATATTCCATTGTCTGACCGTCGACCACCAGGGTTTCCCTCAGCACGTCGCGCGCCGGACCGAGGACCGGGATGTCCTGACTGCCGAATCGTACCTGGCCCATCTCGACGCTCACTGTGTGCCCGTGCTCCGTGACCTGGCAGCAAACCACGCCACCGCGCGTCGTGACAGTGAACGGCGCCTCGCCAATGAGGCGACGGTCCCAGAGGTAGCGAGCGAAGATGCGCAGGCCGTTGCCGCTCTTTTCGGCCTCGGACCCGTCCGGGTTGAAGATCCGCAGGCAGAATTCGTCGTGCCCGGCGTTCGACTCTCGGACAAGAATCCCATCTGACCCGATCCCAAAATGGCGGTCGCAAATCTTGCGCACAGTCGGGGGCT
>JACQFH010000281.1 GCA_016200145.1 Planctomycetia bacterium | reverse complement strand
AGCCGTAGCGATCGCGCGTCGCGGGTGATTCCTGCGACAAGTCGAGCGCCCGGCGCAGAGACTCTGAGCCCAGCAGTTGAAATGCCCTGTCGTAAAAGGCCTGCCACTGCCTGCCCGGCTGTGTCGCCGGCCCCGTCAAAGTGGTGTCCAACGCGCTCAGTAAGTGTCGCCGGTCGCTGAGAATTGCGCTCGTCTGACCGGCCGGCAGTGCCAGGGCCCCGGCGCGATATGCTTTGGCTTCGACGTCGACGGCGATCTGCAGCGGATCCCAGCTCGATCCCAGGAAACCGCCTCCCTGGCACGGGACGTCGACGACATTGTGAAAGATGAACGGCAGCGCCGCGTGGGGAATCTCGATCTGGCGGTCGCGCGACAGAAAGCTGAACATCGATCCCAGGCACGGGTAGAACTGGCTGATGGGGGCGAATTCTTCCCGGTCACCCTGGGGAGACTGCCTGCCCGTCAGCGCCTCGGTTGATGCCGAGTCGTGCAGCCGGTTCTGGTGGTGCACGCTGCGGACGAGGGCGACTTTGTGCATCAGCCGGGACATGTGCGGCAAGTGCTCGCACACAAACTGGCCGGGCACCGACGTGGCGATCGGTTGAAATTCGCCGCGCACGTCGACAGGCGCCTGCGGCTTGAGGTCATACGTGTCGATATGACTGGGGCCACCGTAATAGAAGACGAGAATGCATGACCGGATCGGCGAGGCGGCCGGCGCGATGAGTTTCTTTGTGCCCGCCGCCAGTTGAGCCTGCCACAACCCCGCCAGGTTCAGCCCCAGACACGCCCCGCCCAACTGCAGCGCCTGCCGGCGGTGAATGCCGCCGACTGATCGCGCTGCGTGGAAGCTGCCAGGCATAAGGACCGAGTCCTGAAGGCGGGAGGGAATCGTCTGCCGATTTCACAAGGCGGGAACTGGTTGGCGAGTCAAACCATTGTACCACCACAGGTAGTCAGGCGCAAGGTGGATTCTCTCGTTCCCACGCTCCGCGTGGGAACGCACGTGCCGACGCTCTGCGTCGCGTCGGAGGAGAGGCTGTTCTCGCCAGGATTTAGTGTTTAGTGTTTTGATGGTGAAACTGAAACACCAAACACCAAACACTAAACACCAAGCCTGACCCAAATCAGACCGCCACGAACTGGCCACCGGGGAGCCGCTGCCTTACCGAACCGAGCAGTTGACCGAGCGGGCCACGCTCAACGAGACCGTCGTGGCGAAGCACAGGCACGGGTGCGGACCCTTCACTCCTCGCTCAATACCGAAGGCCGATGCTACCGACGAACCCCGGGTCGATATTGAAACCAGGCGTGCCGTGGAGGAATTTGACGTGTCGATTGAAGACCCAGCCGGCTTCGACGAAGCCCGTGAGACCGGTTTGCTCACTGCGGATTCCGAAGACCGCGCGGTAGTCGTCGAGCTGGATCTTCTCGTCCCGGCCGACGGGCGATGTCAGCGAGATCTGATAGGCCTCAACGTCGTACTCGATGCAGCCGTAGGCCCACATTGCGGTCTCCCCGCAGGTCCCCAGTCGATAACTGATCCGCGACTGAGGAGCCATCAGTTGCAGGATGAATCGCTCATTGGGGGTCCAGACGATCCCGGCATGCGGGACGATGGTGTTATGCACCCGGTTCCAGAACTCCATCCCCCAGACGAAGAGCAGGTCGGGAGATTTCCGGGTAAATCCGATCGCCCGGAAGTCCCAGTTGTAGCCGTCGCTGTTCAGATGGCCGTCGAAATCGCTGACGATCGCCGGCGTGAAACCGAATTCGAATTTGTCCGCGATTTCCAGCGGAAAGTCGAAGCCGATTCGAAACGCATTGCTGGGAAGACTCGGGTTGCCTGGCCCCGTCCAGCTCCGATAGTTGAATTGCCCCCGGCTTAGCGGATGCTGATCCCGCTGATCAGCGGCGGTCCAGTCACTGGCGTATCGTGGGCCGAGGTCGAAGGCGAATATGCCGAATTGACCAGAAGCTGCCGCTCCGTGGATCGGACGTTCAGGCAGAAACGTGAATCTGTAATGTCCGACGCTTGGCTTCTCTTTCGACTCTTCCTGGTTTTTTTTGCCCCCCGCTCCATCTGCCGGAACGCCCGGGGAGGAGTCCGGCAGGACATCGGGCGACGGCTCGATGCCCGGCTCAGGCAACGTTCCGACCGATTCGCTCAATAAGAGAAGGTCTTCTGTCGCCCGGACCATAAAAGTCGGCTCGCTGCCGACTGCGTGGAACTTGAGCGTGTCGAACCGGAATTCGTCGCTTGAATAAGTCGGTTCGGGTGTCTCGGCAGCATCGAAGCCGATCAGCATCGCGAGAAGCACCAAAGTCGCATTCACGCAAAGGCACTCCCGTGCCGTGGCCTCGGGGGCAGGGACGTATTTCCAAAAAAAGCGTCTCCGCCGCGAAATCTGTGGGGAGTAGATTCTCTGAGTTCGCCCATTCGGTCAATGCCAAACCGCGGAACCCCTCGCCCCCTCGTCGACGCTGGGGCAATCGAAGCGCATAAACGACCGGGAACTCGCGAAGGAGACAAGGGTTGGTAAAATACGACGGCGTGTTCGCAATTTACTCTGACAGTCCACGAGAGTATTGTGAGCGCAAGTCCTGACCGCGCAAATCGGGCGAGCGCCTCGAGCGACCAGCGCTGGACGCAAAGACAGGGAGAGCGAATGCACACGCGAACTGATCTCCGTCCGTACCGCGGGAATCACATGGCGTTACACGTGTTCGTCGTAATCGCATCGGTTTGCCGGTTGGATTCGCCGAAGCTGAGATTGTGGATGACATCCTTACCGGCGATCAGAAGGTTTGGCAACAACGGCATCGGTACCAAATCGAAGACGCCGGGAACGATGCGAAAAGTGAGTTGCCAGAAAACAATTGACCGGCGAGCCAAAGAGGATGTTCGAGTGTCTGGGATTCATTCTGACAGATGTTGATGGAAACGCCGGGGAGTGCCCGCAGCGCGCCCATACCCCGACGCGGTTGCCGTCTTTCGGCGATCCCAGAAGACAAATCAGCAAGTTGACCGAATCATTCATCATGCGAACCTGCATTTCCCGCTCGTCTGGTTGAACATGACGATCCAAGTTTACCGCTCCCTCGCACTCGGTATCGCGGTAGCCGCCATCTCCGGCGCTGCTCTTGCCGGTGGCGATAATGACGATGACGGACAGCCTGAAAAGAAGCATCCCTTTACGGTCAAATTCGTGGACGAAGCAGGTCACCCCGTCTCCGGAACTCTGGCCGGCGTTTCGGCGTATTTCGGCGGCGAAGGGAAAACACTCCCGGCCGTTGACGAGAACGGTTGGCGGTACTTGTTCGATGCAAAAGCCAAATCGGACGGTATCGCGACTTTTCCGGACGGGGCTGATTACGACCATCTTTGCGTCGTGGCTCGCCATACCGGCCGAAAGCTCATCGCCATCGAAAAAATTGATCCGGTCAGATTCGATCCGGAAAAGTCCAGAACCGCTACCACAATCACGATGCGAGCCGAGTGTCGCGTTTCGGGACGACTGACGTGCAGTGATCTCGCCAAGCGGAATCGTGCGGTGGGTTGGACGAACGTCCACCTGAATCTGGCCGGCAATCGCGCGCTCGGCTGCCAGTCCGAAGAGCAGACGTTTCACTTCTTCGTCCCGGCCGGAGAATTCACGCTTGAGGCCTATGGAACTCATGTTCACCACGTCGAGACAAAGATCCATATCAAGCCGGGGCAGCGGGAGCTGACATTGGAGCCGATCGACCTGCCCGCCACGCGACTGGCTCTGCTGGAGGGAATGCCCGCGCCCGAGCTGGTCGGTATTGCCGGCTGGAAGAACGGTCCGTCCCTCAAACTTGCCGACTTGAAGAGCAAGTGCGTAATCCTCGATTTCTGGGGATACTGGTGCGGTCCCTGCGTGCGCCGCATGCCCGACTTGTTCAAGCTCTACGACAAGTATCACGATTCAGGATTGGAGATTGTCGGAGTCCATGTCGATCTGGGGGAAGACGAAAAGGAACCGGTCGATTCCGCGGAGAAATTGGACGAGAGACTCGCAAAGATTCGCAAGAACCTCTGGAACGAACGCGATGTACCGTATCCCGTCGCGCTGATTGCAGCAAAATCGGTTCCGTTCGGGCCCGCTGGGCTGGCTCGCGAGGCGCGCTGCCAGGCGGCTGCCGACTATGGAGTCACAGGCTATCCCAGGCTGATTCTTATCGACCAGGCGGGAAAGGTCGTCGGTGAGTTCGATCCCAAACTTGATGTTGAGCGGCTCGAACGACTGCTGGGTGTCAAGTGATTTGGGCCGTTACACCCAGATCTTTGTGGGACCCGCTTGTGACATTGTCGCCACGCGGGTCAGCGAAATCAGGTCATTGGGCGAGAGCCGTACGCTCAAGGCGATTCCGACACGGAACTCCCCTTCCGTCGTGGGAGAGGTCCAGCGGACGGTGCCGCGAACCTCTTTCGAGACTCGCTGGATTTCATTCTTGAGACAGACACGAATTTGCTCGTTCGATTCGATGGGAGCAGAAGAGATCAGGCCGATCCCGGCGACTGACAGCTCCAGGAGTTTCGCGGGAATTTGCTTCCGCCCGGGGTCGCACTCGCGGATCAGGTGCACAACCGCCGTGCCGGCACGTCGCGAATGATGGCGACGCTCGCCGGCTTGCGGCCGATTCTCATCGGAAAACTCGGGCATGATGCGGCGCTCGCGGCGGGATGATGCCATACTTGCCCGCTCATCAACCCTAGGATGGGCCAACGGTGAGAGCCAATTCGGCGGACGGCAATTTGGAGCGGCCCGCCTGAATCGAGTGGCAACTGCCGGGCCTGCCGAGTTTAGGTTGCCGGGACGCCACACGCGCAATCGTGGTTTTCGGCACAAGCCGCCGCGCCACTGTCGCAAGCAACGCCAAGCGGCCGTCCGACGAGCTCTAATCCTGCCGCGCCGCGACTTGCTCCCGCATGTACCGGTTTCGGCGACAGGTCTGATTGATTTCTCGAATTCCCTTGATGCGGCCCACGCAGCATTTTCGGATCAACGAGTTCAGTGGAGCTCGCAGCTACGCCGGATGGTCAGTTCGGCTTAGACATCCGACGTACCTGGTTAGCCTGAATGGCGGTCGCGGCTGATTTCACCAGTTCCCGGCGACTGGTTGTCGGCGTAGAATTACTGATCAAGAGGCCGTCTTCTCCCCGGCCGATCGAATTCGCAACGGCGATCGCTGAACCAGAGGTGACTTGAGAAGACGACGGCGCCCGCGCCTCGCTCAGCGCGCAAAATGGCCGTTCGGCGCAGGTTATTCACAAAACAGGCACCCGAAACGCGCATGCGCGTGCCAAAGTGCCCGTTTTGTGAATAAATCGATTTTCAAGGTGAATCATCTGCAACTGAATGTTGCAAAAGAAGTTGCGCCGGTTTCTTGACGAAAATCGCGACTTCGCAGTCACGTCTGCGACGGCGCGACTCACCAGGCCGGGTCGACGTAAGTCGCCGTGTGCCCGGCGATTGCGGAGCGCGCGGTGTCGAGCCGCGACTTTGGATTGCGCGGGGTCGTTATTCACTCTATAAATATTCAAAAACGGTGTCTGACCTCGGATTGCCAGGTTCGGTCAACCGGATTATCTGGCATTGAGGACCGGATTACCGGAGCAGGAGAAAGCCCGACGCGTTAGCGAGGGATCGCGGCGTCCTTCCCTCGCTGACGCGTCGGGCTACCGGGCGACCACGAATAGTCCGGGGTCAGGCCAACTTTTCGCGACGCAGAGCGTCGGTACGCGCGTTCCCACGCGGAGCGTAGGAACGAGAATGTTCGGCGCTTGCGGCGCGCTTAACCGAACAAATCCAAGATCGGCTGGCCGGCGCTGACGCGTTCTGAGAAGCCGTCGCGGCCGAAGCGCGTTTCGGGAGGGATGCCCAGGGCGTCGAACAGGGTCGCGCCGAAATCTTCGGGGGTGACGGGTTTGTCTTTCACGTACGCGCTGATCGCGTCGGAAGCCCCGTACACCGAACCGCCGCGGACCCCGGCGCCCGACAGCAGGGCCGAGTAACACTGCGGCCAGTGATCGCGGCCGGGATACGGGCCGTTCACAACCTTGGGCGTGCGCCCGAACTCTCCCACCACAATCACCAGCGTCGTCTCCAGCAGGCCGCGCTGATCGAGGTCTTCCAGCAGTGCCGACAGCGCCTGGTCGAACACGGGCAGCGCGAACCCCAGGCCGAACTGGCCCGTGCTGAAGATGCCGCACTTCTGCACTGCCGCGCCGTGCATGTCCCAGCCCTGCGTGAAGTGCGGGTACTTGTCTTTCTCGGGGTAACCCGGCCAGGCGTTGACCGTCACCAGCCGCGTTCCCGCTTCGATCAAGCGCCGCGCGAGCAGCAGGTTCTGCCCGAGCGGCATCCGGCCATATCGATCGCGGACCGCCGCCGGTTCGGCGTTCAGGTCGAACGCCGCGCGGGCCGCCGGCCCTTCGACCAGATCGAAGGCCCGCTCCTGAAACCGCTGAAAGCCGTCGATGGTCGGGGCCTCGCGCCCCGTGAACGGCGCGAGACCGCCCAGCAATTGTTGCCGCGCGCTCAGCCGATTTCGCGACACGTCCGCCGGCGGGTCAAACGCCGTCATGCGGAACGACGCGCTTGACGGATTATCGTCGTACTCGCCCAGGCACAGCGGCGCGCACGCGTTGCCGAGAAATCCCGCCGTGCGAAAGCGCGGCTGCACGTCGACATCCAGGTTCTGCAGCCAGACATACGACGGAAGGTTCACCTGCGACGGCCGAAAGCGGGCGACGACCGAGCCGAAGTAGGGCGAATCGGGAGCGGGCTGCGAGCGCCCGGTGAGTGCCACGTGCGTTCCGCCATCGTGGTTTGGGTTGCCGTGCGTCATCGAGCGGACAAGGCAGTACCGGTCAGCCAGCGCGGCCAGGCGCGGCAGCAGCTCGCCCACGCGAATGCCGGGCACCGGCGTGGCGATCGGCTGATACGGCCCGCGAATCTCGGCCGGCGCGGCGGGCTTCGGGTCCCACGTGTCGATCTGACTGGCGCCGCCGTACTGGTCGATGAACAGACAAGCCTTGGCGCGCGGTTCATTGCCGCTGTTGCGCAGCGAATCCTCGGCATGCAGCAGTCGGGGCAACGACAGACCCAGCATCCCCAGCCCGCCGGCCTGAACGAGGCGCCGCCGGCTGATTGCGTTTTCGCCGCAACCCTGTCGGTGGTGAATGGCCGGCATGCGAGCGGTCTCTGGACAATCGAAGATGCTGCAGGCGTTTTGCAGCAGTTCGCAGTATACCCGGTCACGCAGTCCGAGTCAGCCGGGTTTCTGGCCAGCATCTGACTGCGGCTTCTTCGGACTGGTCATCTGGAACGCCAACTCGGCGAGCGCCTGCGCCCGCTGTTTCGGATCATCGAGGGGCTGGATCAGGTCATAACATTTTTGGAAGCGACCGTTCTCGGCCAGCCAGCCGGCGATCAACGCGCGATAATCCTTCTTCCGCTCCCTGGAAATCGCCGTTGCCTCGTCGATTAAGGCATCCGCCGATTCGCTGTCGCCCGCACTGTCGAAGAGTTCTGCCGCAACGATCAGCATGGGCAAATGCAGGTCAACGTTTTCTCCATGCAGCCCTTTCACAAATCGGGCAAACCGCGCCTTCTGCGCGGAGGACGCCCCGCGTTTCAGGTCTTCGGCCGTTTTCTGCACCACAATGCCCTGTGTACCGGCTTCGAGCGCCTGAATCACCGTCGACGCCTGGTCGAACCGGTCGGACTGAATTTCGTGGCGAATGAAGTAGGGCGCGGCGAACGCAATGTCTTCGGGATCGGTCAGCTTCGAAAAGGCTCGCTCCCATTCGGCCAGCACGGCGGGAATCGAGGCCAACTGGTTATTTTCCCGATATGCATGACAGCGGTAATGCAGCGTCAATTGATGCGGCAACGATTCGTCCCACGCCTTGCGGGGATTCGTCTTGCCATACAACTCCCGGGCATGCGCGAAGCATCGATCGGCGCCCTGGTCGTCGCCGGCGAGCAAGAACAGTTCGCCGATGCGGGCCCATTCCTGAATTACGTCGGCTCGCGCCGAACTGCCCTCGGCCTCTTTCAATTTGGAGCTGACCGCCTCGATCATAATCCGGGCCACTTCGGGAGGGCCGAGGCGGATCTGCCCGCGGCAGATTTCGCCGTAGATTTTGAAATAGGTTGGCGCATCGCGAATGGACTTGACCGCTTCGGTGGCATCAACCTGGTCTTTCAGCGCGCCCAGGCGGTCGGTCTTTTCGAGGCTTCGCGACCTAGCCAGGTACGCCTGTGCGGTCGACAACGAGCGAGTTCGCTCGTCGGTCATGTCGCGGGCCATTTCCAGCGCCGCGTCGAACCGGCTTTGCTTCCTCAAGATATCAGCCAGCACCGACTTCTGCGTTTCCTTCAACCTGGTCGGAAGATCATCGGGCCACGGCGGAACAATCCCGGTCAATTCGGTCCGCATGGCCTGGACCGAGATCCGGCTGAATCGCGGATCGGAATTCACCTGATTCAAGGCCTCGACCGCGCCTTCGAAATCGCCGAGATTGACGCGCGCCAGGGCCAGTCTCTGCCACGCCCGCTGGCGCAGCCCACTTTCAAGACGCTCCTGGATGGTCGCCTGGCGACCGGCCTTCACTGCAGGTTTCAAAGACTCACAGGCTTTGCCAGCCTGGGCAACGATCTGTTCGGGTGTCGGCAGCTCGGCTCCGTCGGCACATCGCCCGAAGAGGAGCAACGCAATGAACGACCAGCACGCGCGCTGCAAGACCAATCGAGAAGCGGAGGTCATGCTCGTTTCCCTTGAGAATCAGCAGGTGTTTCGACTTTCCGTGTGTGATAATGCACGCCATTCTAACAGCGCGTCCCGACAAACGTCTTATTTGCGACCGTTCGGAAGATACTGAAAATGCGTTGCGTTGCGCCCATTGGGGCGCGGCAATTTGGCGCATTTCTGAATATGGAATGCGCTACCTCTCCAACTCAGGCCAGGGATGGCCTTGCGGATCGAGCAATCGCGACGGGGCGAAGTACTCTGCCGGATAGTCGTCGGGTTCGTCGGTCTGGCCGAGGATGCGATTGACGACGCAGCGGGCCGCGTTGAACGAAACGCCGGTGCCCGAACCGGCCATGCCGCCGATGATGTATTGGCGGCAGCCGTCCATGACACCGACAATCGGGTACTCGTCTGGCGTATAGCTGACGGTGCCGCTCCATTCGTGCGTGACGTGATACCGGCTGGGCCCGAAGTAGCGCCGCATCTCGCCGAGCAGAAACTTGGTGATGAACCGCGACGGTTGAATCCGGCCCGCTTCGCGATCGGGAACGCGCGTGGCGTCTGAGCCAACCAGGACATGAGCTTTGTGCCTGCCGAAGAAACCGCGCGTGCCGCTGATGCCGACGTGCGGCTGCATTGCCGCCGGGCCTCCCTCGCCGCAGGCCGCCTGCGTCTGGGTCGGCAGAATTCGATCGTGGAACTGCGGATGAAGCAGCGGCGTGTACGACTCGATGGCATTCACAACGTAGCGGGCCTCGATCACGCCACGCGTGGTGTGGACGTGATAGTCGTCGCCGACGAGCTCCACCTTCAGCACCCTGGTCCGCGAATAGAACTCGACATTTTCCGAGCGCAGTGCCGCGTTTAGGAGCGACCAGACCCATTTCGCCGGATGAAACGACGCGGCCGCGATCGAGAAGCCGGCGTTGTGCGCGACCGTCATGCCGGTGCGCCGTCTGACTTCGTCGGGATCGATGCTGGTCCAATCGGCCAGTCCCATGTCGAGGGCCGTGCGGACCGACTCGGCGAGCGCCGCCTGCTGATCGGCGTCGCGGGCCTGAACCCATCCCTGCCGCGCGTAGTCGCAATCGAAACCCTCGCGGCGGATCGTCTGCTCGATCAGGTCGCCGTTGCGATAGGCGGCCCGGCAGTACGCGACGGCGAACTGCAGGGCCAGTTGCCGGTGATCGGATTCCGACAGGTCGTGACGGACCCGGGGGAGGTGCTTGAGGACAGTGTCCCGGACCATCGTGCAGTACCGGCCCATCACGACCAGTCCTTCATTGCGGCCCGACGACCCGCTGGCCGCTTCGCCCATTTCGAGCACGGCCATCTGCATGCCGGGTTCGGCAGTCGCGCGGCGGGACCAGTGATACGCCAGCGCGCCGCCTGTGAAACCGGCGCCGATGACGACGGTGTGTACGCGCTGCGGCAGCGATGCCTGCGGAGCGGCTGCCCAGGGGTGATTCTCCAGCGGATTGCCGTCGGCGAGCCAGATCGGAGTCTTCGAAACGTGCGGCGCAAACGTCGTCGCGCAGAGCGAATTGGGAATCTCGCACCACATCTGCCGCAGCGCCCAGTGGAGGAACTTGAAAATCCGGGCGACCGGCGAGACGCCGGGATACATCGTGTTGATCCAGGTCGCCGCTGCGCGAAAATCGTGTTTGCGCAGGCCGCACAGCAGCCCCAGAACGCCCCGGATTCGTGCGCCGATCGTCGCGGAGGCCGGTGCGACGTTCGGATTCCGCAGGGGCTCGCTCGTCACGGAAAATCAAACTCCCGGATCGGCTTTTTTGCCTGAAATTCAACGAGGCACAACACATGTGCCTGTTACGGAGTCTGCGACTCCCAGGCCGGCAGCCGTTCAGCATAGCTGCGAGCCTGGACGACGAAGTCGATGCCCACCAATTGTTTCCAGGCATCGAGCAGCCGGCAGAAGATCGGCCCCGGACCGCCATTGCCGATCGGTTGCCCTTCGAATGTTGTCGCATGGACGAGGGCATAGGTTGTGGCCGTGCAGAAGATTTCGTCGGCGCACAGCGCCTCGTATCGGCCGAGATTGACTTCGTGGACCCGAATGCCCAGCTTGCCGGCGAGTTCGATCGTCGTTGCGCGGCTGACGCCCAGCAGGATATTGCGCGGCTCGGGAGTCAGCAGTTCGCCATCCTTGACGAGGAAGAGATTCCAGCCGGGGCCTTCGGCGAGGAAGCCGTCGGGGTCGAGCAGCACGGGCCATCGTCCGGCGCCCATGCGGGCGGCTTGCAGGTTCGCCATCTGATAATGCAGCCGACTGCGGGTCTTGGCTTTGGGATCGACGAGATGCGCCGGCAGGGCCTGCTGCGCCGGAATTACGAGGTGAACGCCGCTCGCGTATTTCGGAGCGAAACCGCCCATGTGTGTTATCAGCGGCCAGCAGTTGACTGAAATCGTCGGCCGCAGTCCCTCGGGAAACGCCGTGCGGTAGACATCCAGGGGCCCTCGCGACACGTCGTGCATGATCTGCCAGTCGACGTCGGCTGCCTCACCGGGCAGATTGAGTTCGAGCGTCTCCAGCGTGATCCGCTCCATCTCGGCGAGCGACAGGCCGCAGTCAATCTCCAGAAGCCGTAGCGATCCATAGAGGCGATGGAGATGTTCGCGGAGCTTGAACGGTCGGCGTGCATAGGTGCGAGTCATTTCAAAGGCCATGTCCCCGTACATGAGCGCGGAATCGAAGATCGAGACCCGGGCCTCGGTTTCCGGGACGAATCGGCCGTTGAAGTACACGGTGCGATGCGGCATGCGATGCTCCTGTTGGTTGAGGCGGTCTGTGTCTTGTCGCAGTCTCCGTCTGGACTCCATCCAATCGCCACGGCATATCGAACGCTCCTGCTATTGTGATGGCCGGGACGAGTACGGCAGGCTGACCAGGCTCCCCACGACAATCCCGGCGACGAACGACGCCGGTGCGGTCCACAGAAATTCCAGGCCGCCCAGCTTGAAGAACGCGATTCCCGCAGCCACGCCGACGCTGGCGACGGTCGCGGCGATTCCGCCCCGCGGCCTGGCCCAAGGAACGAACAGCGCCAGAAAGAACAGCACGAACAGCGGCGCCGTGAGCAGATTCACGACTTTGATGCACAGTTCCAGCAGATTCGCGGCGAATTGTCCCACAAACATGCTCAACACGACGGTGAGAACGCCGATGATCACCGACGCGATGCGTGCGACCCGAACCTTTTCGTATTGAGTCCATTTGCTCTGTTGCAGACGGCCGAGGAAGTCGGTCGTGATCACCGCGCTGGCCGAGTTCATCCCCGAAGACAGGCTGGACATGGCGGCAGAAAGCATCGCCGCGATGACCAGTCCCGCCAGGCCCCCCGGCAGCACCGTCACGACAAACCGGGGCAGCAGCTCGTCGGCCTGATCGATCAGGGCCGACCCCGAAGCCAGCCCCTGGGGGTGGGTCGTGTAGTAGCCGAGCACCGCCAGGCCCACCAGGGCCAGCAGCACCGCCATCAGGACTTCCGTCAACAGGTGAACTCCGAACGACCGGCGAGCGGATACGACGTCGCGGGTCGAGAGGTATCGCTGGATCGCCATCTGATCGGCGCCGCAGGTGCAGGTCATCCACACGACCATGTTCAAGAACGCTCCCATGAATGTCACGCGGACGTCGGCCCGAAACCAGAAGACCGGCTCTTGCCAATGCGCCGCCCAGGTTCTGGGCCACCACGCGCCGAAGCCTCCCAGGTCGATCGACACGGCGGCTACGACGACGACCGCGCCCGCGCACATGATGAGCGACTGCATGGCATCGGTCACGACCACGGCTCGCATCCCGCCCTCGGCGGAATAGATCAGCGTGATGATTCCCATGGCCGCCGAGATGAACGGCGCCCAGAACAAATCGAGCCCGAGCAGCGGAATGAGCACCTTGTACGTTGTCGCGTAGAGAATGGCCGACATCCAGACGATTCGCAGGGCCATGAACATCGTCGCGCCGAGCAATCGACCCGGAAGTCCCAACCGCAATTCGAGCAGTTCATAACCGCTGGTGACTTGTTCTTTCATGATCCGCGGAATGAGCACCCAGCCGACGAGCAGCATCACGATGGGAAACGCCGTGAGCTGGGCGAACATCATCGGCCCGTTTTTGATCATCTCGCCTGGGTACGCCAGATACGAGAGCGTGCTGGTGAGCGTCGCGAACAGCGACAGTCCGATCATCAGCGGACTCATGGTGCGCCCGCCGAGCAGGTAGTCGTCGGACGTTGCCACTCGCGACTTGTAGTAGCGCCCGACCGCCAGCATGGCGACGGCGTACAGAGCGATCACACCCAGGTCGAGACTTCGCATGCGAACGAACCAGGCGACAGGCGGGGCCCTGTAACGACAAGCCGGCGGACGATTACTCTCTTGGCACGAGCTTCATTAACGCATCCGGTCGGCAGACGTGGCCCTGGTGGATCACCAGTTCGATGCGGCGGGTGTGGCGAATGTCGTCGAGCGGATTGGCCGTGACGAGGACGATGTCGGCCATTTTGCCTGCCGAGATGGAACCGAGATGGTCCTTCTCGCCGAGCACCGTCGCGTTCGTCAGGGTCGCGGCGCACAGCGCGGCAGCGGGCGGCAGCCCCGATTCCACGAGCATCTCCAACTCCTGGTGCAGCGAAAAGCCGGGCGTCACTTGCGGTTCGGCAGCGTCGGTGCCGGCCAGCAGCGGCACGCCTGCGCGATGCATCTTGCCAGTCAGCTCCTGAAACTTGGCGAATTCGCGGCGGCGGTCTTCCAGCGGCCCTCCCTGCGGACAGCCGGAACGCTGCAGGTACACCGGCCAGAATTCGCGCAGCGCCCGCGGCACCAGGGCATTGTCCGGATGATCGTGGACTTCCGGCACGTCGGGCAGCAGGAGCATGTTGCGAAAGACGGCCAGTGTCGGATCGACGAACACCTTGCGGCGGGCCAGCTCGGCCACCAGCGATTCGCACAGCTCGTTGCTCAGGTCGAGCCGGCCGCGGTGGCCCGGTTGTTTGGCGGCTTCTGCTGGAATGACGTAATTGAAGACCGACCAGATGTGTTCGAGTCCGTCGACGCCATCGGCCACGGCGTGCTGGGCCGAGTATCGGCCGAGGTGGGCCGTCACGAACAGTCCGCGGCGATGACTCTCGTCAATGATGGCTTTGCCAACGGGCCGGTCGGTGCCGGCATAGATTTTCACGGTCGTCACGTTCCACCGCGCCAGGTCGTCGAACAGCGCGGAGACTTTGGCCGGATCGGTGACGGCCTGCCCCGCACCGCGGTGGATGGGCGGATCGGCATCGAGCAGCGGGCTGCACGTGAAGACACGCGGGGACCGCTCGGGATGTGCAGCGGCCGACCGCGCCACGAGCGTGGCCGCGACGATCTCGTCCCCCGTGCTGCGAATCGACGTGACGCCCGCCGCCAGGTACAGCGGCAGAACGACGTCGCCCGTGAGATGCGCGTAATCGAGGACGTGGACGACGTGTGTATGCGCGTCGATCAGGCCGGGCAAGGCGAACTTGCCGCGGCCGTCGATGCGCGTGGCGTCGGCGGGAAAGTCAACAATCTCGCCGGCCCCGACTACCTGGACGATCTGTGTGCCGCGAACGACGATTGTCCGATCCGGCAGCACCTTGCCCGCCTCGGGGTCGAAGACGCTGCAATGCTCGATCACAACGGATGTCTGTGCGGCGGACGCACCCGACGTAAGTGTCAGGCACAGAATGGCGCCAGAGTAAATGACCCTGCTGCGGAAAAGCCGTCGCGACAGCCCAATGGCTACGGAAACCAGATTCAATTTGAGCAGATTGAACATGTTGTGAGTCTATCGTCAGTTGATGATTGTTTCGCCATCTTCAAGGCGGAGTTCGACAGGACACACGCCAGACGAATCGCAGATTGCGTTGGCCAGCATTCGCGAGTGGGTCGTCACCCAGATCTGAGAGCGCTCCGACGCCTCGATGATCAGACGTGATCACATTCAACGGCTGCAATGGAAGTCGGACGTTTCGAAGCGAACGGTAACCGGAGATCTGGAGTTCTGTCAGTGCCATTCGTGGCCTTGAAATGGAAACTCGAACCGCTGGCCTTTGGGGACAGAACAACCTCATCCAATCTAACCGCACGCGGTCGACCTGCCAAACACGTCCGCAGAATCGATGGCCCGGCAGCACAGGAAAATGATGAGAAATTTCACGCGGCAACGATCAGGCGCGCGGGCGCGATGTTAGAATGGCTGCCATTCTGAATCGGCGTCGAGTCCACCGGGAACCGGATGGTGGAACGCCGGTTCCTGATCACCGTGGGAGGCCGCCGTGGCTGAACTTCACGAATCGTCGGACAACGTTCCAGACAACGACTCAGGGAGCCAGCCCGCTTCAGGTGCGGAGCCTTCGCCTCCTGGTGTCTTGTGGGTCCTCAATCTGTGGTTTGGCTTCTCGCTCGACGTGACAAGCCTGGCCTACGCCGCCAGCGGCCTGGGGTTGATGGCTCTCAAGTACGGCGTCGAAGCAGGCGCCATTTACTCGTACACCGGACGTTTCTTTTCACCGCTCGATTTCCTGAACCCGTTGCTTTCGATGCGGCAGGAGTTTTTCAAGCCGCCGGCCCCCGACTGGCTGGCGTGGTCGTTATTCTGCTGGACACTGCCGTTCCTGTGGATCGCTGTGTCGATGAGTGTGCGCCGGGCCACGAACGCGGGACTGACCGCGTGGTTCGGCCTGATCGTGCTCGTGCCGCTCGTCAATTATTTCGGAATGATTCTGCTGGCCCTCCTCCCCCGCCGCGCGGGAATCTCGTGGGCCAATCGCAAGGTGCGCCCGTCGGACCAGCAACAGATGAAGAGCGCGCTGATCGGGATCGCCGTCAGCACGGGGATCGCCCTGGTGATGGTCGGAGTCGGCGTGTACGGCTTCAAGGAATACGGGGCGACGCTGTTCCTGGGGACGCCGATCTGGATGGGGGCGGTCAGCGCGTTTCTCTATAACCGGCCCTATCCCCGCAGCCTGGGCGGGAGCCTGCTGGTCGCCGAGGTCTCGATCCTGATCACCGGCCTGGCGCTGCTGCTGTTCGCGTTCGAGGGAGTGATCTGCCTGGCGATGCTTTTTCCGGTGGCGGGCGCCATGGGCCTGCTGGGAGGCTTGATCGGGTATGCGCTCGGTGCGATGACGGCGACTCGTGGCAAGACGATGATGTTTGTCTTCTTTCTCTTGCCCGCGGGTGCCGGGGCCGAATCGCAGTACCGGCCCGTGCCGACTTTCGAAGTCGAGACCGCCGTAGAAATCGATGCGCCCCCCGAAGCCGTCTGGCCGCACGTCGTTGGGTTTGCCGATTTGCCCGCGCCGCCGAACTGGTATTTCCAGCTCGGCATCGCCTATCCGAAACGGGCGACGATCGAGGGATCGGGGGTTGGCGCGGTGCGGCATTGCGAGTTCTCGACCGGGGCCTTCGTCGAGCCGATCACGGTCTGGGAGCCGCCGCACCGGCTGGCCTTCGACGTGGCCGCGCAGCCGCCCCCGATGCACGAATTGAGCCCGTACCGCCACGTCCATCCGCCGCACCTCGACGGGTACCTGCGCTGCCGGCGCGGCGAATTCCGGCTTGTGCCGCTGGACGATGGCCGCACCCGGCTCGAAGGGAGCACCTGGTACGAATTCGCGATGTATCCGCAGGATTACTGGACGCTGTGGTCCGACGCCGTCATCCACCGCATCCACCGGCGGGTGCTGGAACACATCAAACGGCTGTCGGAACAGGACGGGGCGGAATAGGACGGGGCCGGCGACTGGAAAACCGGGCGGCACTGTGTCAGGATATTGACCATGCGGTCAGGGCCCGCCCCCGTTCGCGGGGCGCGCCGGAAACATTTCGCTTGCTGTTCTTTGCCAGGTTATCAAGATGGCCCATGTTCTGGTCGTGGACGACTCGGGTGTCGATCGCATTCTCGCCGGTCGCCTGCTGGAGCGAAATTCCAGTTGGACCGTCGCCTACGCCGGCAACGGCAAAGAGGCGATCGAGCAATTCCGGCAGCAACTCCCCGACCTGGTCGTGACCGATTTGCAGATGCCGGAAATGAACGGGCTGGAGCTGGTGGAACGCATCCGCGAGCTGCATCCCGGGGTTCCCGTCGTGCTGATGACCGGTTACGGCAGCGAAGAGATCGCCCGCGAGGCGATTCAGCGGGGGGCCGCCAGTTATGTCCCGAAACAGGAACTGGCCGCCGACCTCGCGGATACCGTCGGCCGGCTGCTGGCGACGACCCGGTGCCGGCAGATCCTCAATCGCCTGGAAAACCCAGAATCAGAATTCGATTGCGAGCTGGAGAACGACCTGTCGCTGCTCTCGACGTTTACGCAGGAGTTTCGGGACAAGATCAGCAGCAGCGGCCTGTTCCACGAGACCGAGTGCCTGCGTTTCGCGACGGCCGTCGACGAGGCGCTGATGAACGCCTACTTCCACGGGAACCTCGAGATCGATTCCCAGTTGCGTGCCGCCGACAGCAATGCCTATCACGATCTGGCCAACCAGCGCCGCCGCGAAGACCCGTATCGCGACCGCCACATTCACGTCCATGCGCGGATCAAGCCCGACCAGGTGACGGTCACGATCCGCGACGATGGTTCCGGGTTCGATCAGAGCCAGATGCCCGACCCGACCGATCCGGAGTACCTCGATCGCCCGTACGGACGTGGGATCCTGCTGATGAGGACTTTCGCCGACCTGGTGCGCTATAACGAGGCCGGCAACGAAGTCACGCTGGTCAAATGGACCGAATAGACATTCTCGGCAGAGCTAGAATTCCTGGTCGGCCTCGAAATCGGTCGGCAATTGCCGGTTGATGCGGGGCCTTGGCGCCTGCGACTTCCCGGCGTTCTTCCCGTGTGGAATGATCGGCCGCCCCTCGATCAGGTGATCGATGGAGAGGCCGTCATCCACGTAACCGGGCGGGATGGGCACGATGCACATGGGGTAGGGGCAATCGGTGAAGACAGGCCAATCGTCGACCGCGGCGAGCGCCTCGGTTTCAGTCTTGAACTGAAAGAACTGAAACCCCCCGCCGTCGCCGAACAGGTGGGGAAACATGAAACCCCATGCCGCGGGGCTGGCCGATTCACCGGGTTGCTCGCCACCGGCGCCATAGTTCCGGGCGACTCTGTAGATGGTCTCGTTCGGCATTCCACAAATTCTGGACCGGTACGATTGCCGTGTCAATCACCGGGTCGTGCCGTCAGCCGAAAGATGAATGTGCGCCCGGGGAAGTGCCTGATTGAAGCGAGCTGCGCCGGCTTTGGTCACCTGCGTGTCGCGGACATCCGCAATGAGAGCGGAATCCAGCGGCGGCGGCGAGGCGGTTCGCCCACCGCGGGGTCGGATGTCACGACTTCGGCGGTTGTCATATCTTCAATCTATCCCCAAGCGGACGGGAAGGTGAATCCCAGTCAGCTCGTGGGGTGGCTGCCGGCAGAGGATGAACGTATAGTGCTCAACACCTGTGAATCATGGAAGACGATTGGGCGTTTGACGGCGCCATCGCTCCCCGATCTGAATTGACATGCTGGGCCTGTCTCTACGATTCTGCCGCGCCGCCCTGCGAAGAACACGCATTGCTGCCGGCGCTCTCCTGCTGCCCGCACTGACCTGCGCGGCGAACGGTCAGGACGGCGACGTGAGCGGCGTGCACGATCCGGCCATCATCAAATCGGGAGACGTGTTCTACCTGTTTTGCACCGGCGACGGCGTGCCGATTCGCAAATCGAACGACCTGCGCACCTGGGAGCGCGACGGGCGCGTCTTCGACGTGCTTCCGAAATGGACGAAAGAGCAGGTTCCCAAATCGCGAAACTCGCTGTGGGCCCCCGACATCGTGCACATGAATGGCCGGTTCCACTTGTACTATTCGGTGTCGAGCTTCGGCAGCAACACGTCGTGCATCGGACTGGCGACCAACGAGACTCTCGACCGGTCGGACAAGAACTATGCCTGGGTCGACCAGGGAGTCGTGATTTCGTCGCTGGCCGGGCGCGACCAGTGGAACGCGATCGACTCGAACGTGGTCTTTGACGAGACGGGCGTCCCCTGGCTTTCGCTGGGATCGTTCTGGTCGGGGATCAAAATCTGTAAGCTGGACAAGGCCACGGGCAAGCCCGACGCCTCCGACGGTGCCGTGCGGGCTATCGCGGGTCGGAACGGCGGCGCGATCGAAGCGCCGTTTATCGTCCACAAGGCGGGCCATTATTACCAGTTTGTTTCGTTTGACACGTGCTGCCGCGGCGTGCAGAGCACATACAGACTGATGGTCGGCCGCGCTGAATCCGTCACCGGGCCCTACGTCGATCGCCAGGGGCGGATGATGAACGAGGGAGGCGGCAGTCTGCTGCTGGCAGGTTATGGCCGGTATCGCGGACCAGGCCACAACGCCGTGATCAACGTGGGCCCGACGGATTACCTGGTGCATCATTTTTACGACGCCGAGAATCAGGGAAGACCGACGCTGCAGATCAGGCCGCTGGTGTGGGCCGCCGACGGCTGGCCGCTGGCCGGAGAGCCGATCGGGCAGACGGCCGAAGAACCGGCGGCGATTTCGCTGCCGGGGCGCTGGGAGCATTTCGTCAATTTCGCGGACGGAAGAGAGGTCAAGCTTGTTGCAGATGGCACGATCGAAAGCCCCGCCGGCGGTGGAAAGTGGGAGCTGAAAGGTCATGAGGTGACGTTGCGGTGGCCAATCGACGGCGCGCCCGGCCAGGAATCAGTCGATCAGTGCATCGTTTCGCCGAACGGCAAATCGTTCGTCGGCCGGAACCGAAAGGACGAAGTGATTCGGGGCGTTCGTAAGGAATGATTCATATTGTCAATTCCCTGTCAGACATCATGATGCACCGAGCGAGGAGGGCGTGATCACCAGTCGGCGACACCCCCCCCTGGCCCCCCCTTACGAAGGGGGGGAGGCGTCGGAGGCCGGCGGAGT
>JACQFH010000013.1 GCA_016200145.1 Planctomycetia bacterium | reverse complement strand
CCGTCGACCCCGAACAGGGGTCGCAGCAAATAGCCGGGGGTTGAGTCCGCCGGAGGCGGACGACACCCCCGGAAAGCAGAACGTATGCAGACGACCCCGGAGGGGTCGCAGATTCGCAGGTCAACCAGCGGCTTGTCGGTTCACACCTGGATCGATGGTCCCAGTCGTCTGGCACCCCATCCGGGGTGCAATTTTCATTTGATCCGTTTCCGGGGGTATCGTCCGCTTGGCGCGGACTCAACCCCCGGCTAATAGCTGGCACCCCATCCGGGGTGCACATTCACATTCCGTGGAAGGTCGAATGGTTGGCCTGCAACACTTCAGCGCCCGCGCGCATCCCGAAAAAAAACGCCGGGAGAGGGCCTCTCCCGGCGCGCGAAAAATTCAGCGAAGCAAACTACGGGCAGGGCTGCTCGACCATCCGGCAGACCTGCACCTGGATCTGCCGCTCGACCTGCACCGGAACGCACACGTCGTAGGCCTGCGTCTGCTCTTCCTGCACCATCCGGCAGACGCGGACGCGTTGTGTCCGCTGTTCGGGACGGCAGACCGTCACCTGGTAGGTGTATTCCTTCTGTCGCGGAACCTGCCGGCACACCTGCACCGTCCGCGTGCGCTGTTCGCAGCGGCAGAGGTTCACGGTGTAGGTAAACTCTTCCTGGCGCGGCACCATCTCGCAGACCTGGCACGTGCGGGTTCGCCGTTCGGGCCGGCACAGATTCACCGTGTACTGGTACTGTTCCTGACGGGGAACGCGCTCGCAGACCTGGTACGTGCAGGTGCGCTGCTCGGGCCGGCAGCAGGTCACGTTGTAGGTGTATTCCTGCTGGCGGGGCACCTGCCGGCACACCTGAATCGTGCGCGTCCGCTGTTCGGGCCGGCACAGGTTGACGGTGTACGTGTACTGCCGCTGGCGCGGCACCATCTCGCAGACTTGGACCGTGCGGGTCCGCTGTTCGGGCCGGCACAGATTGACGGTGTACGTGTAATCCTGCTGACGCGGGATGACGCGGCAGCACGTATAGGGAACCTGCTCCTGGACGACATTCGGGCACCAGCGCTGCACGACGCGCTGGCAGCATTCGTTGCAGGGGTCGGTGACGGTCTCGCAGACCCATCGTCCGCGGTCGACGCACACGGTCTGCGTCTGCTGTTCCTGCACCGTCTCGTAGATCGTGCGAGTGCACGTCCGCTGTTCCTGGTAGGGAACCATCACGCAATAAGTCTGTTCGACGTCGCGAGTCACCCGCTCGTACTCGCAGCAGGTCGCCGTGCGCTGTTCCTGGTAGGGAACCATCACGCAATAGGGCTGCTCGACATTCTCGGTGACGTTCTCGTACACGCAGCGGGTGGCCCGGCGCTGTTCCTGGTAAGGTACCATCACGGTGTACTGCTGCTGCACGTTGCGCGTGACGGTGTCGTACACGCAGCGCGTCGCCGTGCGCTGTTCCTGATAGGGGACCATCACGCAGTACGCCTGCTCGACGTTTCTGATGCGCCGGTCGTACACGCAGCGCGTCCCCTTGCGCTGTTCCTGGTAGGGAACCATTACGGAGTATTGCTGCTCGACGTTGTCGGTCACCGTGTCATAAACTGTGCAGGTGGCGGTGCGATCTTCCTGGTGCGGGACCATCACGGTGTAGACCTGATCCTGCTCCTCCCACTGCGGGCGGCAGACGGCGTACCGGCACTCGCGGCGCTCCGTTCGATATTCAGTACACATGACCGTGCGATTCTCGGTCACCAGTTGCGGGACCAGCACCCACTGCGGACAGCACTGCGGCGCAGAGCACTCGCAATCACAACATTTCCGATGTCCCGCGTTCGATACCGGCACGATCGCCGAAAGAAGCACGGCAACAACCGACCCAGCCAGACCAATTCTCGTTCTTTGCAGCATCTCGATGACTCCTTTCAATACGAAACCTTGACGTCGAAATTCCGCGTCAAAAACCGCAATCGCCATGACGGACGGAATGACCCACCGCCGAGCATGTTTTCGTGAGACTGGAATCAGAATTCGCCAGTCGCGAATTCATCTGACGTGTTTGTAAAACTCTGACGATTCCGTAGAGACTGCCGATTAAAAGATAAAGACAAGGTGCATGAAATACAGCTTCTGAGACGTCTGGGCCGAATGATACCGTCGGCCAACCTTGTCGTGAAGTGTGTCGCAGAAATTGTATTTTGCCTTGCAACTGGCCATCAAGTGGTGTCGCATGACCATGAAGGGATGACGCGGAAATGTTGGAGTTTTAGAGCCGAACCAGCGAAGCAATCTCGATGCCGAGAATGATTTTTCTTCCATTTCTCGCGCTGCGAAAAGGACCATTCCCCCGCGATGAAAGCTCCGAAACGACCGCCGCGAAGGCGTGCCGGCTGGCTGATTGCCGCGAGTCTCACTGTTGTCACCGCAGCGGCCTACTGGGAGACGTTCAGCAACGGATTCGTCTACTTCGACGACAATGGGTATGTTGCGGAAAATTCGTTTGTGCGCAAAGGACTGACTGTCGAGTCGCTGGCCTATGCGTGGACGACGTTCGATCTGGGCAATTGGAATCCACTTGTCTGGATGTCGTACGAGCTCGACGTCGCGCTGTGGGGCCACCGTGTGCAGGCCCTGCATGTCACCGACCTGGTTTTGCACGTTGCCAGCGTGCTGCTGCTGTTTTACCTGGCCGACAGAATGACCGGAGCGACCGGCTGCAGTGCGGTTCTGGCGGCGCTGTGGGGGCTGCATCCGCTGCACGTTGAATCGGTCGCGTGGATCGCCGAACGCAAGGACGTGCTCAGCACGCTTTTTCTGTTCGTGTCGCTCGTCTGCTACGAGCGGTACGCCGTGGACCTGAAACGGGCATGGTACGCGGGCATGTTTGCAGCCTTCGTGCTGGGGATGCTCTCGAAGCCGATGCTCGTGACGCTGCCCGTGTTGCTGTTGCTGCTCGACTTTTGGCCGCTCGGGCGCTGGCGGCGGCCCGGCGACAATGCGGCGCCAGGCAAATACGTACAGCGCAGCACCGCCAGGCTCGTCGTCGAAAAGCTGCCGGTGCTGGTCGTGGCCGCGGCGTTTGCGGGAGTCGCCGTCTGGGCGCAGCGCACGCAATCGGCCGTCGCGTCGCTCGAGATGCACCCGCTGCCGTTCCGCGTCAACAACATGTTCGAGTCGTACCTGTGGTACCTCGCCAAGACGTTCGTTCCGACCGAGCTCAGCGCCTACTACCCGCTGACGGCCCGTCCGATCGACTGGGTTCGCCTGACCGCGATCGCCGCATTCCTGTTGGCGGTATGCTGCTGGGCTTTCGTCTGTCGCAGACGCCATCCGTGGCTGATCTGCGGCTGGTCGTGGTTTGTGATCTCGATTCTGCCC
This sequence comes from Planctomycetia bacterium, assembly GCA_016200145.1. Classification (GTDB taxonomy): domain Bacteria; phylum Planctomycetota; class Planctomycetia; order Planctomycetales; family Planctomycetaceae; genus JACQFH01. The sequence continues at coordinate 1,789 of JACQFH010000013.1, read as the reverse complement.
GTGGTGGGATTGGTGCAACTCGGCTCGGCCGCACATGCCGACCGCTACACTTACGTCCCGCATATCGGCTTGTTTTTTGCGATTGTCTGGGAGGCCGATTTCTGGCTGTCGAAACTGCCGCGCGGCGCCGTGCTCAAAGTCACGCTCGCGGGACTGCAATTGGTATTCTATTTTCTGCTGACGTTTCTGCAGGTCGGATACTGGTCCGACGCCCAGAGCCTGTGGAAACACGCGCTCGACGTCGATCGTAAAAACTGGATGGCCCATCTGCACCTCGGGCTCGACGAGTTGAAGCGAGACGACATCAAAGCGGCCATGCAGCACCTGGACAGGGCCATCGACCTGAACCCGGGCTGCCGGGATGCCTACCTCATCGTGGCTGCCATCCATCAGCACCAGCAGCGCTGGGACCTGGCCGAACGAAATTACCATTCGGCGCTGAAGGCCGATCCGAACAACACCACGGCCCTGTTGAATCTGGGACGAATTTACCGTCTGAACGACCGTTTTCCTGCCGCGCGTGAAACCTTGCTGCGCTGCCTGGCAATCGACCCAGGCGCGGCGCGCGCCCGCGAAGAGCTCGAACTCGTCGAAAAAGCCGAGCATGCGCAGAACGAACAGCGCTAGCTGCCGATTGCCCGCAGGATGGCCTTCGCTACGCCACGAGCAGCGAGTTCTGCGCGAGGAACTGCATCGTGGCGGCCAGTTGCTGATCCAGGATCTGCCGCACGCGGTCGGCGTTCGTCACCAGGACGCCGTTCTCACGGATCACCAGCTCCTGCTTGCGGACCTTTTCGTGGAGCGCGTCGAGCACCTGGCTGCGCTCGCGGGATCCATCGAGCAGAGGCAGCAGTTGGCGGCCGAAGTCATCGAGCTGCACCAGCCGATGGCGCACGTTGGTGACGATTCCGCCCGGCGCCTGCCGGCGCGCCGACGCGGGCGCCCGCGGCTTCTCTCCCGCGTGGGTGACGGCCCCCACCTGGCCCAGTGCCAGTTCCAGCGCACCGAACGGCAGGCCGGTGTGCAGCATCAAGAGCGGCCCTCCGACGAGATCGGTGAGCCGCGCCAGTCCCGCCGCGTCGGTGGGCACTTCCAGCCCCAGACGCGCCGAAGCCTGCGCGAGCAGCTCGCCGAAAGGCAGGCGCCGCGGCCAGGCGTCGGCGAGCACCGCCAGCGCCGCCTTGACGAGCGGCATGCCGACGTTTGCACTGCCGCCGAACGGAGAAGAATACTCTTCGGCGTCGCTCGAATTCAGCGGCAGTCCGCCCGCTTTCGGGCGCAGCAGCGCGGCCAGATGAAATTCGCGGATCTTCTGATTGTCGATCTGCAGGTTGTGCCGCTGGTCGTCGTGCACCAGCAGCGACATGCGGAACATGCGGTTCCTCAGGAAGTCCATGTACTGTTCGGTCTCGATCTGGCTGAGCGACGTCGCCAGCAGCTTTTGCGCGTCGGGATGCAGGTCGCGCGTGGCCATTGTCCGCAGGTCGGAATCTCCCAGGTACCGCAGTCCGGCGGCCGCGGCGCGCGACACGAATTCGTGGAAATAGACCGGGTGGTTGTTTTCTTCGAGGTGGTCGTGAAACAGATAATTGTCGGTCTGCCGGCTGAGCAGCTCGAGCTCAGACTTCAGGAACTGCCCGTACGGGTTGTTGTCGGCCGGCACCGATTTCACCAGGAACTCGAGCAGGGCGCGGGCCTGTTGCAGCTTCTGCCGCGGATCGCTGAACCGCCGGATGTGATACAGCATCATGTCGCGGATCATGCCCCGCATGTGCCAGCCGGGGAGCGT
>JACQFH010000333.1 GCA_016200145.1 Planctomycetia bacterium | reverse complement strand
GTCGGTGAAACACTCGCCGCGTTTTCCCCGAGCGTTCATCGAGCAGCTCGAGCTCGCAGACGCTGCCGGCAAACTTCGACGCCTGAACGATCAGCGGGCTCTCTTCAGCCAGCGCGACGCAGACCTCTTCGGGTCGGTAGCAACGGCGTTCGGGCGTGCGGCCGGGAAGCCAGGCGCGAGTGTCTTCGTCCCCCACCCAGTTCGCCGGCCCCAGGCACCAGGCCAGGTCCGCACTCGGGGGAGAATAATAGAGTTGCTGCACACTGCCGGAATACACGGCCCGTCCTTCCGAAAGACAGATCACCTGTTGCGCGTCACGCAGGACGACCTCCGGCGAATGTGTCGAGAAGACGACGGCCGTCCGCGACGGGTCGCCCAGGCACTTTCGCAATATTTCCCAATACGTTCTCGAACCCGCCGGGTCGACATGCACCAGCGGCTCATCGAGCACCAGAACTCGCGCATCGCTGGCGACGGCGCGCGCCAGCGCCAGTCGGGAGCATTCTCCCTGCGAAAGTTGATCGGGCAATCTCCCCATTTTGTCTGACAGATTGAATGCCGCGAGCAGTTCGGCGATTTTCGCCTGCCGGTCGCTCGTCTCCCGCACGACCGACTGAAGATGTTGCGCCACAGTCAGATGCGGCCAGAGTCCGTCGCCGGGCGGGCACCAGAACATGGGCAAACGGTCATCCGAATGCTGAATCGACTCCACAATCGTTCCCGAATCAGGCCGTTCGAATCCCACCAGCAGGTTCAGGAGCGAAGTTTTTCCCGCACCCGAATGCCCCAGCACGGCGGTCGCACCCGTGCCAATTTCGACCGTCACCCCCGCCAGGCGCGGTCTGGGCTGCCCCCACAGTGTCACGTTGTCGAGCTTCCAGACGGTTTCATTCATCGCCACAACCACCGGAAGACGAACCGTCGCGCAGCCGCAACGAGGGAAAATGTCGCAAGGGGGATCAGCACCGAGAGCAGCACGAGAGCCGAGAGAGTCGCGTTTTTTCCGAAGTGCATTTGATTGTACAGCATCACCGGAGCCGAGACTATCGTCACGGGCGCGAGGAGCGACGCGATCGTCAGATCGAAGTATCCCCAGTACGCGAGAAGTGCGACGCCCCAATATTCGCGGCTCCAGCGAAGGCGCCACGCCAGTTCGCCTCCCGCCGCGCGAACTGGCGGAACAGGCGCGCCCCGCATGAGCCGCGACAGGTGCTCCCCCGCCGGGCGGGCCGACGACCAGAGCAGAAATCGGACGAACAGGGCCCGCGGCAGCAGCAGCAGCACCAGCCCTGCACCAAAAGACAGTGGCGACTTGTAGGCAAATCGCAGCCACTGTTGCTGCAATTGCAACACGGACAGGCCCAGTTGCATCGTGGACAGCCCCAGCACGAGCGAACCGACCAGTCCGGGCAGGCAGACGATCCAGGCGGCTGTCGCGGCCCACCTCGAACGCTGCGCGGATCCCAGGAGCCACGAGGCACAGAGGGCGCTCACGAGCGCCGCCACCGACGCATAACCGGTCCCCGCGAACACCTCGTGCAGCAGCATCCGGGTTTGCGACGCGCTGCGGGCGACGCGGAGCAGGCCGCCCAGCGTGTCCCGCCCCACCTGGCTGGCCGGGAGCAGACACATCACGGTCAAACCGGCAACTGCGAGGCTCCACATCGCAAACTGCGCCCGGCGCGAGATTCGCCGTGTATCGCGCCGCGGGTTCGCGAGCTGCGTGCGGCTTCTCATGACGAGCCAGCCCAGCGGAATCAGTACAGCAAGCTGACAGAGCACAGGCAGCACGGTCTTTCTGAGAGATTCGGACAGATCCAGACCTCCGACCTGCGCGTCAAAGAGCCACACCGTCCATGCCGGCCGGCCGATCAGCGAGGCCAGCTCGAACTCTTGAAACGCGACGAGAAACATCAGCCCGAGTGCCGGGAGCCCGATGTAGGTCAGGCTTTCCAGCCTGACGTCAGGCTGGAAAGCCTGACCTGCGGCAAGTTTCCGGCAGAACATCGCTTCTTGAGTAAGTGGTGGAGGCGGTGAAAAATACAGCACGAGCGTTCCGATGGGGAGCGCGCGAAAGAACAGCAGCACGCACAACAGGGCTTCGTCTGCGGCGGCGTCACGGGCCACGACCGATTGCGGCGTGGGCCAGAAACCGGACGGCAACAGGTTCCAAAATCCGGTCGCAGCCAGTCGCACGCCGAAACCCGACCAGGCGTAACCAGCCCACAATTCCGGGCACAGAAACGGAATCAGGACCAGCCACCAGGCGAGACGGCGGGACTTCGGCGGAAGGCTTCGCAGCCAGCGGGTTGCCACCCGGCAGACCGGCCATGCCACGAGCGCCACGAGCAGGCTGCGGACCAGGCTCCAGCCGCACGCGGCGGCCAGCGTCATCGCAAGTACTCCGACTTCAGCCAGCGAACGACCGCTCGCCTTGATTCCAGCAGGGGCCTGAGGTCGGCCCCCTCGGCCCCCCACGCGACCAGCGGGCGGACGTCCGCGGGAACCTGGTCGCTGGAGACCGGCCCCAGCGGGATCTGCCGAGATTCTGATTTTGCCAGCCGCAGCTCCGTTTCAGCCGACAGCAGATAATCGACCAGCTTCCTCGCTGCATCGATCCGCGGCGTCCCGCGAATGATCGCCACGCTGTTCGGAATGCAGATTGTCTTGCCCGCCACGCGCACCGGCAACTGGGCCACAGGCTTGCCGGCGTCTTTGGCAACGAAATAATCGTCGTTGTCGGTAAAGCCGAAATCGCAGGCCCCCTCGGCGACGAGATTTTTCGTGGCCGCGTTCCCCTTCACCTCGCGAATGCCGCGCGCGTGCAGGTCTTTGTGCCAGTTCTTCAGGCCGTCTTCGCCCAGCTCGCTCCACAGCACGGTGTATTGGGTGAGGGTCGTGCCGAACAGGGGCTCGGCGATCGCGACGCGCGTCAGGTCGGCCTGGCCTTCGAGCTTCTCGCGAAGGGCCGCCTCGTCGGCCGCCATTTTTTCGGTATTGACGATGTACACCCGCAATCGCGCGGCGAAGCCTGTCCAGTGCCCGTCTGGGTCTTTGAATCGTTCAGGAATCCGCTCGAATCCCGGACCGCGATACGGCGCCAGCACTCCCTGTTCATGCAGCTCGCAGGTGCCGAGCAGCTCGTTGTTCCAGAAGACGTCACACTGCGGATTCGCCTTTTCCTGGATGAGCATGTTCACGAAGCCGAGCGACTTGGTCGCCTCGGAATCGTAGCGGACCGTGACGGCAATTCCAGTCTGCCGCTCGAAGTCGCGCAACACATCCTCGGCAAAGACCGCATCGTGGGCGCAGTAGACGACAAGTCCCGGGGTGGTAGACTTGCCCGAATCGCAGCCGATCAAACAGCAAAGGGCAACCGCTGCGAGGAGGCCCCGTCCCGGAGCGCGGGTGCCGTTCCCCCGTCTCACCTCGCGGCGGGACGAAACCATCGCCGGAGCAGACGACCGCTGCTGCGGCACTACTTCTCCTCCGCCTCGCTGCCGGTGTCGGGCGCCTTGCTACCCTTCCCGGACTTGTCGAGGTTGTCGAAGTAGCTCTTGATCCCCTCGTGATAACCGGGAGGGACCTGCTCCTGCAGGATGGCTTCGCTGTATCCCTGCTTGACCTTCTGGATCAGCGACTTGTATTCCTTGCTGGCGTCCCCCTTGTCGCTGATGCCTTTGGTCTTCACTGAGAGCAGCACTTTGCCGGCCGTGACGGCCGATCGCGACTGCTCGGTTTTGAAATCGGTCTTGACCGAGTCGTCTTCAGGGGCAATTCCCCCTTCGCCCATCCCCTGGTCCCCCATCCCTTCGCCGTCCCCTTCGGACAACCCCAGTTCCGCCAGAAGCTGCGCGTAGAATTCGGCATACTCTTCCATCGTCTGAGTTCCTTCCGACTGTTCGCCGTCGAGTTTCTCAGAGTCATTGACCTGCTTGGCCATTTGCACAACCTTGAGCGCCTCTTCGAGCGCTTTGAGGTCTTTGGCCGACTGGGCGATCTCCTTGAGCTCGAGCTTCGTCAGGTCGAGAGACTTTTCGGCCGCCTCGATCGCCTCTTTGTCCATGCCCTCCATCTTCGACATTTCCATCTGCTTCATCGCCCGCTGCAGCGCGGCGGTCAGGGGCTTCGAGTTCACCTTGTTGCTGGCGAATTCCGAGAGCTCTTTCATGCGTTTCTTGATCTGCTTTTCGAGCTCGGCCTTCTTCACCGGATCGTCGGTCTTGGCGAGCTGTTCGAGGTCTTTCTTGATTTCCTCCAGCTCCTGCTGCAGCGACTTGGTCGAGCCTTCCTGCAGCTCCTTCGTCCACTTCTCGAGCTTGTCTTTGTTGATCGATCCGAACTGCTGGCCGTCGGGATTCTGGCTGAGCAGCTCTTTAAGCTTCTCGCTGCTGAGCTTCTTCCATTTGTCCCCCAGGAATTTCTGCTGCCCGACCAGCTCTTTGAGGTTGTCGGATTTCTCGCTGGGTTTCATCTTGTTGAGGGCCGTCTTCAGGTTTTCGATGGCCTTTTTTGTTTCTTCCGAGAGCGGCCCTTCGCTCTCGTCCTTCTGCAGCTTGGCGATCTTGGTCTCGGTCGCTTTTTTCGTGTCTTCGAGGTCCTTCCGGCGGTTCTGAACCTCTCGGGCGGCTTCAACCCGTTTGAACGGATCGAACTGCGGCAGAATGAACACGCCGGCTACGACCAGTCCGCCCACGAGGACGGCCCTCGCGACGCGCCGCGTCCACTGGTACGGAACGACCGCCACCGGCTGGATTTTCAATGCACGTTCTTCGGCCGCATTGGCCACGAGTGCCTGGTATTCCCCCGCTGTTTTTTCGATCAGGGCGACCGTCAGAAACAGATCTTTGGCGTCGTGCCGCTGGTCAATGGCCCGCGCGGCATCGATCCGCGACGGTTTACGATGCCACAGGCCGCAGATCACCAGGGCCACGCCCGGCACGGCCAGAAGACTCACCGGGACGGCCCATTCGGTCCAGACCCCTCCCAGGCGGCTGATGATCAGCAGGGCCGCGTACACGCCGCAACAGGCCAGAAACGCGGCATACAACCGTGTGCCGATCGAAGCGAGTTGCAACCGCAATCCCACCTGGTTCAACAGTTTTCGCGACCGGGGCAATTCGAACATTTCTGGAACCTCCCGATGGGCCTGTCGGCGAGACACGTTGTCTGATTCAGTGTATCCCAGATGGGCGGGTACTTCAATAAAGCCTCGCGCCGCCCAGTAGAGTGACCTGTTAATCTGCGGATTTTGTCTGGGAATTCACGGAATCACCGGCCGTCGCGGAGTGGAACGCGAGGGAGTTCAATTGTCGCCGGAATCTAAGCAACTCCTCGACGAGATCCGCGACAATAGGGACAACAGGCAGGAATGAGAATTTGAAGGCGATTGGAACTCATCATTTGGAACTCATCATGAAGACTTCCGCATGCGTCGTGAACAACCGGTGGATTCGTGCAGGCCGGAATTTCATGCAAAAACGGCACCGATTCGCCGTAACGGCTCTCATGGTTCTGGTCACCAGCCTGGCCGGTAGCGCGCACGTTGCGCTGGCAGGCGGAGCGATGGGCCGGAGCAGTGGAAGTTCGTCGTCGCGCAGCGGCGGTTCGATGGCTCGGGGCGGAAGTTCCATTGGGCGCGGGGCGCGGCGGGCGGGCAGCAGTCTGTCTCGGGCGCATGGCGGCGGCAATTCGCCGACACACATCGGCAACTTGAGCGGCACCCATTTCAATAACGAAGTCGGAATGCCCAAAGGTCGCTCAGTCGCCCAGCAACCGGTCAACCAGCCCAAGGTCCAGTCGAACCATCGACCGTACATTCCATATTTCCGCACCGGTCCCAATTCCCCCTGGATGCCGTACGGAGTCATCAACAACTACGACGACGCAGTGCGCGCGACTCATTTCATTAAGAACCAGGGCTACGAATCGTTCATGCGAAATCGATAAAGACAGCAGGGAAGACAGGAAAATTGGGGACAGGAAAATCGTCGTCCTGCCTGCCGTGGCCAATTCGCAACCGCAGGCCGAAAATCAATTTTCCTGTCCACCATTTTCCTGTCATTCCGTCTCTTCTTTCGCCATCCGTGGGATTGCCACGCCATCCGTGCGTTCAATCCGGAAGCAGGAAACAAAAGGAACCGCGGATGACGCGGATGGCCGCGGATGTGCCAGTTGACCCGCGTCTTTGTCCATCCGCGCGTATCCGCGTCATCCGCGGTCTAAAAAATTCTCTTCCTTTAAGTTCCGAAGCTCACTTTCCCTTCCACCAGGCGTCGATGCGGTTCTGCATTTCGGCGACCTTTGCAGGTTTCTCGCCGGCCAGATTCCGTTCCTCGAACGGGTCGGCCTGCACGTCGTACAGCTCTGCGTATGCGGGAGCTTCTTCGAACGCGATCAGCTTCCACGGGCCGGCGCGCACCCAGCGGTGCGTCAGGTTGAGGGCGGGCGTGTCGAGATTTACCGCCGTGTGTACGAAGATTTCTCCAAACACGGCGTCTCGCGCGAGACGCCCCTTGCCGGCCGCCGCTTCGCGCAGCGACAAACCGGGCATTTCTTTCGGAGGCGTCAAACCGGACGCCGAGAGGATTGTGGGAACGATATCGATTGTCGAGACAAGATCGTCGTAACGCCCTGCGCGGGTGTGACCGGGCCAGCGCAGCATGACGGGAGTGCGCAATCCGCCGTCGTACGGCGACAGCTTACTCTTGGGCGCGAAGTTGCCGCGCGTCGTGCGGACCTCCCCCGTTTCCTGGATCCAGCCGTTGTCGACCACGAACACGACCAGCGTGTTCTCTCGCAGTGTGTGCCGGTCGAGCCAGTCGAGCAGGCTGCCGCACGTTTCGTCGAACCATTCGCACATCGCATAGTACTTCGCGAGCTTCAGGTTCCGGCCCTCGACGGCGTATTTCTCGAGAAAACGGGGCGGCGGATTGTGCGGCTCGTGAGGCAGCATCGGCGCGTACCACACGAAAAACGGCTTTTCGGGCTCAGCCTGAATGAAATCGTAGATCGGCTGCATCGTTTCCCGGCCGATCACGAGGCCTTCGTCGCCGTGGCGCCCCTTCGCTGTCATGCCGTCTGTGAAACCGGCATTCGAGTAATGCCCTTCCCAGAACTTTCCAGTCTGCAGGCTGCGGTATCCCGACTGACCCAGGAGGCGCGGCAGGGCTGGCGCCTGTTTGATGAACGGGTGCATGGCCGCGCGATCGACCCCCTCGGGTGGATCGTTGCAGCAGATCTTGTGCTGATGCGCGTACATGCCGGTCAGCAACGTCGCCAGGCTGGCACGGCACAGGCTGGTCGGAACATACCCGTTGGGAAAGACCGCGCTTTCGGCGGCCAGCGCGTCGAGCCTGTGCGTGCGGACGACCTTGTGGCCCATAAATCCGAAATCGGTCCAGCCCTGATCATCCGCCACGATCATTACGACGTTGGGCGGACGATCTGCCGCCCGACAGTCATCCAGGAAGGCCCCTGCCGCGAGCGCCACCGCCAGGAGAAGTCGCCCGATTGCGGCGTGGCCGACGCTGCCAGCGTCGGCGTCTCCTGCTTTGCGAAGACCTGGGGAGAGCCGCGAATGAACGCGGATGAACGCGAATAGGGCCCCACGAGATTGCCACGCCCATTCGCGCTCATTCGCGTTCATTCGTGGCTCCCCACTACGTCGTCTGGCGGCTGGCGCGGAAACCGCGCTTGCGGGCGTTTTCCGTCAGCAGAATCTTCCGCAGCCGGATCACGTTCGGCGTCACTTCGACGTACTCGTCGTCTTCAATGTACTCGAGCGCCTGCTCGAGCGACATCTTGCGCGGCGGGCGCAGCACAATCGCTTCGTCGGCTGACGTCGTGCGGATGTTCGTGAGCTTCTTCTCGCGAATGGGGTTCACGACCATGTCGTTGTCGCGCGAGTTCTCGCCCACGATCATGCCCTCGTAGACTTCGTCGCCCGGATCGATGAAGAGATCGGTCCGCTCCTGCAGTTTCCACAGGGCGAAGGCCACCGCCTTGCCGTTATCCTGCGAGACGATCACTCCGTTGCCCCGTTTGGGGATATCCCCCTCGACTTCGCGGAACGAATCGAAGCGGTGGTGCATGATCGCCTCGCCGCGCGTGGCATTCAGCAAGCGCGTACGCAGGCCGATCAGCCCGCGGGCGGGGATCGAAAATTCGAGGTGCGTCATGCCGGTTTCGCCGCCGCGCATCGAGACGAGTTGGCCGCGGCGGGCGCCGGTGTGCTCCATGACGGGCCCCACGTCGGCCGCGGGGACGTCGACGGTCAGCACTTCGAACGGCTCGTGCCACTTGCCGTTGATCTGCTTGCGGATGACTTCGGGCTTGCCGATCGACAGCTCGTATCCTTCGCGGCGCATCGTCTCGATCAGGATCCCCAGGTGGAGCAGCCCGCGCCCCGAAACCTGGAAGTGATCGCTGTTGGGAGACGAATCGACCTGCAAGGCGACGTTCGATTCGAGTTCGCGGTAAAGCCGCGCGCGCAGATGCCGGCTGGTGACAAACTTGCCGTCGCGGCCTGCGAGCGGAGACGAATTGATCGTGAACAGCATCGAGAGGGTCGGCTCGTCGACGCTGATGCGTTCGAGCGCGACGGGGTTCTCGGGGCAGGCGACCGTGTCGCCGATCTCGGGTTCCGGCAGCCCGGTGAGGGCCACAATGTCGCCGGCGGTCGCTTCTTCGGTCGGGACGCGCCCCAGCTTGTCGAAGACTTCGACAGCAACCGCAACGCCAGGCACCTGCGAGCCGTCGGCCTTGAGGAGGGCGATCTTCTGCCCCGGGCGAATGTTGCCCGATGTGATCCGCCCCGTGGCGATGCGGCCCACGTAATCGGACCAGGCCAGGGTCGTCACCATCATCTGCAGCGGCGCATCGGGATTGACCTCGGGACCCGGCACGTGCTCGAGCACCATGTCGAGCAGCGGATAGATGTTCTCGGTTTTGACGGCCGGGTCGTGCGTGGCGTAGCCCGCGCGGCCGCTGGCGAAGATGTACGGGAAGTCGAGCGCTTGGTCGTCGGCCCCCAGCTCGACGAACAGGTCGAACGTTTCCGAGAGCGCCTCGCTGGGGCGGCCGTCGGGGCGGTCGATCTTGTTGATCACGACCACCGGCTTCAGCTTGCACTCGAGGGCCTTGCGGAGCACGAACCGCGTCTGCGGCTTCGTTCCTTCGGCCGCGTCGACGAGCATCAGCACGCCGTCGGCCATTTTCAGCACGCGTTCAACCTCGCCGCCGAAATCGGCGTGGCCCGGCGTGTCGATGATGTTGATCTTCACCCCCTTGTACGACAGGGCGATGTTCTTGGCGAGAATCGTGATGCCCCGCTCGCGCTCGAGATCGTTCGAATCGAGAATGCAATCGCCGACGAGCTGCGAGTCGCGGAACATACCGCTCTGCCGCAGCAGGCAATCGACCAGTGTGGTCTTGCCGTGGTCAACGTGGGCGATGATGGCGATATTTCGAATGTCCTGGCGACGCATGACGGGCTACCTGCAAGAAGACGGCGAATGGAAACGAAAGGGGCGGAAACGAACGCAGCGGGAACGAGTGCGGCGCTAAAGATCGCGGGGAGGGTCTGGGCACCCTAACGCGGTGGGCAGACAGGAACAGCGAAATTCAGAGGCGCGCAGCGACTCTCAACCAACCAGGTCCGGGGGACGATAGTAGGGTCGAGAACGCATGACGACTGCACCTGCAATGAATCTTTTATGCCGCGGATTGACCGCCCGCCACGGCTCTGGCGAAGACCACCTCTGCGGTCTACCATAACGACGCCAAATTGTAGTCAAAAGGGGCACCCGGATCAAGAGGCATTCCCCGGCGGTAGGCGAGTGGGGCACCGATTCGAATAGAATAGGTCCACCGCCGGTGCTGGAGAGGCGAGACAGGAGAAAAACTACAAGACAAATCACGTGCCTTTGCGTTTTGCGGTGCGCCCCAATCTCGATTTCAGCGATTTGCGCTGAATGAAGGTGAGGCCTGGCACTTCTTCCTGCGGAGGCTCGGAATACCGTGGGTCGTCTCGCCGGTTGATTTTGCGGATGACGAACTTGACGGCCAAGGCACAGATGCCGGCGACAGCGAGGACGGCGGCCATGAACGCACCGACGACTGCGCAGCAGATCAGGTAAAGAAGAAGATCACGGTTCATTGCCCACCATGACAGTGCCAGAAGCGCAGATGAGTATACCGCAACTTCTCGTCAGCGTGCGCAGCGCAGCGGAAGCTGCAGCGGCTATCGCCGGCGGCTGCGACGTGCTCGACGTCAAAGAGCCGTCGCGCGGACCGCTGGGCATGGCCGATGTCTCGACTATCGCTGCAATCATCGACGCGGCACGTGCCGCACAGCCGAGCGCGCCTGTCAGCGTCGCGCTGGGAGAAGCGGCCGACTGGGCGCCCGATCGCCAGCCGCCGCAACTGCCCGCCGGCATCGCCTATCTGAAGCTGGGGACCGCCGGTCTGCCCGCTGGCGCAGTCGGTGCCGCACAATTCACCGCCGTCCAGCGCCGCTTTGAGAAATTATCCACATCGAATCGCTGGTCCGACTCGCCGCACGCTTGCGGGGACCAATTCTCATCGAATCG
>JACQFH010000332.1 GCA_016200145.1 Planctomycetia bacterium | reverse complement strand
CGCGTGCATGTCCCGCAATGGGATGCCGTGTGCGGTTCATCGTATTCGAGCTCCAGATCGATGAGCAGCGCGGCCAGAAAGAACCAGCTCCCCATGCGCTTGTTGATGAGCATGGTGTTCTTGCCGAACCACCCCAGCCCGGCCAGGCATGCGAAATCGCGTTCGAGCAAGGGGGCCGTATCGACAACGCCGCGCACTTTACAGCCCGGCGATTCCCTGCGAATCACAGTTGCAAGTTGCTTGAGCTTGTCGCGAATCACGTCGTGATAATCGGACCGGCCGAGCGCATACCGCGCGATGCGTGCCGGCACCGCAAGAGCATCGCCTGCGGGCGGCGCTTTACCCGTTTCATCGGCCGCCTCTCGGCCAGACGGAATCGCATTGTAATTGAGGCCCAGCATGACGACGCTCCGCACGCCTTCGAGAATGCTCGCGGGATGTTCGTACGCCGCTTCGCGCCGCGGCAGATAGTCCATCTCACCGGCGTATCCGCGTTCCAGCCAGTCGAAAAGATGGTGTATGCCCTCGGGCGTCACGGCCGGTGCAATGCCAGCCAGCTCAAAACCGAGCTGCGCCGCCGCAGTCTTGATCAGCCGACTGAGAGAGATTTTAACCGTTGGCACGTGAGTCGAGAAGGTCATTCACTACTGGCACGCGGCCCGAAATTCGTTGAATAGTGTAACTTCGTCCGGAACTGGTCGCCGTGCAACGAACTGCACTGCCAGGCCAACCGGAAATCCCGGTAGAGCTGCGCTCATGGGAATCGGTGCATATTCACCCGCGGCAGCAAGCCGATAGAGATGCAGGGCATCTTCATGCCAGCGCCAGACTTCAGGAACTCCCATTGCTGCGTAAATCGCCATCCGATTGATGGAACTCGAAGCGATGTCGACTTCCAGGACAAGGTCAGGCGGAGGATCGACGAGAAGATCGAGCTCTTCGCGATTCTCGACGGCGGCACGGTTCTGAATGTAATAACAATTATCGGGCTCTAACCCGCGTTCGAGATCTTCTCGGCGAAATGTCGTCGATCCGCAGCTTTGGATCTTGAGTTGTTTTTCAAACGCCCACGCGAATATGCATTGCGAAAGAATGATCCTGATGCGCTCATGCAAACTCGTTGGTGACATCAGCTCGAGACTCCCCCTGTCGAATGTCATTCGCGTATTGCGATTTTCATCCGCGTCGCGCAGCTCGACATAGTGCCGCCAGGTCGCCTTTCGAAGCAGGACTCGGGTGTCGCGTATCACCGCACCAGTGCTCATTTTCGTTTGCTTCCTGGCCTCGTGGACTGAATCAAGAAGTCTGTACTCGACAGTATATCAGCCAGCCCGCGTTCCCAGCGACATCTCTTGCGCCTGTCGGCGCCCGATTTCCTTGACGCGCGCGTCGTCCCACGTCTCGAGCGGCGTGTAGCGCGGGTGCCGCGAGTCTATGTAGGGATCGTTGCGGCGGGCGTTGTAGCAGGCGATGAAAGCCCACCGCGGATCGGGACTTCGATTCTGGTCCGACCGGTGTAGCAGATTGCAGTGAAAGAAAATCGCCGCGCCGGGCGACAACTCGCAGTGCACCAGCTCCAGCCGCGCCAGCGCTGCCTCGATCCGTTCGAGATCCGCGACGCCCGTCTGGTCTCCCACCTTGCCGTGATCCATCCGCCCCAAGAGGTGCGACCCGCGCACCACCTGCAGGCAGCCGTTCTGCTTAGTCGCCCGGTCGACGGCGATCATGCAACTCGCCAGCAGCGGCGCGAGGCATCCGTTGTGATACCAGTAGCCGTAATCCTGGTGCCAGGCCCAGGCCCCGCCGACGCGCGGCTCTTTCAGGATCATCTTGTGGTGATAGTGGTAGACCTCGCCTTCGAGCAGTGTCGTCATGCAGTCGACGATGCGCCGGCTGCGGACGATGGCGCCGTAGATATCGTCGTGCAACTCGTTCTCGACGGTCAGGCGGATCGCGCCCCCTTCGCCGTCGCCGCGGCTGGCCGCGTCCCGCTGCATCTGCTGATCGGCCCGGGCAATCGTCCCCAGCAGCTCGACCTCTTCAGCATCGAGCAATCCGTCGACGACGAAGAAGCCATCGGTTTGGAAATGGGAGATCTGATGCGACGACGGCGTAAACGTTGGCATGGCTCTGCGGCACTGAATTGGTGGACACGAACGGTCAATCGTGATTGTGCTACAATGTCATCCAATTGTGCAAGTTGCGTTGGTGCGGACAGTCCTCGATGGAGCAATGTTCTTGACGCCAGCCTGGCATGGAACGAAGACCACCTGGCTGCTCACGGTGCTCGCCGTCGCGGCCTTCGAAGCGGCATACGAATATGAGACGGCCGCCGGTCTGATCGTCGTCTACCTGGCGTGCCTGTTCTCGCTGGCCTGGGTGAAAACTCCCCGCCGGGCGTTCTATCTGGGGCTGGCCATCGGTACGGCAACGGCCGGCCTGCAGTTGACGTTCTTCTACGGCATTTTCGGCCCCATGGCGATGGGGCTGTGGGCGATCCTGGGATTGTGGATCGCCCTGTTCCTGCTGCTGGCGCGAATTGTTGTCGAGCGCTGGCCGCACCGGGGTGCCATGTGGCTCCCGGTCCTGTGGTTCGGCCTCGAATATTTTCGCTGCGAATTGTACTACCTTCGTTTCGCGTGGCTGACTCCGGGGTTTGCACTGTCCGGTCCGCGATCGGTCGGGATGGCGGCCGCCGGCGTCTATGGGTTCAGCTTCTGCGTGCTGTCGCTGTTATCGATCCTGGCACTGACCCGGCGCCGCACCGCGGAGTCCGCCGCGGCCGCGTGTTTTGCTCCTCTCTTGTTCCTGATTGCGATGCCAGCCGCAACGGCGCCGGGGCCCGGCCCCTACGTCGCGGGCGTCCAACTGGAAGGACCGACGGTCGACACCGTGAT
>JACQFH010000012.1 GCA_016200145.1 Planctomycetia bacterium | reverse complement strand
ATGATCGCCCTGACCCGCATGAAACGCATTCTGGACGTCAACCTGCGCGACCGGTACGCCGTCGTCGAGCCGGGACTG
This sequence comes from Planctomycetia bacterium, assembly GCA_016200145.1. Lineage (GTDB taxonomy): Bacteria > Planctomycetota > Planctomycetia > Planctomycetales > Planctomycetaceae > JACQFH01. The sequence continues at coordinate 24,754 of JACQFH010000012.1, read as the reverse complement.
GTCAACGTGCACCTCACGCAGCACCTGAAGGGGACGGGCTATCACTACGCCCCTGACCCCAGCAGCCAGGGGGCCTGCACGATTGGCGGCAATTTCGCCACGAACTCCGGCGGGCCGCATACGCTCAAGTACGGCGTCACGGCGAACCACGTGCTCGGCGCCGAAATGGTCATGCCCGATGGTTCCATCGTCGAACTGGGAGGTGCCGTCGAAGAGACGCCCGGCTACGACCTGACGGGGCTCTTCGTTGGCCACGAAGGGACGTTCGGCATCTGCACGAAAGTGATCGTGCGCCTCACGCGCGATCCGGCGGCTTATCGCACGATGCTGGGTGTGTTCAACTCGGTCCAGGATGCCACGCAGACGATCAGCAACATCATCGGCGCGGGAATCGTCCCGGCGGCGCTCGAGCTGATGGATCAGGGGATCATCGAAGCCGTCGAGGCCGCGTTCCATTTCGGGTTTCCTCTCGATGCGGCGGCCGTGCTCCTGATCGAAGTCGATGGGCTGGAAGTCACTGTCGACGAAGAGGCCGCCAAGATCATCGAGATCTGCCAGCAGACCGGGGCGCGCGAGGTCCGCTCGGCCAACTCGCCGAAAGAACGGCTGCTCTTGTGGAAGTGCCGCAAGCAGGCCTTCGGTGCGATTGGCCGGCTCAGCCCCAGTTATTGCACGCAGGACGGCGTCGTGCCGCGCACGAAGCTTCCCGAGATCCTGGAGTTCATCACCGAAGTCGCAGCGCGGCACGGCATCCGCATCGTAAACGTGTTTCACGCTGGCGACGGCAACATCCATCCAATCCTGCTGTTCGATGAACGCGACGCCGACCAGGTCCGCCGCGTGCTGCTGGCCAGCGACGAAATCCTGAACAAGTGCATCGAGATGGGGGGCAGCGTCACGGGCGAGCACGGCATCGGCGTCGAAAAGATCAGTTTCATGAGCAAACTGTTCGCTCCGCACGACCTCGAAGTCATGGAGCGCGTGCGACGGGCGTTCAACCCCGGCAAGCTTTGCAGCCCGCAAAAAATGCTGCCCACCGCCGGCGCCTGTGGAATGGAACAGATCGAGCGCAAAACGCCCGGCCGGAGGGCAGCACTTTGAAGAATTTCGGAATTCGAATTTCGGATTTGAAAGATTCCAGAACCCGCACCTGAGATTACCTGATCGCCTGAAAGTCGCTTCGCCCGTCATCCGTCAAATCCGAAATCCGAATTCTCAAATCCGAAATCCCCCTTTTTTCCTTCCCATGCCTGCCACCGAAGAATTTCTGCCGGCAACTCAAACTGAGCTTTGCCGCTGGATGGTCGAGAACGCGGAGGGCGCGGCGCTGCCGATCTATCCGGTGGGAGGCCGGACGTCGATCGGCTATGGGCCGGCGCCGGCCGCGCGCGGCATTTCGCTGTGCACCACGGGGCTGGCCCGCGTGATCGACTATCCGGCGCGCGACATGACAATCACGGTGGAAGCGGGAATCCGCATCGACGAACTGGCGAAAGTGCTTGAGTCGCAAAGGCAGCGCCTGCCGATCGACGTGCCCCAGTTGCACCGCGCCACGCTGGGGGGCGTCGCCGCGACGAACGCCAGCGGATCGCGGCGGTTCGGCCTGGGGACGATGCGCGACTACGTGATCGGCGTGTCGGCCGTCGACGCATCGGGAAAACCGTTCAAGGCGGGCGGACGGGTTGTCAAAAACGTGGCCGGCTACGACTTGTGCAAGATGCTCGTCGGCTCACTGGGGACGCTGGCCGTCGTCACGCAGTTGACGCTCAAGCTGCGGCCGGTCCCCGAACGGTCCGAGATTCTCTGGATCAGTTTTGATCAGCTCGACCGGGTCGATGCGGCACTCGCGCGGCTTGTGACTTCAGCGGCCCGGCCGGTCGCAATCGATCTGCTCGACGCGCGCGCGGCGGCGGCGATTGCGGCCGAGGCGGGGATCGACCTGCCCGTCACGTGTCCCGTGCTGTGCATCGGAATCGAAGGGACGGCGCGCGAGACGGCCTGGCAGGCTGAGTCGCTGACGTCGGAGATCGCTGCGAGCGGCCCCTCGGAGACGGTTGTCCTGCGAGGCGACGACGTCACGAAACTGTGGTTCGCGCTGGCAGAATTTCAGGTGCCGTCCGATGATCCGCTCACGTTCCGCGCCAACCTGCTTCCCTCGCGAACCGTCGAGTTTTTCCGCGAAGCGGAGCGCGCCGGTTGTGCGCTGCAGGCGCATGCTGGGAATGGCATCGTCGTGGGGCACATACCTGACAGCATCACATCGGCGTCTGCCGCGGACGAGCTGCTCGCCCGGCTGCGCAGCCTGGCCCGCAAGTGTCGCGGCAACGTCACGGTCGTGCAGTGCGACGAAAGCTGGAAATCGGCGCTCCCCATGCGAGGAGAGTACGAACCCGGCTGGCCTCTGATGCGCCAGCTCAAGCGCCAGGTCGACCCGCAAAACCTTCTGAACCCGCATCAGGCATTTTGAATCAATAATCATCTCTGCTAAAACGATGAGTGTGAAGGACAGCGGATGACACAAGAGTCCGTGGATGCAGTGGAAGAAAAGGGGATCATCGCTGCGGCGGGGGGAGTTGCGCGCGTCGGCGGCGAGATCGACTATGAAAAATTCCTCGATTGCGTGCATTGTGGATTGTGTACCGCGGCCTGCCCGACTTATCTGGAAACGGGAGACGAAAACAACAGCCCGCGCGGACGCATTTATCTGATGCGGTCGGTTGTGGACGGGCGACTCGAACTGACGCCCAAAGTCGAAGAACATCTCGACCTGTGCCTCGACTGCCGCAGTTGTGAAACGGCGTGCCCTTCGGGAGTACAGTACGGACGGCTGATCGAACCGTTTCGCGCCAGCCAGCGGAAGGCGGCGGCCGCGGCGGGGCGGCCTGAAAACGCCGACTGGTTTCATCGCTGGATCCTGTATGGGCTTTTTCCCTTTCCAAACCGCATGCGCTGGGCGCTGGGTCCCGCTAAATTGATGCAGAAACTGGGGCTCGACCGGCTGTTGGAAGCGACCGGGCTGAACAGGCTCCTGCCGGCGCGGCTCCGCAGGATGCAGCGGTTCCTGCCGCGGCTTGTGCCCGGAGGGCCGCCGCTCCCCGAGTTTCTGCCGGCGATCGGAACGCGGCGGGCGCGCGTGGCACTGTTCATCGGGTGCGTCGCGGACGCGGTGTTCCGTCATACGCATTGGGCGACGGCCCGCGTCCTGCAGCAGAATGGTTGCGAGGTGGTGATTCCCCGCGGACAGGCGTGCTGCGGGGCGATTCACTACCACAGCGGCGCCGACGCACCGGCGCTCGACCTGGCGCAGGCGAACGCCCGCGTATTCGAAGCCGCCGACGTGGAGGCCGTGATCGTCAACGTGGCCGGGTGTGGATCGATGCTCAAGGATTACGGCCATATTGCCCACGAACTGCAGCCGCAGAACGCGCAATTGCACGAGACTCTGGGCCGCTGTGCCTCGAAAATGAAGGATGTTTCGGAGTTCCTCGCCGAGCTGGGGCTCGTGCGTCCCACGGGCGAGATCAAGCTGCGGGCCGTCTATCAGGACGCGTGCCACCTGGGGCATGCCCAGCGGGTTCGCGAGCAGCCGCGCGAGTTGCTGGCGCAGGTTCCGGGACTCGAAATCGTTCCGATCGCCGAGGCCGATATCTGCTGCGGCGCGGCGGGAAGCTACAACCTGACCGAACCGGAAATGTCGGATCGCCTGGCCGCGCGCAAGCTGGCAAATCTCGTGGCCGCCAAACCGCATGCGGTGATCACCGGCAACGTCGGCTGTTCGATGCAGATCCAGGCGGCGCTGCGTCAGGCCGGCCGCGACGTGTGGGTGGCGCATCCGATGGAGGTGCTGGATTTGAGCTACCGTGGCCTGAGGCCGCCGGTGGTGTGATGCCGCGGCGGGAACAAAAGAGAGAAGAGCGAAGAGTGAAGAGCGAGGATGGGGCGGGAAGATTGAAGATGGAAGTGAGTGAGAAGGGAATGAATAACCAAATCCGAAATCCGAAATCCGAAATCCGAAATCCCTCTCCGCCTTCGATCCGGGCCGTCGTCTTCGACCTCGACGGCCTGATGTTCAACACCGAAGACATCTTCAACGAGGTGGGCCGCCTGGTACTCGAGCGGCGCGGCAAGGAAATGACCCGCGAGCTATTGCAACAAATGATGGGCCGGCGCGCTCCCGAGGCACTGCAGTTGATGATCGACTATCACGTGCTGTCGACCGACACCGTGACCGGTCTCATGGAAGAGACCCGCACGCTATTCGCCGAACTGGCCGTCGATCGGCTCGCCCCCATGCCCGGGTTATTCACACTGCTGGAGCGGATCGAGGCCCGGGGCCTGGCAAAAGGGGTGGCGACGTCGTCCGGCCGGCGATACCTCGAAGAGATTCTGCACCGGTTCGACCTGATGAGCCGCTTTGCGATGACGCTGACGGCTGAAGACGTGACGCACGGCAAACCGCATCCCGAAATCTACCTGACGGCCGCCCGGCGGCTGGGGGTCGAACCGGTGGAAATGCTCGTGCTGGAAGACAGCCATGCCGGTACGACGGCGGCCGTAAGCGCGGGCGCCCATGCTGTTTCCGTCCCAAACGACCACAGCCGCCAGCAGGATTTCAGTCACGCCGCGTACGTCGCAAGCCGTCTTGACGACGCTTACGTGCTAACGCTACTGTAACCCCTCAATTTGATGTGGCCCTTAAGGCCCATTGTCCGCGTTTCGCATCAGCACGAGGAATTTCGCACATGGCTCCCGCCACCGTCTCTTCGGTACCGTACAAAGTCAAAGACATGTCCCTTGCCGATTGGGGGCGCAAAGAGATCGAGCTGGCAGAGAATGAGATGCCGGGGCTGATGTCGCTCCGCAAGAAGTACGGCGCGACGAAGCCCCTGCAGGGCGCGCGGATCGCCGGCTGTCTGCACATGACGATTCAGACGGCCGTGCTCATCGAAACCCTGACGGCGCTGGGGGCCACGGTCCGCTGGTCGAGCTGCAATATTTTCTCGACGCAGGACCACGCCGCGGCGGCCATCGCGAAGGCGGGCGTTGCCGTGTTCGCCTGGAAGGGAATGAACGAAGAAGAATTCGACTGGTGCATCGAGCAGACGCTATTCTGGCCCGACGGACAGCCGCTGAACTTGATCCTCGACGACGGCGGCGACCTGACGGCGATGTGCTACAACCGCTTCCCCGAGCTGCTGGCCGGAATTCGCGGCATTTCCGAAGAGACCACGACCGGCGTGCATCGCCTGTACCAGATGCACAAAGAGGGCAAGCTCACGATGCCGGCGATCAACGTCAACGACTCGGTCACCAAGAGCAAGTTCGACAACCTGTACGGCTGCCGCGAGTCGCTGGCCGACGGCATCAAGCGGGCCACCGACATCATGGTGGCCGGCAAGGTCGTCGTGGTGTGCGGCTACGGCGACGTGGGCAAAGGCTGCGCCCACGCGATGAAGAGCCTGGGGGCGCGCGTCATCGTCACCGAAATCGACCCGATCAACGCGCTGCAGGCGGCGATGGAAGGCTACCAGGTGACGACGATGGAAGAGGCCGCGCCGCTGGGAGACATCTTCGTCACGGCCACCGGCTGCGTCGACGTCATCCGTCGCGAGCACCTCGACGTCATGAAGAACGAGTCGATCGTGTGCAACATCGGCCACTTCGATTCCGAAATCGAAATCGCCTATCTCAAGAACCGCAAAGATATCAAGCGGATCGAAATCAAACCGCAGGTCGACAAGTTCGTCTATCCGAACGGTAAAGCGATCCTCGTGCTGGCCGAAGGGCGGCTGGTCAACCTGGGCTGTGCCACCGGGCATCCGTCGTTCGTGATGTCGAACAGCTTCTCGAACCAGGTGCTGGCGCAGATCGCTTTGTGGGACAAAAACGCGAAATTCGAGGTGGGCGTGCACATGCTCCCCAAGAAGCTCGACGAAGAAGTCGCCCGCCTGCACCTCGACAAGCTGGGGGTTAAACTGACGAAGCTGTCGTCGAAACAGGCCGATTACCTGGGCGTTTCCGCCGAAGGCCCCTATAAGCCCGAGCATTACCGGTACTGGTGTAGGTCCCGCCCGGCAGGCAGGACCGACCCGGCCGAATTCCAACCGCTCAATCCAGCTTCGGGCCGGCGAACCACGCCAGCCGGCCTTCGTGCAGCGCCGGCGACGACTCGAATTCGACGGCGGCGATAAACCCTTTGCCGAACCGGTAGGCGCCGCCCCCGACGAGTTCAGCGAGAATCTCGCTCATATCGGGTTCGTGCCCGACGAGTGCAATGCGATTGGCCGGCATGCCCCCCGCGTACCGGATCAGTTCGCGCATGTCGACTCCGGGCGACAACAAATCGGTATAATGCAGTGACGATCCCCAGCACCTGGACGTCGTTGGAATAAATCGGCTGCATCGTTGAATTGGCTGGCTCGAGGCGGACGCGGTTGGGTTCCTTGTAGAACCGCTTGAGCGTCGCTTCTTCGCGGTTGACCAGCGCCACGACGATGTCTCCGTCGCGGCAAGTTTTCTGCTTCTTGACGACCACGTAATCGCCGTCGGCGATTTGCGCTTCGATCATCGAGTCGCCGGTCACTTTCAGGCAGAACTGATTATCGGATCCGAACAGGCTGCTGAAGTCGATGTGCTCGTCCTGTTCGATCGCTTCTCGGGGACTGCCGGCTGCGATCCGGCCCTTGAGCGGCAGGCTCGTTCTCGAAAGAGGCTCGGCAATCTGGATGGCACGCGACATGTGCGCTTCGCGGGTGATCAGCCCTTTCTTTTCGAGCGCCTTCAGATGGCACATCACTCCGTTGGGAGAGCGAATCTTGAACCCGGTGCCGATTTCACGAACCGTCGGGCCGTAGCCGCGGTTGATGATCTTGTCTTTGATGAAATCGTAGATTTCCTGTTGACGGTTCGTGAGAATACTTTTCTTCGCCATGGCGTGTTGCTCCTGCGGAACTTGAGCCGGAACACCTGTCAGGAATTCTAATATACAGGTGTGCACAACGCAAGAGCAATGGTTGGCATTTGTTCAGTTTTCGGGTTTCTCCCCGTCGGCCAGCAATTTGTCGATATCCGCCGACAATGCGGTTAATTTGACGGTGGTGCTGGCGGTGTTCCCGCTGCGGTCGATCAGCCAGTACGCGGGAATATCCATGACGCCGTAGTGCGTCACGATCGGGTGCGCCCAGCCGCGTTTTTCGGCTTCTGTGTAAAAAATCTGCGGCCAGGCGATCTTGTGTTCGAGCGTGAATTTGCGGACGACGCTGTCATCCTGATCGAGGTTGATGCCCACGACTTCCAGCCCGCGTTTCGACTGCTTCCGCACGATTTTCAACAATTGTGGCAGTTGCTCCTGGAACGGCTCGGTCTCGCTCGACCAGAACACGACCAGCACCACTTTCCCCAGGAGATCGTCGATGGCGAACGGCTCGCCCCCCAGCGTCGGGCCGGCGATGCGCGGGGGATTTCCGACCAGCTTGATGCGCTTCAGGATTGGCGCGACGCGCGCCGCAAACGTGCTGTTCGGGAAGTCTTTGCGAATCAGCGTGTAACAGGCAACGGCCTCTTTCGTCTCGTGGGCCAGTTCGCAGCTCAAACCGGCGGCAAACAGCAGCGGCAGCGACCGGCGTTCCTCGCCGGGGAAATTGACGGCAAAATGCTTGGCCGACCGCGCGAACTCGTGCAGCCATTGCAGTTCATCGGCGGGGGCCGCCTTGGCGAGTCCGTACGCCAGATTGACTTGTGCATAGGCTGATTCGAGCGCTGCGGCCGATTTCGGATCGCGCTTGAACAGGGCCGCCGCGTCTTCGTTCAGAAGGTCGATGCTTTCGGTTTCACCGCTCAGCGCGAGTTGCGTGCGGGCCTCCAGCAGATTGTGGACCGCCAGGTTGAACAGCCGTTCTTTTTCCGGGTCCTTGTGGGTCAGTTGGATCGCCTGCTGCGACAGCTTGACGACTTTTTCGTTCTTCTCCTTGCGGTGCTTTTTCAACGCGGCGATGTCTTCAGTCGCCGGCGGTGGCTCAAGCAGCAGTTTCGTGGCGTCGTGAACCAGCCGTTCGGGGGTGCCCGCCTTGGGAATCTCCAGCGGCGCTTTGTCGTCGTCCATCTCGTCGGCGTCTTCGTCGTCCTCTGCGTCATCCGGGTCGACAGCATTGCCCTTGGCGGGAATGGCCAGCGTCGGCAGTTTCGAGGCCGTGGCGTTCTCGGCCGTGGCGTTCCCGTCGCCCGACGCGGCACCCGACCCGCCGCAGCCTGCCAGGAGCCAGACGCCGCAGGCGGCGCACAACAGCGGTATTAACCGCAACCGGATCGATTTCATGTTCATGAGTCTCCCTCCCTGGAATGCAATAGGCTGTGCCGGCGGGCCGACACGACGTGCACACGGACCGTTTCGCGTTCTGCTCAAACGCGGAGCCGGTTTCTACGGGAAAACCGCGGGAAAAGGCAAGACTGATCTGCGCGGGCTGGGTCGCGGTTAAACGAATCGGCGGGACGCGCGTATCGCAAGCCGGAGCGGTGTGTGTGCATTTCCGATTGACCGAAAATGGCGATTCGGCTATCAACCGCGGCGAACGGAAATCCCCGTGCAGCAAGTCTTTGCGACGTGTGCGGGCGTTCTCGCGGCACCTCGACACAAAGTCGCACCATGCAGTTCAGGCAGATTCTGATTACAGGTGGAGCAGGTTTTGTCGGGGCCAACCTCGCCGTGCTCCTCAAACAGTCATTCGGCGACGTAACGGTTTTCGCCTGCGACAACCTGAAGCGACGCGGAAGCGAGTTCAATCTGCCGCGGTTGTCACACAACGGGGTCGTCTTTCTGCACGCCGACATTCGCTGCCCCGAAGACGTACAATGCTGGCCCGAATTCGATCTGCTGATCGACTGTTCGGCGGAGCCCTCGGTCCAGGCGGGACTGTCCGGTTCGCCCTTGCCGGTGATTCAGAACAACCTTGCTGGAACGGTCAATTGCCTGGAAGCCGCGCGGCGGAACGACGCGGCCTTTCTGTTCGTCAGCACCAGCCGCGTGTACCCGATCGCCGCGGTGAACGGCCTGCCCTTTGAAGAACAGCCCACGCGCTTCGTGTGGTCGCGCGATGGCAGGCGCCCCGGCTGGTCGGCCGGCGGCATCGCGGAAGACTTTCCGCTCGAGGGGGCGCGATCGCTTTACGGCGCGACGAAACTGGCAGCCGAGTTGCTGTTGCAGGAATACGCGTACTCGTACGGGGTGCCCGTCGTGATCAATCGCTGCGGACTTTTGACCGGCCCCTGGCAGATGGGAAAGGTCGACCAGGGAGTGATCGCGCTGTGGGTGGCGAGGCACCACTTCGACCAGCCCCTGCGCTACACGGGCTTTGGCGGTGAGGGCAAACAGGTCCGCGACGTTCTGCACGTCGAAGATTTTTTTGATCTCGTCGTACGGCAGATGCGGCAGCCGTCGATATGGAACGGAAGTGTGTACAACGTCGGCGGCGGGAATGACGTCTCGCTTTCGTTGCGCGAGCTGACCGACCTCTGCCGCGACGCCACCGACCGTTCGATTCCGCTGGCCGGCGACCCGGCGACGTCGCCCGTCGATGTGAGAATCTACCTGACCGACAACTCCCGGGCGACGGCCGATTTCGCGTGGCGGCCCACCCGGCAACCGGCCGCAATCGTCGGCGACATCGCAAAATGGGTGCGGGCGAACGAAGCCCTGCTGCGTCAAATCATGGCGTGATGCACCCGACCGGCCGCCGAAACCAGGAAATGTCCAAATGAACGACCTCAAACTGACGGTGGTCATACCAGCTCACAATGAAGAGCAGAATCTGCCTGCGGTGCTCACGGACCTGGCGTCGGAACTGAGGCAGAGCGGGATCCCCTGCGAAATCGTCGTCGTCAACGACAACAGCCGCGACGGAACGGCCGCCGTGGTGCAGGGGCTGATGGCCGCCGAAGACTGCATCCGGCTCGTGAATCGCACAGCCCCCAACGGCTTTGGTCGGGCAGTCCGCACGGGGATCGAGAACGCCACCGGCGACGTGATCGTCATTTACATGGCCGACGCCTCGGATCATCCCATCGACGTCGTGCGGTACTACCGCAAGATCGAGGAAGGATATGACTGCGTGTTCGGGTCGCGATTTGTTCCGGGGAGCCAGGTGGTCGAGTATCCGCCCCTGAAGCTGGTCGCCAACCGGATTGTCAACAAGCTGATGCAGTGGTTTTTCTTCGTTCCGTTCAACGACCTGACGAATGCATTCAAAGCGTACCGCATGTCGGTCGTCCGGGATTGCGGTCCCTACCGGGCCTGTCACTTCAACATCACGATCGAGATGTCGCTGAATGCGATCATTCGCAAATACAACATCGCGCAAATCCCGATCGCCTGGACCGGCCGCACCTGGGGGAGCAGCAATCTGCGCCTGCGTGAAATGGGCCGGCGCTACCTGGCGACGCTGCTGAAAGTCATCGCCGAGCGGTTGCTGATCGCCGACGACCTGCTCGCCGAGCGGCTCGCAGCCAGCGCCAGGCGCGAGTCGGAATTGATCGAGCAACGGAACCGGTTGCGGACCCTGGAGCAGCGGGTTTCCGAGATTGAAGAACGTTTGCCGGCAGTCGAACCATTGCGAGTGGCCCCTGGTCGCGAGGCCGCGTAACGAAATTCATACAGAAGGACCACTCGATCTGCGAGAGAGCCATGTTCGACACATTCCCGATTCGTATGTTGGAAGTCCTTGCTGTGTTTGTGGCCGGGCCGATTAGTCGACTTTATTCGTTGTTCTACAAACTGAGGATGCACGACGGGTATACGGGGCGATCAGTGGTCGGAGATGTCTTCGATCCCCTTTACTCGCTCGCACTTCCGCTCCAGTGCGCGATGTCCGTTTGGTTCTCCGTCCAACCTGCCTCGACGCTGCATGGCGTTTTTGAGTGGTACCTGAGCCTGTGGCAGCAATGCTGGTGAACCTGCCGCTCTCCAACTCGGTAGTTTGAATGATTCCCGAAGGTATTGGGTCATCTCTGGTTGTTTCCCCAAAAAACACTGTCTCCGCCTGGTGGGTGTGGCTCTGCTGGGGCGCTTTGACGCTGCTCACCGGGGGGCTTGTCCTGTGGCTGGGGATCTCGATTCCCTACTGGGACGAATGGGACGCCATCGTTCCCTTCATCACAGGCGAACGGGCCGTGAGCTGGGCGACGCTCTGGGCCCCTCACAATGAGCATCGCATCGCAATTCCGCGGCTGATTCTGCTGGGTCTCGACTCACTGACCGGCCACGAATTCCGCTCGGGAATGATCGTCAGCCTGCTGCTGCTCAGTGCCACCAGCGCCATGCTGCTCGGGACGGTTCGCAAAGTGCGCGGCCACTGGAACTGGACCGACGCATTTTTCCCCTGCATGCTGCTCAACTGGGGTCATGCCGCCAACCTGGTGATGTCGTTTCAGGTGCAGTTGGTGATGGCGGGTTGCCTGGGTTGCGCTGCCGCCGCCCTGGTCTGCGGACGAGATCGGCCTTCCGCGCCGCGCCTGGCAATGCTGGCGCTGGTCCTTGCCGTCTGGCCCCTGTGTTCAGCCGCTGGAATCGTGTGCGGGCTGGCAATCGTCCCGTATTTTGCGGCGTGTCTGTTCTATTGCCGGGATGCGAATCAGCCGCTGTCGCGGGCGTCGCTCGTGATTGCGGCGCTTGCGCTCGTGGTCATTCCCGTCGAATGCCTGGTGACGTACGTGCCGCGCGCGTCGATCCATCCGCCGGCCGGAGATGTTGGCAACCTGCTGCGGCACATTGCTCTGGAATTCGGCATGGCATTCGGCCCGGTCGTGCGCGTCGTCGGTTTTCCGCTTGCCGCAGCGAGCCTGGGTCTTTCAGGTATCGCCGTCTGGTGGCTGTGGCGCGGGCGCACTCCAACAGGCGCGGCCGGGGCTGGACCAACGGAAAGCCCCGGTGCGCGGCAGACTGACAATGCAATTCTCAATCGACGGGCCGAGGCGCCGCGCGCGTCGCATCCCCTGCCACGCATCGGACTGGCACTCGTGATCGCGGCGCATCTGGGCCTGGCTGCGGCGATCGCCTGGGGGCGTTCCGGCATGGGCGAACGCGCCGTTCTGGCAGCGCGGTACGTGACTTTGATCTGTCCGCTGCTGGTCGCAATTTACCTCGCGGCCGTCCGGTTCGGATCGACCCCTGGCCACCGGTTTGTTACTGCCAGCCTGTGCCTGGCGCACCTGGCGCTCTATCCGGCCAATCTGATTGCGAGCTGGTCGATCGTGTATCCGCGCAAGATCGAGGCCGCGGTGCTGTCGCGCGAGATCAACCTGGGGGTGCCTCTGCCCGACTTGGTACGCCGCCATTCGGGCGTGTTTTATCCCTCCGACGCGGTCTTCGAGCACCAGTTGCACAAGCTGCACGACGCACGGATCGGGATCTTCGCGAACATCAAGCTCGCGCCGCAGACGGCGGATACCCGCGAGGCACATACCAGCCCGAAGCGCTAGCGAGGGAATGCGGTTCTGCGAATTGTAGTCATTCTCGCTCCGCCGAGATGAGGTCTGTGCACGGACTGCAATTCTCGGCCTCCGAACCATGCGGCGTGATACGCGCAGCGATGGTCTCGGCATTCTTTGCGTTAGCGCGGTGCCGCATCTCGGACTTTGGATCGGAAACGAACTGCGCGAGGCATCTCAATACCTCGTCTCGACGGAGCGAGACGACTACGAACCGGTCACTTGGCTTCATCAGCCGCGCACACCCAGCCGCTCAGCGTTGTCTCGTAGCCGACGAGCTCTTCCGGGCGGAAATAGACCTCGATTTCTCGCTTCGCCGCCTCGACGCTGTCGCTGCCGTGCATGAGGTTCATCTGCCGGCTGAGTCCGAAGTCGCCGCGAATCGTGCCTGGCGGCGCCTGGGCGCCGTTGGTCGGCCCCATTATGCCCCGCACGACGGCCACGGCCTGAGGACCTTCGGCGACCACAGCGATCACCGGGCCTGAGGTAATGAACTCTTCGAGCAGAGGGTAGAACGGCTTGCTGACGTGCTCAGCATAGTGCCTGGCCGAAAGTTCTTTGGTGACGCGCAGCATTTTCATGCCGACCAGCTTGAGGCCCTTGTTTTCCAGCCGGGTCAGCAACGTGCCCGCCAGGCGCCGCTGGATGGCATCGGGCTTGAACAGGATCAGCGTGCGTTCCATTCCTATTTGTTTCCTTTGAATGCCCCTTGCAGGCGGGCCAGTTCGATTTTGGAGAGTGGTTTTCCGTCGGGACCGGTCGTCGAAACCGGTGCCGAGGGAGCCGCCGCCGCAGGGGCAGCAGGCGCTGCCGGTGGAGCGGCGGGTTTGCCTGCGGCTGGCTTCGGCGCGGCGGGGGCCGCCGGGGGCGGAGCGCTGGCCGCGGCCGCCGGGGCTGCTGCACCACCGCTGCCGACCGCGCCCTGCATCCGAGCCAATTCAATTTTTGAGAGCGGCTTTCCCGATGGTGCGCCAGCCGCCGGTGCAGGCTTCGCGGCTGGCGCGGCGGCCGCAGTCGGTTTGGCTGCCCCGGCCGCGCCCTGTTGTCTCGCCTGCTCGATCTTGGAAAGTGGCTTGCCCGAGGCTTCAGCAGGTTTCGCGGCGGCAGCCGGCGCTGCGGCCGCCGCAGCTTTTGGCGCCCCGGCCGCCCCTTGCTGCCGCGCCATTTCCAGCTTCGAGAGCGGCTTGCCAGATGCACCGGCGGCAGGAGCGGATGCAGGTGCTGGCGCGGCCGCACTGGGCGCCGCGGCAGCTTTCGCCCCGCCCACCGCCCCTTGCAACCGGGCCTGTTCGATCTTTGAAAGCGGCTTCCCGCCGGCAGCGGGCGCCGGTGCAGTCGCTGGGGCGGCAGAGGCGGCCGGGCCGCCCCCCGATCCAGCAGCGCCCTGGGCGCGAGCCATCTCCAGCGGGCTTTTACCCGCCGGTTTGGCGCCGGCGGGCTTGGCCGACGGCTTCCCGGCCGGTGAGACTTTCGCTTCGGCCGCCGGCTTTTTCTCGGCTTCGGCGTGCTTTCCCGGCGCGCTTTTCGCGGCCGGTTTGTCGACAACGTGCAGGTACGATGGCTCGATATCGTACCAACTGATGTCGACGGGGTGCTCGAATTGTACCAGCGCCCGGCCGCTCATATTCACCGTCTTCACCTGGCCCGTCAGGCCCTTGAAGCGGCGCAGCTCAGGAACTGAGGCATCGACTTCGACGTATTGATCAGTGTATTGCTTCTTAAGAGTCTCGACTTGCTCAAACGACATGCCAGTTCCTTATGGTCAAATTCCTGCGGCATTCTGAACCATCACTGGACTGAAATCAAGGCTGCTCGATCACCGTGATCCGGTATCGCCAGCGAATATTTGCCGGTTTCTGGTGCGAATCCGGCGTCGCACTTTCGCAGCAGCCGACAACGAGCTGGGAGGGACCCTCCTCGCCGCTGAACCAGCACTCGCTGGCCGGACTCCCCGCGATTGGCACGGGTTTGACCCGCAACAGTGGAATTCCCTCAAGACTTAAGACAGCGGCATTTCCCTCCAAATTGGAAATCGCACAGCTTTCCAGAGATCCGCCAGTACCGAGAATCTTGTTCCCCTCTCCCCCTGCGGGAGACGGGTTAGGGGTGAGGGGGATTTCGTGTTGGCAATCACGCCTGTTGTCGATCGCACGCGCCCTCTCATCCATCCGATACGTCGTGAACGTACACAGGCCAACAGTCCCGCTCCGAGCCCGGCCGCACAGGTCAAAATCGAGCGTGCGGTCAGCCGCGCTGTAGCGTACCGCTCCAGAATACACCCCCGGTCCTGATTGCCCCATCAACTGATACTCGACGATTCCAACGCCCGGTTCCTCGCAGCGCAGGTCTTGAAAGACCGGCGTGCGCAGTGATTCGTCGCCCGGCTGGCCTTCATCCGACACAAGCAGGGGCCGCCACGCATCGCCCTGGCGCACGGTCAAAGCGTGCTGCCAGCGGTCGCCGACGAGTCGAAACGACAACTCGCAGAGGCCGTCGCGCAGTTGGTACGCGTCTGGCGACTTGATCAGCTCGATCATCCCGACTCCACGGACTGCTCTTGCCGCCCGACGCTCGTGGATTCGTTCAGCCCGGCGGCGTCGACCGTTGTCGCGGCCAGCATGCCGCAGGCGCCGTGGATGTCCTGCCCGCCGCTGTAACGGCGCTGCAGCGGCATCGCCAGCTCTTCTCGCAGGTAGTCGTTGAAGCGCTGGAATTCTTCGTCCGAGGGTCGGCAAAACTCCCCCGTCGGGTCGTTCACGTCAATCAGATTGAGCAGAATCGGCAACCCGCGCGTCAATTCGGCCAGTGCACGGGCGTCTTCGCGTCCCGTATTGATGCCCGACAGAACCGTCCATGCAAAGGTCACTCGTTTGCCGGTGGCCGCGTGATAATCGCGCACCGCCGCCAGCAGATCCGGCAGCGGATGCACGCGCTCGATTGGGAACAGCTTCTGCCGCTTCTCGGAATCGGCGGCAGTCAGCGAAACGATCAGCCGGTACGGGCGCTCTTCGGCGGTGAACCGCCGGATCCCCGGAACGACGCCCACGGTCGAGATGGTGATCGCCTTGGAGTTGATCGCCAGGCTGCATGGCTCGGAAAAAATGCGGGCAGCCTTCATCACCCGGTCGTAATTGAGCATCGGCTCGCCCATGCCCATGAACACGACGCCGCGCACGGGAAGCTGCGAATCGGCCTGAATCTGCGTCACCTGATCGACGATTTCCCAGGTCGCGAGATTTCGCAGGAAGCCCATCCGGCCTGTTGCACAGAATGCGCAGTCGAGAGCGCAGCCCACCTGCGAGCTGACGCAAACCACGTATTTTCTGTCGTCCGGCCGATGCAAGAGCGGGATCCGCACTGCCTCGAATCGGCCTTGGCCCGCCCCCTCGAACAGGTATTTCGCGAAGCCGTCGCGCGGCGAGACGCGTTTGTCGATCAGTTTCAGATGCGGGATACTCGCCCGCTCGCGCACCCGCCGCAGCAGGCGCTTGGCGACGTTGGGCATCTCGTAAGGGACTTCGGCAATTCCCCTGCGGACCGCCGCCGATTGCAACTGGCGGACAAACCGCTCGGTGGGCGCAAGGTCCTCGAGCGCCGCAGACAGTTCCGACAGCGTGTGGTCTTTCAGCAGGATCATGCACAACTCGCGTGTTGTTCGGCGGCGGCCATGCCGCCGGCTCCCAGTGATGCAGTTTCGATGAGCGCTGCCTGCGAATCAAGGCCCAGCACCCCGTTGAAAAATGTGGGATAGGCTTCCAGCCTGTCGTGACTTAGCGACGATTCACAGGCTGGAAGCCTATACCACGGCGTTTCTCGCGAAAGTGTCCCAGTCCGCTTTTTCGGCGGCCGGGACACTGCACGAGCCCGGCCACGGTCCGCTCCCCTCCCGCCTCCCGCCGGGTTATTATCGGGGGCATGGGAATGCCAAGAGGACTCATCTATGGAATTCGGGGTTTGCTGCGATGGTTGGCAGCGTCAAATGGCAGACTGGCCGTGGCAGGGGTGGTGTTGCCTCTTATGCCAGAAATTCTGCGACACGGATTGAACTTTCTGCTTGAGTCTTACCCGATCCCGAAAGATTTGCCGGTCGATCAGGCCACGCGCATTCAGGTCGTCCTGTCGTGGTGGCTCGTATTTCTTAATGGGTGCGGATTTATCGCTTTCCTCACGGGGTGCGTGCTGTGCTTCTCATTGCAGTCAGGCGAGCCCGTCGATCTTGGCGGCACGAGGCTACTGTAATTTCCATTGCCCCAGCTCAAGACGCCGCTCCCGACCCTCCCTGACTTACGTCAAATCCGCGGCAGCGGTCGAAAACGCGATCCGCACGCAAAATGTAGCACTACCGCCCCGCACCTGCCGTTGAATTCATTCGCGATGTTTTATATGTTCAGAAGCGCGACCGTTTTGCCGAGAAATGACTGGTGGAGGCTCCATGACCGAGAGGCCGGCAATCGTTTCGCGGCATCCCCGCATCTGCCGCCGCACTGCGCTTCAGGCCGGGGCCGTGGGCCTGTTGGGCCTGGGGATGAATCACCTCGAAGCGCTGCGGGCCGCCGGGCCGAAGCCGGCCTCGCAACGATCGGCCAGCGCCTGCATTTACATATTCCTATCGGGTGGCCTCGCGCAGCATGAGAGTTTCGACCTGAAGCCTGCTGCACCGGCAGAAATCCGTGGCGAATTCTCGCCGATCGAAACGGCGACCCCGGGCATCGACATCTGCGAGCACCTGCCGCTGCTGGCGGCGCGCAGTCGCCACTGGAGCGTCGTCCGCTCCCTTGGCCACTGGTCGAACTCGCATACCGACGGGCACAACATCATGCTCACGGGGCGGTCGGACCTGCCCCCCGGATTTTCTTTCACCAGCGAGCCGAAGCCCACCGACTGGCCGTCGATCGCGTCGATGGCAGGTTTCAATACGCCGCCGCGAACCGACAACCTGCCCCCTGCCGTCGTGCTTCCCGAGCGGCTCGTCCACTGGTCGGGGCGCGAACTGCCTGGCGCACATGCCGGACAGATGGGTCACCAGCGGGAACCGTGGTTTATCGAAGCATCGCCGTACGGCAATCCGTTCTGGCGCGGTGCCTATCCGGAATTCACATTTGCGAATGAAACCAAGAAGCCCCCGCAGAGCCCCGACGACCGGCTCTATCAGGCTCCCAGCCTGACGCTGCCGCACGGCCTCACGAACGACCGGTTCACCAACCGGCTCGCGCTGCTCTCTGAAATCGACCGCCAGCGAGGCCAGCTCGAGCGGAGTACCGAATTCGAAAAGTTCGACAATCATCGCCAGGGAGCCATCTCGCTTCTGGCCGATCCCAAAATCCGCCGTGCGATCGACGTGACCCACGCCGACGACGCGGTGCAGGCGCGCTATGGCCGCAACAGCTTCGGTTGGTCGCTGCTGATGGCATACCGGCTCGTCGAGGCGGGAGTCACACTGGTGCAGGTCAACCTGGGGAACAATGAAACCTGGGACACGCACGGCGACGCCTTTCCGCGTTTGAAGAATAAGCTCTTTCCGCCGACCGATCGGGCGCTTTCGGCGCTGCTCGACGACCTTGAGTCGAGCGGGCTGCTTGGCGACACGATGGTGGTCATGGCCGGCGAGTTCGGCCGCACCCCCAAAGTTTCGACCCTGCCCGATTCGTACGCCGCGCCGGGGCGCGACCACTGGGGAGCCGTGCAGTCGGTCTTTTTCGCGGGCGGGGGAGTGCGGGGCGGTACGGTGATCGGCTCATCCGATAAGGACGGCGCCTTTCCGGCCAGCCTGGCCCAGCGGCCCGAAAATATGGCCGCCACCATCTACCACGCCCTCGGGATACCCCCGGCCGCCGTCTGGCACGACAACCTCGATCGCCCCCAAAACGTCTATTTGGGCGATCCGATTCCGGGGCTGTTGTAGGTCAGGCATTCCAGTCTGACAGCGCTGTGTTCACGCCGAAACCTGCGGCATTCACCCGTACTCCAGCCCGGCGCGTCAGCGAGGGGCCGCTATGTTACGTCCTCACTGACGCGTCGGGCGACCAGCGTGGGGCCAGATCCGGTAGCCCGCCGCGTCAGCAAGGGACCGAGTCGAGACGACGTCCCCGCAACAACAGCCAACTCGGGGCATGTCAATCCGGGACTGGCGCGATTTCTGCCGTCAGGCTTTCCAGCCTGACCTGCGTGGGCCTTCCTTGCGGGCGCTGTGAGCCGCGGGTATCCTTGTTGCAGACATGGCCCCTCCTGTTGTGATTTGCTGGCCCGAATCGCACTTGAGCGCGGCCGTGTCTTTTTTTGACAGGCCCCCCGGCGTCGATTGCAGGGTAAAACCTTTTCGCGATCGTTGACGCAACCGGCCAGCCTGCTAGACTCACTTCGTGCAGTGGCGCAATCTGGACAGGCATTGTCGGGCAACGCTGCAGTGATTTGATTTCAGGAACTAAGGCATGGCAGAAGGCAAGATCAAGCGGCTGACCGACAAGGGTTTTGGTTTTATTGAAACCGGAACGGACAAAGACATGTTCTTCCACTCGTCGAATCTCGAAGGGGTCCGGTTCGACGAACTGCGCGAAGGACAGCGAGTCTCCTACACTCCAGGACACGGCCCCAAGGGTCCCCGGGCCGAAAACGTGCGGCTCGCCTGAGGGCGCAGCAATCAAAAGCGCAAACAGCCGACGGTCTCACGTCGGCTGTTTCCTTTTGCACGGATGACTCACACTCCATGTCGCATCTCGATGAGCCCGCTCGCGAATCGACCGGCACGCGAACGATCTTCTCGACGCCGCTGGCGATTCTCCTGCTGCTGTTCGGACTTCTTCTGCTGGCAACGAGTGTTGTGCGATTTGTGGCGGTCCGCGACTTGCAACGGGGAGAATCAGCAAGCGCACCTGGTCACGACGGCCTGGCGATTGGTCTTGTGGCGGCTGGTATGCTCCTATGCGCCGCAGGCCTGGCGGTCTTCGTACGGACGTCGCGCCCGGTCCTCATCATCCTGGCCGGCGCCCTGCTTCTTTCGGCGGCATGGGTCCATTCGATCTTTGCCGAGGAAATTCGTCGGCAGGAGCAGGCGCGGCTCGATGCCGAGTGGAATTCCATCGTGCAGCAGTCGCGCGCGGCCGATCCCCGCGCCCTGCCGCCGGGCAAACCCCCGCCGGCTCCGCTTCCCGGCGCCCCCCCTGCGCATCGCGTTCTCTTGCCTGGGCGCCGCACTGATCACCGGCGGCTTGTGGGCCCTCTGGCGCTGCTCGCCCCCCGCGCGCCCCTCCCCCTCTCCCTCTGGGAGAGGGCCGGGGTGAGGGCACCAGTCTCTGTGCTTTCCAGGAGAGTCAGCTCCGATTGAACTTGCTCGCCGCCCACAGCAGCAGCCGGCGCGGGGCGAACCGGGTCAGAAAGGCCAGCAGACAATTCATCGTTCCGGGGATAACCGTACGGCGGCCGCGCCGCAGCGCGCGATGGCCGGCAAGCGCCACGTCGCGGGCTTCCATCCCGGCCAGTTGAAACCCCTGCGATTCGGTCATCTTGTAGTCACTGCCGAAATTCGTGCGCGTGGGTCCCGGGCACAGGCACGTCACCACAATGTTGTGCGGGCGGACTTCACTCCACAGGGCTTCTGAAAACGAGAGCACGAATGCCTTCGTGGCAAAATAGATGGCCGCGTAGGGTCCGGGCTGATACGCCGCCGTCGACCCGACGTTCAGGATCGCCCCGCGGCGTCGTGCGACCATACCGGGCAGGGCGAGGTGCGTCAGGTGGACCAGAGCGCACACGTTGAGCTCGATCATCGCCAACTGTCGATCGATCGCCATGTCTTTGAATTCGCCGTGCGCGCCGAACCCTGCATTGTTGACGAGTACATCGACGTGCCATCCGGCCTGTTCGATCTGCCGGAATACCGTGTCGGCCGCTGCTGGCTGACTCAGGTCCTGCACGATGATGAGCGTTTCGATTCCGAATCGGGCCCGCAGGTCGTCGGCCAGCGCCTTGAGCAGGTCTGCACTTCGCGCCACCAACACCAGCCGCGATCTTTCTTCCGCGAACATCTCACTCAACGCTTTTCCGATGCCCGACGACGCCCCGGTGACGAGCACAGTCTCCGCAACATCAGTCATGGCAGGTCGTGCTCCTGAGAGCGTCGGGCGAATCTCGCCCGGCGACTAAGCGGTTTTCTCCCGAGCGATTCACAACGGCCGTACACGTTGACCAAATGCCCCGCACCTGTCAACGCGATCAAATCGGTGATGAACGAAAATTGACTGTTGCATTTCGGGGTGTAGACTTTCTTTGAGACCGCCGTGCGTGGACGGCAGGGGGCCGGTCGTCGCCTTTCGCCACCAAAGTCCTGCTGTTGTTGTCGACATGTCCCGAGTCGTTCCAGTCGTGTTTGCCCGTTCGGGATGCGCGTTCATTCTCAGCGGCCTGGTCGGCCTGATCGACCTGCTTTCGTGGGCCGCACAGAGAGCACAATCCGACTATCCCCAGTCTCCCTCCGGCATCGTCTGGGCCGCCGTCGGCGCGACCTTCGGATTTGTCCTGGGTGCCTGCATGGGCAAAGGTCGGCTGACGGGCCGCCCCGCATGGCTCGTTTCGGGTCTCACCACCGGCATGCTCATCGGGGCTCTGGTGGGCTGGATCTGGGCACACGCCGAATATGATTTCGCCCGGACGCAGCTCCTGCAGATTGGAATACCGGCAACGTTCATCGATGCTGCAGAACACGGCCTTTCTGCTGGTGACTACGAGGCAATCGGCCTGCAATATGGAATTTGCCTCGGCATCGTGGCGGGAACCACGGCGGCCTGGTTCTGGAATCATCCGCCGCGACTCAGCTCGGTCGCCAATCTGTTCCCCGTGTTGACCAGTTGCTTCATCGCCCTGGGTGCCATCACCATGCAAACCGGTCTTCGCGGCCTGTCAATCGACGTGATCGAACGAGTGTGCCGTTTGGCGTCGGATCATTCCAGTACAGAATCCGCGGCGGCACGCGGACGGGAAGCGAATTCGATCGTCCGGCGACAATGATCCCGAAAACGGCGCGGTTGATCATTGCTCCAGAATCCGGATGTCGTTGATCACGATCTCAGAGACCAGCTTCCCACTCATCAACTGGTTGATTTCTCCCCGGATCAACCGTTTCAGGGTTCCCAGGTTGGGGTCGGTCAACTGGTCGTAACTGGAACTGCGCACGATCCTGTTAATGGCCTCGCGAATTCGCTCTTGATGCCACCGCATCTGCGATTCCAGGATCGACGACTGGCTTGGCGAGGCGAGCGCCGTCAGCTTGAAGTCCACGTTCATGATAATCCCGGGCACTGCCGACGTGTTCGAGAAACTGAAGTCCCCCACGGCGACCTCCGCGAGATCTACGCGATCCGCGTCGTGCTCAACTTTGCCTTGGGCATGTGCAGCGAGTGTCCCGTCCGCGTCACTCGGCGCGGCATGTGACGGCGCGAGGCGGGGCATCACAACCCAAGTCACGACGATCTGGACGGCGATGAGGACAACAACGCCTGCGCCGATCGGCAGCAGCCGCAGTGTCTTACGCTGGCCCGGTTGCGGTGTCTGCGAGGCGGCGTCAGCGGGCTTTTTTGCAACAGTCCCTGGCATCCCCTGTTTCTCCCTGATGAACTTCGCATGAGACTGACGAATACGTCTCCCGGCCCGGAGCTCGTCAAGAATTGGGGACGGTATGTACTAAGATGGGGACAACTCGTCAATCCGATCATTTCGGACTGTTGGCCTTAAGCGGTAGAATGACAGCGTGTCCGATGTGTGGTGCGGCGATGCCAAGAAACCTGACCAGGTGCAAATCCTGCGGCGAGAGCCCGAACAATCCGCGAGACTCTGCCTGAGTGCTGGTCGCGGGGCGGGGGGCTGGGTATGCTGGCGATCAGTCGGGATTCATTTCGCGCGGCCGCGGGGTGTCGGCCAGTCTTTTCCGGAGAGCGAATCATGTTCGACCGCATGGCCAATGGCTGGGAGCTGGCGAAGGCCAGTCTGCGTGTGCTGCGAGTGGATAAGGAGCTGCTCCTGTTTCCCCTGGTCAGCACGATCTGCTGCCTCGTCGTTCTCGGGAGTTTCGTGGTACCGTTATGGAACAGCCCGCTCGTTGCCGCAGTCGTTAACGATCATCAGGCCCCCAACAATCCGGTGGCCTATCTGATCCTGTTCGCGTTTTATTTCGTGAACTATTTCGTGATCGTATTTTTCAACTCGGCGCTTGTGTCGTGCGCGATCATCCGCTTCAAGGGGGGCGAGCCGACGCTAGGCGACGGGTTTCGCGCCGCGACCAATCGCCTGCCGCAGATTCTGGCCTGGTCGCTCGTCAGCGCGACGGTGGGCGTACTGCTCCGTGCGATCGAATCTCACGCGGAAAAGGTCGGGCAGATCATCTCGGCGGTCCTGGGAGGGGTCTGGTCGATCGCGACATATTTCGTCGTGCCTGTGCTGGTGGTCGAGCGCGTCGACCCGTTCACCGCCGTGAAACGTTCGCTGGCGGTGCTGCGCCACACGTGGGGCGAGGCCCTGACGGCGAATTTCGGAATCGGATTCGTGACGTTTATCGCCATGCTGCTGGTGGGCCTCGTTCCGCTGGTGGCCGGGGGATTTGCGATGGCCGTCAATGTTCCCCTGGGGATGGTCCTGATCGCCCTGGGAGTGGCCGGCCTGTTCGCCGTGGCACTGGTTTCGTCCACGCTCGACAGCATTCTGCTGGCGGCGCTGTACCTGTACGCCGCGGAAGGAGAGGTCCCGGCTCAATTCGACAAGTCGCTGTTCGAGGGGGCGTTCGCGAGCAAGTAACAGGGCGTCATGCGTTGCACGGTACAAACGACATATTCAGGAGAGAGCCATGCCGCTGCCGATGAAGACGCTGCAGGAAGCCGCCATCGAACTGGGGATGCCGGAAGCGGAAATCAAGACGATGGTCGATCTGCGCAAGGTGCGGGCAATCATGAAACGGGGCAGACTCTATTTCGCCCCCGACGAGCTCGCCAAGATCAAGCGGCTGCGGAAGACGATTCCCGAATCGGCGAAGCCGGCCGAAGACGTTCCCGTGGCGCCCCCCAAGCCCGCCGTGCCGCGCCCCGCGCCCCCACCGCGCCGCCCGCCGCCGCAACGGCGGTTCGGTGAAACGTGAGTTCGCGGGGAGCCACAACGAAGGCGATGCAGACAAGGAGAGGGGGAGAGAACTTGCGACCGTAGCCGAATTCGCCAGAATTCGGGCGGCCCCCCTCTGTCACCGAAATCGTGGCGAATCCTCACCCGAGTCTCGTTTTTCTCCTAGTCTCCCCCTCTCATTGTCTCCCTGTCTTCATCCCATCGCGCGGACGACCCGCCGGCGCGCTCACCGGCACCCGCAACCCGACCGCCCATAATACGCCGGCCGGCAGACCGGCGTGCAATAGCCGGATCCGCCTGCGAATTTCGAGATCGGCCGGATCGTCGGGCGGAAATTCGCCGAATTCGCGCGGCGATGGTATTCCCACTCAGACTCGGTGCCGCCGTTCGCCAGATTGGCCGAACGCGCCTGCGACTGCGCCGGGTCGGGCATGAATTCCTGTGCCGGCGCATGGCGCGCAGCTACCACAATCAGCAATCCTGCCCCGGCCCACAGACCTCCAGCGCGCATCAACCTGCCCATGATCACGGCTCCGATGTGCGGAACGACGTGGCCTGGATTACCCCCGGAGAGATTCGAACTCCCGACCGACAGATTAGAAATCTGTTGCTCTATCCACCTGAGCTACGGGGGCGAACTGAACTTCGGGGATGGTGACGATTCCAGACCGGTGACTACCCTGGAAGCATACCACGCGTGTGCCGTTCCGAGGCCCAGAACGTGCCGTGCCGGTCAAAATCCGGCCGCAAATTAGCCGGACAGAGCGGTGCGGCAAGATAGTCAGGGTATGTCATCGCATGGGCACTGACAAGCCCCGTTCGCAGGGGAAAGGCAGTGAAGATTTGCGGGTGCTGTACCCCGGCCGCTCCCAAGCGGCCGGTGCACATGGGCGCGCCCAGGTCAAAACACGACACCACGTCGACTGCGAACTCCGAGATGATTTGCGGTTTAGAAACAAATCAGAAAGCCCAGCAGGCCGGCCTGGATGCCGGCCAGCACACCCGTCACGACCAGCCCCAGTCGGCGATTATGGACGTAGAGCGCCGTAATGATCCCCAGCACCAGAATCGATCCCAGGAACTTCACTCCGATCAGCAGCGACGGATCCCAGTCGTGGACTTGCAGCAGAAGCCTGGCGATCGGATTGAGCTCTTCGAAGAACAGGTGTTCGCGAAAGCG
>JACQFH010000331.1 GCA_016200145.1 Planctomycetia bacterium | reverse complement strand
CTGGCCGGCGGTCCCCGCGCTGGCCCTGTTCCTGCCCAAGTCGGACTGCCTGTTCCCGCTGCTGGCAATGACGTTCGTGTGGCGCTGGCTGCAGGGCGTGCCGCGCCGGTCGCGGTGGCTGAGCGCGCTGGCCGGGCTGGTGATGTGGCTGAGCCTGTCGTTGAGCCTGGCCTTTCTGCCGGTCGGGCTGATCGCGGTTTTGGCAGTCTTGTGGACGGACGATGGTGCGCAGCCAGGTCTCGAGGGCTCACTGATTGGACGCAACGAACCGCCGGTCGCGGTCGGCTGGCTGCGGCCAGCGTTGCGTCGGCTGCTGCCGCCGTGTGCATCGGCCGTCGCCGTAATCTCCGCCATGACCGTCGCTGTCTGGTGGCTGGCCCGTCTCAATCTGATACTTGTCTGGAAGTTGAATCTAGCGAATCACGCCGGCTTTTACCGGCAATTCTCGCGGACGTACTGGAAGTGGATCTTGCTGAATCCGGTCGAGTTCGCCGTTGCCGCCGGTTTTCCGCTGGTCGCGCTCGCGGCCTGGTCGCTGGTTCGCAATTCCCGCCGTGCCGGTCTGCCGTCACGCGGTTACGCCGGGGCCTGGCTGCTCACCATCGCGCTGCTCTGGCTGTCCGGCAAGAATATGGGAGAAGCGGCCCGGCTGTGGATCTTTCTGATTCCCTTTCTGCCCTGGATCGCGGCTCCGCTATTCGAAGGAGGGGTACTTCCGGCCGACAAAGGCGGATCCCTGGGGCAGCACGGGTCGATCGCCGATCCGCCTGATTCGAAAGCCATCTGGCCGGTCGCGCTCGGCCTGCAACTCGTGTCGACGGCCTGGCTCGTCACGCAAGTCGCCGGCTTTCATTTGCCGCAAGCTGTGCCGGTCGTGGCGAATTTACCGGCCCCGTAAGAATCCTCGCCGCCGTCCGGCTCAATCCGCACCGGCCATGATGTGAGAATGGCCTCGGCGACCTCATCCGGTCGCGCACGTTGCCCTTCCGCTGCACCTGTTCAGGCGGCAATTCCGATAATAGGGCCATGAGAACTGTGCTGTGGATCATACTGGCGGGATTTTGCGCATTCGCCGTGGGCTGCGAAGAACCTGAAGTCGTTCAGCCTGAGCCGAAGCGCGCCGACGACCTGCTGACGCAGGCCGAAGTCGATTCGTTCCTGGCGGTCGTCGAAGGGCTGCCCGGACAGAAACTGCCGGCTCCCCTGCCGGCCGTCTTGCTGCCGGCCCCGCAATGGGGACGGAACCGCACGCTTCCCATCAGCGAACTGGTGAAAGAAGAAGAAAAGACGCTCCGCGAGCGTCAATCGATCGACTGGTTCATGTCGCACGTACCTCAGTCCCGCTTCCTGAAACGTGCACTGCGTAAAGAGCAGATGACGATGGAGCAGTTCGTGGGGCTGTACCTGGCTCTGGGCATTTCGATGAGCCGCGCCCACCTCCCCGCCGATCGCGACCTGGCTCAGGTGCTCTCCCGCGGCAGGCGGGCGATCGCGGCGCTCAAGAAAGAGGAAAAGACGACGCTGGTCGACATGCCCGAGGAGCAGGCGTACTACATTCAGGAGCAGTCGGGGTGGCTGGCAGTCGTCGACCGCGCCTCGCGACTGAATCCGGTTCATCCCCAGAATCTGGCGCTCGTCAGACAGAACGCCGAGCAACTGAACACCATCATGCCGCAGGAATTTACGCGCAATCCGCTTCTGGAATTCGCCACAATCCTGGACGACCGCGGCGTGCCCTTTCAGGAGCCGCCGGGTCAGGAATCAGACGACCGCATCGTCTGGTCGCGCAGCAGGGCACTCGTGGGGGCCGGTTCCAGCGGGGACGGCGAATCGCGTGAAACCGACACCGGCCGGTAGAAGGTGAACTAACAATACCAGTTGCGCAGTTGCACTAGATCGACAGGGCCTCGATCGCTTCCTGGCGCGAGTCGTAAATGGCCCACAGGGTGTCGAGCGACGTCACCGTGAGCAGTTCCCGCGCCAGCGGGCTTGGTCCGCAGATCACCAACTCGCCGCCGCGGGTCTTCACGTATTTGTGGCATCGCAGCAGCAGCGACAGAAACACCGACCCGAAAAACTTGACCTCGCTCAGATCGAAAACAACCATCGGCGTCTGCGTCTTTTTGAGGGGCGCCATCACGATCTCGGCGGCCGGCTCGATCAGGTCCCACCGCATTTTCTCGACGTCCTGCGCCGGGATGATCACGACACAGTTGTTGTGCCATTCGATCTGGAAGCTGTCGTCGGCTTTCTTCATTGAAGCGGGTACCTTCACTTGCGAACTGCAGAAGCTTCCGCGGGCGCTCGCCGCGATTGCCAATCTTCCCACCACGCCACCCAGATTTCAACTGCTTCCGTCGCGTTGCGGGCCTGGGGCAGCTTTGCCGGCTGTTCGGCGGCCGGGACCAGTTTCTTGAGGCTGGCCAGCGCCGCCTGCCGCACGTGCTGGTTCGGCTCGGTCCAGACCAGGCGGACCAGCGACTCGACGAACCGCGTCTGGCCGGATTCGCCCATGATCTGTACGAACTCCTGCCGCGATGTCGAATTCACGTCCAGCGACAGGCGTACCAGTTCCTGCATGGCCTGGGGGTCTCCCAGCCGGCTCATGGCAGTCACCACCGCCACCTGCAGTTGACCCTGCGATTCTGTCAAAAGCGGTCGCAGTCCCTTGAGAGCCGCCTGATCCCCGTGGGCCTTCAGCCCGTCGAGAACGAGCGGGTTCCGGCACCTGCCTGCGGCGGCGATCGCGGCAAGCTGGACCCCGGGGTTCGAATCGTAGAGCAGCGGCAGAAGCCAGGCGGCCTGGTCGCTCTGCCCGTGACGACCGACGTATTCACACCCCAGCGTTCGCAAGTCGGGCCATTGGCTGTTGAGCGCCAGGAGTGCGAGCCGCGACGCTCCGTCCGATAGGTCGTGCGAGATCGCCTGCATTGCGAACCGCCAGACCAGGGCGTCTTGTTCGGTTTTCAGAAGGAGCTCCAGCCGCCGGCACATTTCGGGCGTGGGCGACACCGATTGGCCGATCCGCGCCAGCTCCGATGCGGCACTGCGCCGCAGGGCCACATCCGCATTTTCCATCCGCGCGAGGGCATCGTAAGCGGGGCTGAATCGGGGAAGCACCCGGTGCAACAGCACGTCGGCCTGCTGAGCCGAAGAGGTCGACAGGAGCCGCTCGACGAGAGGCAGGTCGGTCGGCGTCAATTCGCCGCTCCAGGCGGCGATCTCGGAAGGCGGTTCCTGCCCGCCGCGTTCTGCCGACCATTCCAGTTTTTCCCGCAGGTCGGCCAGCCTGGCGTCGTCAAGTTGCGGGCTGGCCGCCTGCGACAGTTCGCGGGCGCGCGCGACCGCAGAATCGGGAATTTCCCATTCGCGCATGAGCTGCCTGACTCGCAGGGCTCGCTCCTGGGGACCGGCCAGCAGCGGAAACGCGACGCCTCCCCCGTGCCGCTGTTCAAGTTGCTTG
Source organism: Planctomycetia bacterium (assembly GCA_016200145.1). GTDB lineage: Bacteria > Planctomycetota > Planctomycetia > Planctomycetales > Planctomycetaceae > JACQFH01. The sequence continues at coordinate 413 of JACQFH010000331.1, read as the reverse complement.
AGGGCCGACTGCCGCGTCTTGAACGCGCTGCCGGCCAAAGCCTCGAGCAGCAGCGGAGTGGCCAGCGCCTCGGGCCAGTCGTACACGGTCTGCACCGCGGCCGCCTGGACTTCGATGCTCTTGTCGGTGAGCAGATCGTGCAGCAGCCGGGCCGCCGCCGCTCCGGGGCGCCGCCGCAGGCACCGGGCCGCCTCCGCCCGGACTCTCGGCGACTGATCTCCCGCAAACGGCACCAGCGCCTCGGCCCCATCGCAGGCCAGCCCGCGCATCGCCAGCTCGCGCACGCGGTCTTCAGGTCGCCGCGCCTGCGCTGCCACCTCGACCCGCGCCGCCTCGGTTCCCAGGATTCCCAGGCTGAGCGGCGCCGCTTCGCGAACCTGCACGTCGATATCGCTGAGCTGCCCCTTGAGGAT
>JACQFH010000298.1 GCA_016200145.1 Planctomycetia bacterium | reverse complement strand
TCAGGACCGAACCGGGCACAAACAGTACGCAGGCAACGATGTAAACCGCGATCAGCAGCAATGGGCCCCACACGCCGGCCGATCGGATCGCTTCCAGGCCCATGAGCAGACCCTGATTCGCTGCCGGCAATAAAAACAACAGCGCGGCGGCGCCCGCGACGGCGATCGCCAGAAAGAACGGTCGGATGATGTGGTGTTTTTGCATGGCCGTCACGCCAAAAGGCTGGCACGGTCCAAGATTCCCAGCAGCAATCCCTGGCGCGCGACCCGCGCCGCTTCGCGAAGAACGGAAGACGATGCCATCATTCTTCTCCCGGGCCCCGCGGACGAAACAGCCGTGCAATGCCACGCGGTTGCGCGGGCGCAGTGCCCCGGCCGCTCGAAGCAGTCGTGGCAATCGGGATGTCTTCGTCTTCGCGCGATCCAAGCGGATACGGGCCGGTCGTGCCCAGAATGGGCATGGCCAGCATCCCGGGAAGCCGATCGGCCTGTCGTTCGTCGCGGAACTGGCCAAGGCCGATCGTCATGCCCTGGTGCCCCGCCGCCGGCTGCGCCCGATATGTCCCCAGCAGGAAATCCCACCAGGGAAGATTGAAGCCGAAATTGCTGTTGGTCTCGCGCGGCACAACGGAATGATGTACTCGGTGCATGTCGGGCGTGACCACGACCAGCCGCAGCAGGCGATCGACTGTCTCGGGCAGGGCCACGTTGGCGTGATTGAACATCGAGGTTGCATTGAGCAAGACCTCGAAAATCAGCACGGCGAGCGCCGACGGACCGAGCACAAACACCACGCCGATCTTGATGAGCATCGACAGCACGATTTCGATCGTGTGAAACCGCAGGCCGGTCGTGACGTCGAAATCGAGATCGGCGTGATGGACCCTGTGCAACCGCCATAAGGCGGGGACGGCGTGGAACATCACGTGCTGCAGATAGATGGCAAGATCGAGCGCCAAAATTCCCACGATGATTTTCACCCACTCGGGCCACGCCGCGCGGTTCAACACGCCCCACCCACGCTCGTGCGCCCAGAGCGCCGCAGCGACCGGAGTCAGCCGCACGATCCACCGCACGACGACCGTGTTCAGCACCACGAGGGACAGATTGCTGGTCCAACGCGGCAGCTTGCGGACGGTCCATTTGCGGCGCGGCATCACGGCTTCCCAGCAGGCCATGACCGCCAGGACTCCGAAGAACGCGGTCAGGCGCACCCCGGCCTCCGACGATGCAAATTCGATGAGGCGATTCATAGGGCCAGATCGGGCCGACAGTTAAGAACTGGGTGAACCACGAAACGGCGGGCGGCACATTTCCAGCGGCTGCTTGACCGGATCGTAGGCAGCGGTGGGGGTGGGGGGCAGCGGTGGTGCGGTGGCGATCGACCCGTAGGCCAGCAAACCTCCGAACAGAAAAACCGCCGGAATCGCGGCCGACGATCGCGCCGATTCACACCGGCCCGACCACGCCGCCAGCGTATTGACGGCCACGAGCAGAACGAACAACGTCAGACTCTGTGCCGGGGCCGTTCCCAGGCCGAACAGGGCCAATGGGCATTCGAGTTTTCCCGACATCACCAGCGACTCATGAAACGCCGCGACCCCTAGGCCGGCCCAACTCAAGGGCAGCATCAACAGAGTCGTCAGTCCCGGGCGTTTCGGCTCGATCCACAGTCCGACCAGCCCGACCGAAAAAGCGGCCATCACGAACGTGCGCTGATAGAAACACAGGGGGCAGGCTTTCAGGCCCAGCCCCAAGCTCAAGAAGAGGCTGCCGGCGGTCCCGGCCGCAGCCACCGCGCACGCCACCCAGGCAAGCGGAACGGTGCGAGGGGAACAGACGTCTTCGCTGCTCGAAGGATGTGCGATGGACATGGCAACTCCTGCCTCAAAAATCAGACGCAACGACAAGCGACATGATAGGTCGGACCAGCGAAATCGTGTGATAGGGATCGGCTAATACCCTGCGGAGGGCTGATAAGCAGGGCTTATCAAGGTGTGGCTGCTCTCCTGAGCAATGGCCGGATAAGATTGCCCCTAATAAAACGGGGCAGTTCCATTCGCAGGATCGTCAGACATGCTGCTTGTCTTCGTTCGATACCCGGAGGCCGGCACAACGAAGACGAGATTGATTCCGGCCGTCGGCGCCGTGGCGGCGGCCGAGATCCAGCACCGGATGAGCCTGCACACGCTCACTTGTGCCAGGGAATTCAGCCATGATGCGAACATTGACGTGGAAGTGCGATTCGCCGGCGGGACCGTGGAGCAGATCGCGACGCTGTACGGCGCCGATTTGAAATATCGAGATCAGGGAGCAGGCGATCTGGGCCCGCGACTTGCGCGAGCGACGGCGGACGCATTTCTCGCTGGCGCCCGACGGGTGATCGTCATCGGAACCGATTGCCCGGCATTGTCTGTGCAGCATTTGCGGGGAGCGCACGACGCGCTCGTCGAAGCCGACGTGGTTCTCGGCCCGGCCGCGGACGGAGGTTATTACCTGATCGGTGTCCGAGAGCCGCACCCGGAACTATTCGAGGGCATCGCCTGGAGCAGCGAATGGGTGCTGGCACAGACGCTCTCCGCCGCCGATCGTTTGGGACTAGCCGTGCAACTCCTTGAAACTCTGGCCGACGTCGACCGGCCGGAGGACTTGCGGCACGTGCCAGGCTGAAGCCCGAACTCCAACGGACCGTCAGGAAATCGCTCCCTGGCAACTGGAGCCGGCGCCGGCGGTGCAGGCGTAGCAGTGTTGACCGGTGACAATCGGGCGCTGCGCCAGGGGGCTTTCGAGGAACTCGCTGATGTGCTGTGGGACTCCCTCGGACGTTCGCAGGTCCAGCATCTGGTTGAAGTCGCAGTCGTAGAGGTTGCCGCGCCAATCCACCGACAGCGTTGTGCGGCACATCAGTCCCGCGCAGGTCGCCGGGTTGAAGGCCGCGGCCAGCTTGCTCATATATTCGTCGAATCGCCCGGCCCTCAGCAGATCGTCGAGGAACCGGCTGATGGGCATGTTCGTGATCGTGTACAGCCGATTGAAGACGATTCCGAACCGCGACAGCAGTTCGCGGCGGTAGGCCTGTTCGAGTTCGGCTTGCGGGGGAGGCAGGCTGGGTCCCTGCGGATTGAAGACGAGGTCGACGACGAGGCCGCCGGCAGGATCTCCGTACCTCACGGAATTCAGCCGTCGCAGCGCCTCGATCGACCGCTCGAACACCCCCTCCCCGCGCTGGGCATCGGTGTTTCGTTCCAAATAACAGGGGAGCGACGCAATCACACGGACGCCGTGTGCCGCGAGGAACGCGGGCAGATGGTCATACCCCGGCGCGACAAGGATGGTGAGGTTGCAGCGGTCGATGACGCTTCGGCCAAGCCGGCGTGTCGCGGCGACGAGGTGCTCGAAATGCAGATTCATTTCGGGCGCCCCACCCGTGATGTCGAGCGTGGGGATAGCGGTCCGGGCGAGCACGTCGAGGCACGCCTCGACTGTCTCGAAGGACATCACCTCGCGGCGATCGGGCCCCGCATCGACGTGGCAGTGGCGGCAGGTTTGATTGCAAACCTTCCCCAGATTGACTTGGAGTACCTGAATCCCGTTCGCTCGCAATGAACCGACGCCGTGCTCTGCGAGAGTTTGTGCAAAGGGAGCCTGGCCATCGCTTCCTTCGAGAATTGCTCTCTGCTGACGCGCGTCCGCGAGCGGGCTGCCTTGTCGCAGTAAGGTCAGATCGGCCATTTCGAGAATTCTCCGTGGACGAGATCGTGGCGAAATTCGCAGATTATCGATCTTTCCCCTGCTGGCATCCGTGGGCCTCACTCGACTGGTGTACTCGCGCGGGGAGTTCGCCGTAGGGAGCCCGCATACAATAGGACGAACCAGGGCGCGAACTCCAGCCAGGCCACCACGTAATCGAAGAACATCGGGCCAGTGTAGCTCGTTCCCAGGAGAGGAGTGCCGGGGAAGTGATGCGTCAGCCAAAAACGGAAGTAATAGAGAAACACCAAGCCGCTCACGAGGAGCCAGGCCCGATTACGAGCGAACGCCAAGAGCGGGAGCGCCCAGGTCCAGTACCAGGGGTTGAGGGTCGGAAGCAGTAGCCAGAACCAAGCCACCGTCAAAAACGCAGCAGACAGCCAGGCCGTCGGTATTTCGCAGAGTCTGGCTCTCCATCCGAGCATACAGGCGAGGAGAAAAAAGACGGCTGACGTGGTCGCTCTGGTTAAGAAGAATGGAACGCTTCTCGCGTCCATTCCAAGCTGCGATTGAGTCTTCTCGATGAGGCCGAGCCGCCATTCTTCCGGCAAGATCGAGAACCAAGCCACTTCGCTGGGAGGCAACACAGCCGTGGGCCGAAGATTCTCGATCACGATCAGAAACAGAAAGTCGTTCATTTCCCATTCGCGAAGAAAGGCCCGCAGGCTCTCGCTCGGATCACGCGGGGCCATGCTGACCTCTTGCGGGGGCACGGGTGGCGCGTCGTCCGTTTGAGGAGCGACTTGGATAGGATCAAATTCCGCTTTCTGAGCATCCGACGACCGGCTCGGGAGCATCGGCCATGCCACGGGAAAAAGAACGGCTGCGAATGCGACAAACGTAATGGCGGCGCAATTCCAGCCCTGCTTCCTCAGAAAACTGAGGAGGAACAATGGCAGAAATATCACTGGATAGAGCTTGGCTCCGCATGCGAGCGCCAAAAGAATCGAGGCGCCAATGGCGGTCCCAGTTCGAGGCAGTCTGGCGGGACAGAACAGGGCAGCGATCGCAAGATACATCGCCAACGTGGTGAGAAAGAACGCCAAGGCATCGAGATGTCCGCTGTTCGCGATCTCCTTGATGACCAGCGGGCACCAGGCATAAATCACCGACAAACCGAGCGGGCGTCCCGTGAATTGCAGGAGGCGAAGGACTACAAACAGCGTGGCCAGATCGAAGCCGACGAACCACGCCTTCATGAACGTCATGCGAACAAAGAGCGAGGCAGTTTGCGGTGTCGTCCAGGCACACAGTGCAAAAACCGCCTGGCTGACTGGAGGATAAATCGTCGGCAATTCCCCAAAGTGGACCTTCTTCAGGATGATCGTCATCTCCGGCGCGCTATCGCGCAGTCGAACCAACCGCGCCAGGTCATCGGGCAAATCGCTCTCCGCCGAAGCGGCAAGAACTTGATGCGGACTGTACCGGAAGGGACTGACCCCCTGGATAGTGGCAGAGCCATCCCAGAGGTAGCGATACAGGTCGATTTCTTCGATCGGATCGGAAAGGAGCAACGTGATGCGAAAAGCAATACCGCTTCCCACGATTAGCCAAAACAGCCGACGATCCTGTGGCGCGCGAGCGGCAATACTGATCGCGAAGAGATAGACGCCAAACGTCGCCGCAATCAGGGCCAAAAGGGTCAGCAGAGAATGGCCACCCGTACCGGTTTCATGCAAACTTTGCGAACTAGAAACGACGGCCAGGTACGCCAACTCCGAGATGCAAGCCAGGCCCGCCAGCACCAACAAGCTGCGCCGACCACAGACATCGGCAGGCGTGTGATTCATTTCGCGAGCCCCTTGGACGAGCCGCGAAGCAATCCGTACTTTGCGATGAGGAAAAGAATCTTGTACCCGGCCCTGAGTGACCCCCATACTGTCCCGCTGATCTTGCTCTGGCCAACACGGCATCGATAAGGCACTGGAACCTCGACGGTCCGTAGACCGTGGCGTGCGGCCTTGATCTGCATTTCCACGGTCCAGCCGAAATTACGGTCAGACATGCCGAGTTCCATCAAACGAACGTAATCAATCGCACGGAAGGGCCCCAGATCTGTGTAACGAATTCCGAACAGGACGCGCATGAGAAAGCACGCCAGCCGGTTCCCGAAAACGCTTTGTGGCGGCATGGCACCCGGTTCGCGCTGGCCCATCAGACGTGAGCCCAGGACGAAATCGGCCGAACCAGCGAAGATCGGCCGAACGAGTTCAGCCAAAACGCCAGGATCGTCACTGTAATCGGCGTCCAGAAAGACGACGACCTGGGGACGAGGTTGACCGGCATTCGCGAATTCCTCGATCGCGGCCAACCCTGTGAGGCAGGCGGCGCCGTATCCGCGCTGCGGCTCGGTGACGACCGCCGCACCGGCGGCGGCGGCGACACCGGCCGTCCGGTCAGTCGATCCATTGTCGACGACGATAACCTGTCCGACTGTCGGGAGGTCCCGCAACACAAGTGGCAGTGATGCCTCTTCGTTGAGGGCTGGAATGACGACGACGACACGAGACAAGTCGATAATGTCGTGACTGGTTGTTTCAGGGCGGTCAATTGAGATTGAGATCATGGGAAACGCCCGTGGGTGCTGCTCCAGCCGGCCGCATTCGTCACTTGCATCAATGCCCGCTGGTTTATTTGAGAGCCAGCACGTTGACGCTCAACAGGTTCTCGACGCCCGGGATCATCGTCGAACCAGACAGTTCAATCATAATTCTCGCTCTCTCGGGATGCCGCTCAATCTGAATTCCGCGGAAACCGGCACGGTCGAGACGGCGAAGATAGTCGTCCAGAACAAGCGCTCGTCCGATGCAGCCGACGACCGCGTTCAGGTCGCGACGCACGCTTTCTGGTGGCTCGATCGTCCAGGCCATGTCTGAAACGGCGAGCTTGGCGCCCGGCTTGAGCACGCGATGTATTTCCCGCAAGGCGCGATCCTTGTCAGGACACAGGTTCAGAACGCAATTGCTGAGGACGACATCGAACCGGTCGTCCTCAACGGGGAGCGATTCGATGTCCCCCTTCCGAAACTCGACATTGTCGAGACCGGCCTCTGTGGCATTCTTTCGAGCCTTTTGGAGCATGGCGTCGGTCATATCGACGCCGATGACGCGTCCGCCGGGGCCAACCTTACGAGCTGCCAAGAGCGCATCAAACCCGGCACCGCTGCCCAGGTCCAATACCCACTGTCCAAGCTTAAGTTCTGCCATGACCTGCGGGTTGCCGCACGAGAGGCCCAGGTTTGTGCCATCGGGCAACGTCTGCAACTCCTCGCCCGAATACCCGCAGGCCAATGCCAATTCCTCGGCATGCGACGTACACCCGCACAGCGACCCACAAGTTGCCGTGCCTTCCGCGACTTCCGCATACCGCTGTCGGACAATTTGCTTCACATCGTTCGCAACAGTCATCGTTCGGATTCCGGTGGAGTCTGGTCGCCATCTGCCTGCTCAGCGTTCGGCGGAATAGGGATGTCAGAAGTGGCCGGGGCCTGATCGTTCAAGCTCCGGTCATAGTCGAGAAAGTCTGCGCGGATACGGCGTCTGTCAGGCAATTGCCCGTTCACATGGTCGGGCAAATACGGGATGATGCTGTTCAGCATCTCGGCCTGAGATTCGCCGAAATCGTCGGCGTACCATTTCAGAATCGGAGAGAGCCGCAATTGGCCGGTGGATGAATCGAATTCTAATTTCTGCGGATCGGCGAAGAAATTGCGCGCGTTGTCGCGCAGTTGCTGTTCGAGATCGGAGGTGTGATACGCCCGATTGAGCAGCCGCGGGCAGCCGCGAGATCCACAGACGATTGCAAAATGGATGCGCGGCTCACGGAGCGGCCGCAACAGTTCATGTTCAATCTGACCGAGCGAATAGTCCCTGTCGCCGACGTGCAGCCGCAGATCGCGCCAGAAGCTGAAGCCTGGCGACTGCGCCGTGTGCTGGGAAACGCTGGCCGTCGGATACTCACGCAGGATGCCGCGAATCGTTAACGCGTTGTACGCGTTGATCCAGAACGCCAGCCTCGAATCGCGGCCGGCATCCAGGGCCGGGTTCGCCAGCGAAAGAGTCGATAAGTAGGTGTCGAGCGCTTCCACGTCGCCAGGCGTCTCCTTCCAGCCGGCGTAGCCGACGTTCCCCTCTGCATCCACATATCTGCGAAGCAAACGATCCCAGTCCCGATGGTCGATTGTCTCAATCGAGACCAATTCTGTCGCCGTCCAGCTTTTCCCGAGCACCACCTGGCGCTCGCGGACGAAATCGCCGGACGTTGCGTAAACAACTCCGATAACAGCCAGCACAACGACTCCGCAAGCGAAGCTTGAAAGTCGCGAAGGTCGCCGGGCCGGCTCTCCTGCCGGAATGCTCATTTCTCGTTGGCCTCTTTTTCAGGGTCGTTAGAATAAACCAAGTCCTTTCCACCCGCCTTGGAATGGCACTCGATACACGACGTGACTTTGCCGGCAATTGCCTTTTTCCCTTCTTTTTCAGGCGTTCGGGCGATCGTGCCGTCAGGCTGATACTTCAGCCAGTACCAGTCGCCCTGCTGCGGCGCGGCCCCTTTGGAGCGGTACATGACGGTGATGTCTTTCAGCGTCTCCTGGTCCGCGCCGTAATTCTCGGTGACGAGAATCGATCCGTAGGGAAGTCCCTTCGGATCATCGATCGCGATCTTGTTGGCGTAGATCCGCAAAAACTCTCCGTGGGGAGTTGTTCCCGCTCGAATGTCCTTTCGGCCCGGCAGCGATCCCCACTTCTTGTAGGGATTTTCCTGTTTGTTCAGATGCTTCCAGAAGGATTGGTAAAATTCGTCGGGCGTCATCGGACGGGTCGCACGCTGCGGGCTGCTGCGGCTGCTTCCCGAGCCTTCCTGAGCCGAGGTGGATTGTCGGAATGCCAACAAAAAACCGCAGGCAATCCAACACGCCGTGGCGATCGTGAGCCCTCGCATGTGACAGTCTCCTTACAAATACGATTTGACGTCAGTCGTTCGGGATTCAGCCGACCGACACGGGTAACAGCTTTTCTGGAGTCGATACATCGCTGAGTCGTTTTTCCTGACGTACAACGGGGCATCCCTCGCAGGGCCATTGGGGTGTCTTGTGCGGCTGATCGGCGAGCAGCCGCAGCACGAATCAGCTAAGAGTTTGCTAACCCGCCAACCCGACTCGGCTGCTCGCCAGACGGTCGCACGCGTTCTCATCGAAAAAAAATCACCTTGTCGCACCAGCTCCGGCATGCAGTTGATCACTGCATGCCGAAGGCCAGCGCAACGTGTTCAGCCGCTAAAGACCGCGAAGCTTGTGGTCTGCACGGAAGTGGTCGTTTGGAGACGAATACGGACGAACGTACGACCTGGATTGCGGAGCCCGGTAAACGGGAGCCGGATTGTATGAGTAACTTCGATAACGCTGCGTGCCATTCTGGGCCGTCGTCGGCGCCGGAGGCGCATCGTAGTTGCCGGGCGCCATCGGTGGCGCGGTGGTTCCCGTTGGCTGCGCGTCGCATGCGGCCGCGGGGGCCGGCGTGCAGCACCTTCGACCTCCACACCGGCCACCACCGCAGGCGGCGGCGTCCTGAGCGGAAGTCAATGCAAACGTACTGGCGAGAACGGCGGACGAAATGAATTTCAACATGATCTTGCTCCTGGAATAGATTGAGCCTATTGCGAGACGTCAGCTTGAGGACCGGGCGATCCCGTCCGGCTGTTCGCAAGGGGTTGTGTATGTAAAAACGTTGGGAATGCAGCACGTCAGGTTACGCCTGACGAAATCCTTGAGACTCGCAGAGACGTGCCGCCGAACAGAGTTAGCCAGCAATCTCCAACACGGTCTTCAGGAGCGCGCAGCGCGAGAATGCGGCGCGCAATAGAGAGGCTTCAAATCAACATTACGCCCAGCGTAATGACGAGATCTGGAGGGGGCGGCAAGTCCCGGTGTGCGAAATCGCTGCACTCGACGGAACAATTCGGCAACGCCGGAACGACAGCCACAAACAGAGGTACGTGCTCGGCCTGATCGAGATCAATCATGGCCTTGGCCGCGCCAAGCAGCAACGGTCGGTCGAGGACTGGACGACACGGGCGCGTTTTGTCCAAAGCAAACGATGCTCCACATCCTGCCACGTGCTTTGAGGCGCAGCAAGCCCTTTTCCCTGTGGAACGGTCGGACTGGTCCCCAGCGGTGTTACGCTGGCCCGCTTCGCGGCCGAAGCAGCAAATGCACTGTGCATCGCCCTGGCCGTTCAAGTACCGTTCACAAAAGAACTTATGCTGCCCGTTGGCGCAAATGCAGCCCATTCGGGGCACGCTCCCAAAGACCGTCAAGGGGATCATGCCCCACAGGACGGCGACTGTAAATCGGGATTTGCGAAGGGACATGTGTTGGGTCTGCGAAAGACTGTCGCGATTCACCCGGCTAGAAAGCACTTCCGCTCGTTTCACTTATCGGAAGACGGCTAAAGTCGGGTTGAATCCATCGCCCTTTCTCCACCGGTTTTCGATGCCATCAGGCACCCGACGTTGCAAGAGATAATCGTCGCACTCCGAGATTTGCAACACCCGGCGGTTCAATTCAACCTAGCACAACCCGCCTATTGACGCAACATTTCATCTGAGTAATGCTACGTGTCAAACGGCTTGCGAGCTGGATCTAACGGAAAAAGCTGGATCGCGTGTCATTCGACCCGTTTGCTAACCGTGATCCGTGCGATGCGGCTGGCGAAGAGTTCCGCGGTCTGCCCACGGTTCGCAATCTGCGAGTGCCACTGCCCGTCGAGTTGTGCGAGGGACTTGATTCCGTAAGTCTCGGCCAGCGCTTTCTCGTATCCCTGTTCTTGCCCGAGTTGCACGAACTCCAAAAATCTTGTGGGCGAATCCCGCTCGATCAGAAAGGCGACGAGCGATGCGCTCTGACCGTAAAACGCGTCGCGACGCTCTCCCGTCGGATATTCAGCGGTCGAAATCAGCTCTTGGGCACGATAGCGGGCAATGCGCGTCAGCGCCTGTTGCATTGCGGTTCGCCGAGTGCCCTGGCGCTTCAGCGGTTCGGCAAGAATGGCCATTCCCTCGTCCGCCCACCGCGGGATTTGTTTTTCGGTGAACTTGTCGGCGAGCACAACGTGCGTCAGTTCATGCGGCAGCGCCGTAGTCATCCAGTCATCAGCGTCCGCACGCAAATCAATGCGCCGTTTGACGACCTTCCCGTCCTGGAGATCGATTGTGGTACAGCCGGCCGATTGACGGCTTCCCGGGCCGAGCGCGCGGACGTAGTCATTCACCGTGGCGTGTACGACGATCTCGCAACGGGGTGACCATTCTTTGCCGGCCGATCCAATCCACGTCTTCTGCAATTGGACCCGCAGCGCTTCGCATGCATTCGCCAGGTGCTTTGCCTCAGCCAGACGGGGCGAGCAGCAGACACAGAAGGCTTCCGATTCCTGAACCAGCCAGCCCTTCGATTGGTAGGTTTTCGTGACGACATCGGGGCAGCAGCAATCCGTTCCTTTCGATTCAACGTTGTCTTCGCCACACGCCGGCCCGGCCAAGAAGCACGTCAGGGCGGTCATGGAAAGCAGGTGTCGAAGCATCGGCCGGCAAGTCGGATCATTGAACGGATACGGATCACCAACCCACCGGCAAATCAAAAGTCATGCCAACCGCCGACGCCGACCAAGATCGCAAGTCCGTGCCATGCCATAAACTCCTATCATGAAGCAGCTTGTGGGCGGTGCGGCGAATGTGCGACATGCCGGCACAATTCCGTTCCGGGAAGATTCACCCGCATGATCCGCATAGAACGCGGGCACTGAGGCGCAGAAATCGCGCATCTGCTTGGCGTCAAGATGTGACGCCTGTTCTTGAAATTCTGCTTCTGCCGGACGCACAGGGTCGATCTTGTACCATGATTCCGTTCTGCGAAGTCCATCGTTTGGCGAACTGCTAACCCGCCCGCCCCCATAAAGACGTGATTTGGATCCTTATGGAGGCTCAACATGTTCTTGTTCCGGCCTTCCAGAGCCTTCGCAACGGCTGTGGCCATCAATGCGGCGCTTCTGGCTGGATGCGTTTCAGTCTCGAAGCAAGCCGCGCTGCGCGAACCGGCACCGCAGGCGCCGCGCGTTGAATTGCTCGCACGCGAAGCAAAACCCGCGAATGGTCGCAGGTCTTCCGATGACATTTCGTCGGAGATCCAGACTGTCAGCCACGAGGAACTGGTCGACACTCTGTCTCGGTCGAGTGGCAGCGGCGACGACCTGTTCTCAGGCCAAATGGAATTGGTCCTTCCGGTTCTACTCACAGAAGTCCGACAACGTAATCCGTCGATGAGGGCCGCAGTGGCCGCGTGGGGCGCGGCGTTCGAGCGCTATCCCCAGGTTGTCGCGCTGGAAGACCCGGTGCTCCAGTCCATGCTGGCCCCTGGGTCACTTTCGCCGTCTTCGAGCGTTCAGTCGTCGTATTTCGTTGGGATCGCCCAAAAAATCCCCTGGGCCGGCAAGCGATCGCTGCGCGGTCAGATCGCACAGTTCGAGGCGAACGCGGCGTCGCTCGACTCACAGGACGTCCAATTGCGTTTGACGGAGGCCGCGCGATTGGCGTTCTTCGAGTATTACCTGGTCTACCGCGACCTGGAACTCAATTTGGTGAACAGAGAGGCCGTCGAAAAGTTCCGCGAAACTGCCAAGGCGAAATTCGAAGCGACGCAGGTGACACAGCAGGACATGTTGCAGGCCGACGTCGAGCTTGCCATGCTAAAGTCGCGCCGAATTGAATTGGAACAGAATGAGAAAATCGCGGTGGCACGCATCAATACGCTCTTGCACCGCGAGCCGCAGCTTCTGCTTCCGCCGCCGCCACAGATCCTGGAAGTCTCCGGCGAACTGCCGGATGTGGATGCGTTGCGGCAGATGGCGCTGCAACATCGGCCCGATTTGACGGCCCAGGCCGCGCGCATTCAGGCTGAACAGACAGCCGTAGCACTGGCGTGCAAGGAATTCTACCCCGACTTCGAGTTCATGGGACGCTACGATCAGTTCTGGACGGATGTCGTGCAGCGCGCTCAAGTCGGGATGTACGTCAACATTCCTCTGAACCAGTCCCGGCGTCACGCTGCGGTCCGCGAGGCGATCTTCAAGGTCAATAAGATGCAGGCTGAATACGACTCGCAAGTCGACAGCGTGCGCAACGATGTGCAGGCGGGATTCGCCCGTCTGGAAGGGAGCCGCAAGACGGTCCGCCTCTATTCCGAGTCGGTCCTTCCGACGGCAGAGCAGAATGTCGCCGCGGCCTATGCCGGCTATGAAGCGACAAAGGTCGATTTCCTGCGGCTGGTCGAGGCCGAACGGCAACTGATTCAACTCCAGGAGAAGCATCAGGAGGCCGTTGCCGAATACCAGCGCCGCCGCGCCGAATTGGAGCGCGCGGTCGGGACACCGCTTGAGGTGCTTGACAACGCAGATCGGCGACCGTAGGCTGACTGTCGGTGTTGCTCATGCCGGGCATTGTCCCATAACCTGTGTGCAATGAATGCCCCAGCGCTGCGCCAATCGCGGCGGTGGGGTTTTCTTTTTGACTGTGGACAGATCGCATTGCAGCGCTCACGACGCGGCGTGTCGCAGTTGACTCGCGTTCCGGAGTTGCGCGGGGCAGCTCCACTCTCAGTACGATCCAATTCAGAACAGGAACTGCCATGAAGACGCTGAAGACTTTGGCCGTTTTCGGAACAGTCATTTCGTTGACAGCCGCCGTTGGCGTCGCGAAGGACGAGCCTTACCTGAAGGCGGACCACAAGATGCTCGGTCACCAGGCCCAATCGTCCCAGCAGCACGCCCAGGATCAGGCGCAGACGCTCTACTACTACAGCCAGTCGCAGCAGCCGATTCCGAAGCAGGAAGCGAAGGACCTGGTTGCTGGTATTCGCAAAGACCTGGCAGCCTCCGAGAAAGCCCTGGCGGCCCTCAAGGCCGAGTTCGCCAAGAACAAAGAGGCGGTCGATCTGATCGAATCGATTAAGAAACACCACGCGAAAGCTCATGAACAATGCGGGATGGCCGAAGAGGCGTGCGCGAAAGAAGCGAGCGACAAAGTCGTGATCGGGGACTGTTGCAGCGAGATGTGGCACCACCTGGAAGCCGCCAAAACCGAAACGCAGAAGCTCCTCAAGCTGTTAAAGATCGAGAAGCTCGAGCCTCCGAAAAAGGTCGGGGCCAAGAAGTAACTCTTGGATTCCGGGCGTTTCGGGAAATGAGCCCCCCTCCCCGCTCTGGCTGCGTCCGGGTGGGGAGGGCTGATGCTCGGCAGGGTATCAATGATGGGTCGGTCTGTGTCACCGCAGAGCGTGGCCGATTCAGTGGCCCGGCAGTCAACCGCAAGTGAGGCGGCGCCGCAGCCGCCTCCGCACACGCTGTCCGCAGACTCGGTCCTGCAATTACTCGGCGTCGATGAGAAACTCGGACTTGCCGCGGAGCGGGTCAAAGAACTGCGGGACAAGTACGGTTCCAACGAACTGGCCGTGCCCCCTGAAGAACCTCTCTGGCGCAAGTTTCTGGGGCAGTTTAACGATCTCGTTGTCTGGATTCTGATCGTTGCTGCGCTGATCTCGGGCATCCTGAGTGAATGGACCGACGCCACCGCCATCATTGCGATCGTGCTGCTCAACGCGATCCTGGGTTTCTTGCAGGAAGAGAAAGCGGAACGGGCGCTGGCCGCGTTACAAAAGATGGCTGCGCCATTGGCCAGAGTGCTGCGCGACGGCAAATTGCAGGCTCTGCCGACGATTGAGCTGGTGCCCGGTGACGTGCTCGACCTGGATGCCGGCGACAACATTCCGGCCGACGCGCGGCTGTTGGAAGCGTTCAGCCTGCGCATCCAGGAATCGGCCCTGACCGGCGAAAGCGTTCCCGTGGATAAGGACGCACACGGTGTCCTCCCAGAAACGGCCGCGTTGGGAGATCGGCGGAACATGGTGTACATGGGGACCGTCGTGGCCGGGGGCAAGGCGCGCGCGGCGGTGGTCGGCACCGGCATGCGGACGGAACTCGGGCAGATCGCCGGAATGCTGCAGGCGTATGAGACTGAGCCGACCCCTCTGCAGCGGCAACTCGCGCACCTCGGCAAGGTCCTGGTGCTCATCTGCCTGGTGCTCGTCGCGATCATTTTTCTGACGGAATTGTGGCAGGGCGACTCGTTGATGCGGGCCTTCCTGCTGTCGGTCAGCCTGGCGGTCGCGGCCGTTCCCGAGGGGTTGCCTGCCGTGGTTACGGTTTCCCTCGCGTTGGGGCTGCAGCGGATGGTCAAGCGCAATGCGTTGATCCGCAAGCTGCCCAGCGTGGAGACTCTGGGATCGGTCACCGTCATCTGCTCAGACAAGACAGGGACGCTCACCCGGAACGAGATGACGGTCCGGGAAGTCATGGCTGGAAACGAGCATTATCAGGTCGCTGGTTCCGGTTATGCACCGCATGGTGAATTCCGAAGACGGGCCGCGGAGGGAAACAACCTCGAGGTCGACCCGAAGGCCGAACCCGAGCTGCAATTGCTGCTGACGATCGCCAGTCGCTGCAATCACGCGCAGGTTGTTCCATCTGGAAAGGATGAAAACGCCTGGCAAGTCGTTGGAGATCCTACCGAAGGAGCCCTGGTCGTCGCGGCGCTCAAAGCCCGGATTCAACTGCCGAATCCGGGAGAGCATGTGCTCTTCGAGATTCCGTTTGATTCCGAACGCAAGGCGATGTCGGTCGTGCTGCCGCAGGGAGTGGGCGGGGCGACCATGTACACCAAGGGCGCCCCGGAGGAGATCCTGGCCCGATGCGTCGCGGAGCGTCGTGACGGCAAGATCATTCCGCTCATCGATTCACGGCGGCAGGAAATCCTGCAGGCGAATGCCGAGATGGCGTCTCGCGCGCTGCGCGCCCTGGCGTTCGCCTGTCGGGAGTGGGTGAACGTCCCCGAGCATTTTACCGAGACCGACCTCGTGTTCGTCGGGCTGGCCGGCATGATCGACCCTCCGCGAGAGGAGGTCAAACAGGCGGTCGCCACCTGCCGGGCCGCCGGCATCCGCCCCGTGATGATCACCGGCGACCATCCTGCCACGGCCGCCGCGATTGCCCGTGAACTGGGAATCGCGGCTGAGAACGACCGGATCATCACGGGCCGCGAACTGGATACCCTGTCCGACCAGGACCTGGCGGCACAGGTCGAGCGGATTGCCGTTTATGCGCGAGTCACGGCCCAACACAAACTGCGCGTGGTACGAGCCTGGAAAAGCCAGGGACACGTCGTGGCGATGACCGGCGACGGCGTGAACGACGCGCCTGCCGTCAAAGCGGCGGACATTGGAATTGCAATGGGGGTCAGCGGCACCGACGTCACCCGCGAATCATCGGCCATGATCCTGATGGACGACAACTTTGCCTCCATCGTCAGTGCGATCGAGGAGGGGCGTGCCATCTACGACAACATTCAGAAGTTCCTGACGTATCTGCTCTCGTGCAACGTCGGTGAAATGCTGCTGATGCTCGTTGCCAGCCTGATCGGATGGCCGGCTCCGCTCCTGCCGGTACAGCTCCTGTGGATCAACCTGGTGACGGATGGGCTGCCGGCGTTGGCTTTGGCGCTGGAACCGCTCGAGCCGGGAGTCATGAGCCGCAAGCCTCGTTCACCACAGCAGTCGATGTTGTCGCTGGGCCTGGGAGCCACAGTCATCTGGCAGGGAATCCTGCTGGCCGGCGTGGGACTGACAGCCTTTGGCATCGTTTACACGGCACATCCCGAGGACGAGACGCGGGCGCGAACAATGGCCTTTTGCGTCATCGTCTACGGAGAACTTTTCCGGGCGCTGGCCGCACGCAGCGGACGCTGGACGTTTATTCAACTCGGACCATTCACGAATCTCTATCTCTTCGCTGCCGTGGCGGTCGCCGGACTCCTGCAAGTGAGCGTGGTCCTCGTCCCGTTTGCCCGACCTGTGTTTGAGACCGTCATGCACCCGCTCTGGGAATGGGGTATCCTGATCCTGCTCGCCCTCACGCCAGTCACGGCGATCGAACTGGTCAAACTCGTTCGACAGAGACGATCGGATCACAAGTCGTTTTCGGTCATGGCGGCGCCGAAGTAGCCACTGCCGTCACAGCCTACGTTGGAATCACGGAGAGCGTCATGCAGCTCAAACAAGTTGTCGTGAAGCTGGTCCCGGTTCTGGTCATTGGCGCGGCCATCGCGGCGGCAATGATCTGGTGGCCGCAGAAACCGCAGGAAGAACAGGGCCAGGCGGAAGTCTGGACCTGCTCGATGCACCCGCAAATCCGATTGCCGAAACCGGGCCAATGTCCGATTTGCGGGATGAACCTGATCCCCGTCTCCCGGTTGGAAGCCGAGCAATCCCAAATCGTAAAACGTGCGGGTATTGAAACCGAAGCTGTCGAACGGCGCGAACTGTTCAAGGAAGTCCGAACGGTCGGAAAGCTCGATTACAATGAACGCCGCGTGGCCTATATTTCGGCCCGGACCGCGGGACGTATCGACCGCATCTACGCCGATTTCACCGGAATCGCCGTGAACGAGGGCGACCACCTGGTGGACGTCTACAGTCCTGACCTCAACGTGGCGCAGCGCGAATTGCTGATCGGATTAGAAGCACACGAACGGGAACAGAAACGGACTCCATCCGAGGGACGCGCCAGCTTCGCCGACTCGACGCTCGAATCCGTCCGCACGAAACTTCGGCTGCTCGGAATCCTGCCGGAACAGATCGCCGAGATCGAACGCACCAGGAAAACGACAACGCACCTGACGATCTTCGCGCCGATCGGCGGCACGATCATCGAAAAGAATGTGCGGCTGGGCCAGTACGTCAAGGATGGCGATCCGCTGTACCGTATCGCCGACCTTGATCCGATCTGGTTGTACCTCAACATCTACGAATACGACCTGGCCTGGGTACGTTTCGGACAGCCTGCCGAAGTCACGCTGGAAGCGTTTCCAGGCGAGACATTCCGCGGTACGCTGACGTTCATCGACCCGTTTCTCGACGACGCCACGCGGACTGTCCGAGTTCGCGTGAACCTCAAGAACCCCGACCGACGCCTCAAGCCGCAGATGTACGCGACGGCGACGATCCGCGTGCCGCTCCGGCCCGATGGCTCACCCGAGCCGACCGGGCTGGAAGGCAAATACATCTGCCCGATGCACCCCGAAGTCGTTCAGGTTAAACCGGGGAAATGTTCGATCTGCGAAATGCCGCTGGAACGCGTGCCGGAACTGATGCCTTCCCTGACACCGTCGTCTGCGCAATTGGCTCAACGCGACGGCGACGACGAACTGGCCATCCCGGTGTCGGCCGTGCTCGACACGGGACGACGGCGGATCGCCTACCGGTTGACGAACGACGGGGCATACGAATTGGTCGAACTCAAGCTCGGGCCGCGGGCTCAAGCCGCAGATGATTCGGGGCGACGTCGCGACTACTACCTTGTGCTCGACGGCCTCAAGCATGGAGACAAGGTCGTCGTCCAAAGTGGCTTCCTGCTCGACAGTCAGCGGCAGATCGAAGGCATGCCGAGCCTGCTCTTCCCGACTGGCCAGTCAGCCAGCATCTCTGGTCACTCGGGGCATGGTGGACCGTCAGCCATAAAAGGCAGCGGCGATCCGACGTCTCAGCCGCCAGCCACCAAGATGCCCGCCGGCCACAAACACTAGTCGCACCACGACGCGAACCATGACGAATTTCATCATCCGTTGGTGTTTGAACAACCGGCTGCTGGTGATGCTGGCGTCGTTGGTCATCCTGGGAGCCGGCTATTACTCCCTGACGCATGGCACGATCGACGCCATTCCCGACATCGCCGAAAAGCAGGTCATCGTTATCGCTGATTGGCCAGGGCGGTCACCGCAGGATGTCGAGGACCAGGTCACGTATCCGCTCACGGTCAGCATGTCGGGCACGCCGGGCGTGAAGTCGATTCGCTCGTTCTCCGGATTCGGCTTTTCGATGGTTTACATCATCTTCAAGGATGAAGTGGACTATTACTGGGCTCGGTCGCGGGTGCTCGAACGGATGAATGTGGCCCTGTCGAAGTTGCCGCAAGGGGTCGTGCCCACGCTCGGCCCGGACGCGACCGCACTCGGACAGATCTTCTATTACACACTCGAAGCCGACGGAGCCGACCTCCAAAAACTGCGATCGCTTCAGGTCTGGTACATCCGGTACCAGCTTCAGGCGGTCGAGGGAGTGACCGAAGTTGCCACGCTCGGTGGCTATGTGAAGCAGTACCAGATCGACGTCATGCCCGAAAAGCTGCGGGCTCACCGCGTGACGCTGCCCGAACTTTACGAGGCGGTGCGCCGCAGCAACGTGGATGTCGGGGCACAGGTCGTCGAGAACAATCGCTTCGAGTTCTTCATCCGCGGCAAGGGCTTCGTGAAGGGCATCGAGGACATCGAGAACATCGTCATCCGACAGGAAGCCGGCACGCCGATCTTCGTGAAGAACGTGGCCACCGTGCAGCTTGGCCCGGAGTTTCGGCGCGGCACGCTCGACAAGGCTGGTCACGAAGCGGTGGGCGCGGTCGTGCTGATGCGTTATGGCGAGAATCCCCGCGCGGTCATCCAGCGTCTGAAGGCGCGCATCGCCGAAATTGAGCCGGGCCTGCAAGTGCTGTTGGACTCCGGCAAGGTCGCGCCCGTGAAGCTGGTACCGTACTACGACCGGACCGACATCATTCACGAGACGATGAACACGTTGAACGACAACCTGATCGAAGAGTCCCTCGTCGTCGGCCTGATCGTCATCCTGTTTCTGCTGCACCTGCGGAGTTCACTGGCCGTGCTGCCGACGCTCCCCCTGGCGTTGGCGATGAGCTTCACCGCCATGTATTGGTTCGGCGTGGACAGCAACATCATGTCGCTGGCGGGCATCGCCATCGCCATCGGCGACGTCAGCGACATGGGCATCATCATGACCGAGAACATCTACCGCCGACTGGCCGCCGAACCCGAACGCCCCTACGCCGAAGTCGTCTACGAAGCCGCGTGCGAAGTCGGCGGTGCGATCTTGAATGCCGTCACCAACACGATCATCTCCTTCATCCCCGTGTTCGCGCTGACGGGACCCGAAGGAAAGATGTTTCAGCCGCTGGCCTACACGAAGACATTCGCTATCGCGGCCTCGGTGATCCTCGCCATCACGGTCGTGCCGGTCATGAGTTACTATCTGCTGAAGCCGGTGGTCTGGTCGCGTCGGCGATCGCTGCTGATCGGTGTGGCTGCCGGTCTGCTGACGATGGTGACGCTGCGACTGGCCGTCGCCTGGGGCCTGGGCCTGAGCGGCCTGTGGACCGGCTGGCCAACGGCGGTCGGCGCGGGAGTGCTGATCACGGCACTCGTGTACCGCATGGGGCGCGAGCGCCTGCTGCCGCTGGAAGAAAACCGAGTCTCGCAACTCATTTTCAGCTTCTACAGGCCGACATTGCGATGGGTCCTGACCCACAAGGGGACGTTTCTGATGTTGCCCTGTGTGGTGATCCTGCTGGGAGTCACCGTGTGGTTGGGCTTCAACCGCCTGGCCACACCGCTGGCCGTTACGTTACAGGCCGCTGGTGCCGAGCCGACAAAATGGTCCGCCTGGCAACGTCTCGAACGCATCTTGCCCGGCATCGGTCGCGAGTTCATGCCACCACTCGACGAAGGTTCGTTCCTGTACATGCCGTCGCTGTTGCCCTCCACCTCGCTGACTCAAGTCCAGGAAGTGCTCGCCCAGCAGAATCTCGCGCTCGCGACCGTCCCCGAAGTCGAGCATGTCGTCGGCAAGGCGGGCCGCGCCGAATCGGCCATCGATCCAGCTCCGATCAGCATGATCGAGACCATCGTTTCGTTAAAGCCGGTCGGGCAATGGCGTCGCATCACCGAGAAACGCTGGCACAGCGACCAGAATTGGCTCACTTGGTGCCGCCCTGCGCTGCGGTTTGTCTGGCCGGAAGAACGTCCCATCCGCAAGGACGAGATCCTCGCCGAGTTGAATCAGAAGGTCGCCATCCCCGGCGTGTTGCCGACCTGGTTGCAGCCGATTCAGACTCGCATCGTCATGTTGCAAACCGGCTTCCGTGCCATGATGGGCGTGAAGATTTTCGGCAATGACCTGCAGGAGATTGAACGCGTCGCGCTGCAAATGGAACAACTCTTGAAGCAGGTTCCCGGCGCGGTGGATGTCGTGTCCGATCGGCTCGTTGGCAAGCCGTATCTCGAATACGAGATCGACCGTGTGGCCGCCGCGCGATACGGCGTCAGCATCCGCGACATTCAGGACATCATCGAGATCGCCATCGGCGGCGAACAACTCACGACGACGGTCGAGAAGCGCGAACGCTACCCGATTCGCGTCCGCTACCCGCGGGAGCTGCGCGAACGCTTTGACGACCTGGAACATATCCTCGTACCGACTTCGACCGGTGCCCAGGTTCCCATCGCTCAGGTGGCGAAACTGACGTACAGCATCGGCCCGCAGGAAATTAAGAGTGAGAATGGCCTGCTGGTCGGCTACGTCACCATGAATACGCGCGACCGCGACGAAATCAGCGTCGTCGAAGACGCCGAACGCCTGCTGCAATCCGAGAAGAAGAAGAGCGACGAACTCATCGCCGCCGGGCGAGCGTCCGAAGCTTCGTTGGTCGTGCCCACCGGCTACTACTGGACCTGGTCAGGCCAGTTCGAAAACCAGCGCCGTGCGATGGCGCGCTTGTCGATCCTGGTCCCCGTGGTCCTGCTGTCGATGTTTTTCTCGATGTACCTCGGCTTCGGCAAATGGTGGCTGGTGTTCCTGGTGTTCATCGACATCGCGGTCTCGACCGCCGGCGGCTTCATCGGCCTGATTTTCTGGGGGAGCAATCTGAGTGTCGCGGTCTGGGTGGGTTTCATCGCCTTGTTCGGCGTGGCGGATGACGACAGCGTCGTCATGCTGACCTATCTGGAAGACGTCTTTCGCAATAAGCCGCCGCAGTCCCGTGACGAGGTTCGTAACCTCGTCGTCGAAAGCGGTCTGAAACGCATCCGCCCCTGCCTGATGACATCGGTCACAACGATCCTCGGTCTGGCCCCCATCTTCCTCGATAGCGGACGCGGCTCAGACATCATGCAGCCGATGGCCATCCCCAGCGTCGGGGGCATGGCCGTGGCTTTAATTACGCTATTCGTCATTCCGTGTATCTATTGCCTCGTCAAAGAGTGGCAATTGCGATTTCAGGGTCGCAACAAAGTGACGGTGAATTGAAGCCCTTGCGGTCGATATTTGGCAGCGATTACCGCAGATCCAAGACGGCGCGCACGCGAAACTGCTGGTAGGCGATGATCTGCGTCTACCACCGTTTGAAGGTGGGCCGCGCCATGACGCTGTGCTAGACAGCAAACAGACTCAACAAGCCCAGATCGACGAGAATGCCTGTCAGCATCGCCTGCACAACGTCTGTGTCGATGATCTTCGAGGCCGGTTCGACCTCCATCCAAGAACAGGAAGCTCAAACGAGCGCTACGGTAGCGAGATCGCAAAGAAGGGGTTACGGCGTATGCGTGATACCCGCAGACGGTTCCATAAGCCAGGCTTATGGGGTGACGCCGGGAATCGGGTGGCTTTCGAGGAAGAGCAGGAACTGCCGAGCCGAGAGGGGCAGTACCCGCCGCGCGTCTTGCACGATGAACATCTCGCGGTCGCATCCCAAGTCGCTGATCTCCAATGCAACCAGGGTGCCTGCCCGGAGTTCCTTCTGCACGACGTACGTCGAGAGGATCGCCGCTCCGCCGCCCCGCAGGACGGCTTCCTTGATGCCCTCGTTGCTGCCGAGTTCGAGTGCGACCGACAGATCGGCCAGCGATCGACCGGCTCGCTCCAGAGATTTCTCGAAGCAGTGCCGCAGCCCGGAGCCGCTTTCACGTAGAATGATCGCGTATCTGGCAAGTTGCCTGACCGACACCTTCTTCCGCCTGGCCAGGGCATGACCAGGAGGCACGATCAGCACCATCCGGTCACTTGCGAGGTAGTGGAACTCCAGGTGAGGATTTTCAACCTTGCGTCCCACTAGTCCCAGGGCAACTTCGCCGCGCTCCACCTGGGCAATGACCGACATACTGTCCGTGACGGTGGCACGCACCCGGACGTGCGGGTGCTCCTGGCCGAAGGTCGACAGCAACGATGGCAGCAGATGCTCACCGGGCACCGAGCTCGCAGCGAGCAGCAACTCACCGGCGAGCGGAATTTCCTGTCCCGTGACGTCCCGGCGAGCCTCTCGGTGCAGGTCCAGGATGCGCTGGGCGTATACGTAGAGTTTCTGGCCCGCGACGGAAAGCAGAACGCGCCCACCCTTCCGCTTGAAGAGCGGCTTGCCGAGCATCTTTTCGATAACGTGAACGCGCTGGCTGACTGCCGCCTGCGTCAGATGGAGCGCTTTCGCCGCCCCGGTGAAGCTGCTCAACTCGGCAGCCTTCGAGAAGGTTTCCAGATGAGGTATTTGTAATTCTTCTGGCTCAGAAGCACCCACGGCATGCGACTCCAATTGTCCACCGGGCTTATATCATACTTGTCATTTGTGGAAATGGCTTCACGCACGGTTCTCGCGAGAATTGGCCAGCCGAAATGCCTAGGGATGAAACTTTACAGTTTCAGGCACCACTCGGCTGATGGGCGGAATGTCTGGGATGGCGACGTAGGCGGCAGGTCAGTCGACGACTTTGCCGAACACGCACAGTGACAGATAGTCACAATAAATCAACGCGACCCACTTTGGGCAGCGTCCGTAAGCGACCTTGACGCATGGGGCATAGAACCCGCCCGCATCGAGATAATCCGGATTTGCGTATCCGTAGATGCGCAGCCACGGTCCGAAGCTCGCGACGTACAGCACCGGCACCCCGATCAGTCCCGCCAGCGTCCACTTCGCCCACTTCTCCTTCCGATTCACGATCCGCACCGTCAGCCAGACGCAGAGTGCGGCGAAGGCGGCGGCCAAGGTGGGGAGGAGGATGGTCATTTGGTCGCACGAGTTTTTTCTGGTCGGTCATCGGGGCATATCCCGATTGCTGCGCTTCCGCGAATACTATTGTCCAATTCCCTTTGGACCTTTAAGCCCCTTTGGACCTTCGGGGCCCTTCAGTCCTTCAAGCCCCTTCGTCTTTCCATCCGGTTCAACAGATTGAGCTGGTTCAACTGGCGCGGCAGTGTTCTGAGCGCGCTCTAAGACAACCGGAGGTGCAGAAGCCTTCTCGCCACAGCCGCAGAACGATGCGATCGTCAGGAAAAATAGCCAATAAATACGGTGATTCATCTGTTTGCCTTTCTCTGTCGAGTCAAACCCATGTTACGACTCATGCCCAGATGATACCCGCCGTGGAGCCAAAGCGGGAAGGCGAACGGCTGGGTCAGTTTGATTCAGACAGCGAGTCTGGATTGGCGGCGAGTGGCTTGACTGGGGTTCGCTCTCCAATACTCTGGGTAGAGACGGCAGCGGCCAATCTACCAGCGGAGCGATCATGAAATTCAGCGATATGTGGGC
>JACQFH010000011.1 GCA_016200145.1 Planctomycetia bacterium | reverse complement strand
CTTAACGTTCTAAACCGATCGCCGCTGATGACAATACCTTCAACACCCTCCGACAATGCCGATGCCGGCCCACGCAGAACCAAAAAGTCGCCGGGGCTGGGCACAATTCTCACCGGACTGCTGCTGGTGGGACTCGTGACTGGAGGCGGCCTGTGGTACTACGCCAGCCACGCGGCCGATGAACGCCTGGCGATTCAATTGGCGAAAGTGCGTGCGCGCGGCGAGCCACTGACGCTTGATGCACTCAACGAGTACTACGAGCCTGCATCGAACAGGCCCGACATGACGCGCGAACTGGTCAAGGCGCTCAAGGCTTGCGACGCGGACGACCTGAAGGCGCTGGCGGCGACGTTGCCGATCGTCGGCCAGGGTGCCGATATTCCGCCGCCGCCGGGCCCCTGGCTGCAGCTCGAAGAAGTCGACGCCTACCTCGCCCGCCACGACGCAGCCCTGAAGACGTTTCGCGAAGTCGCCCGCCAGGAC
Source organism: Planctomycetia bacterium (assembly GCA_016200145.1). Taxonomy (GTDB): domain Bacteria; phylum Planctomycetota; class Planctomycetia; order Planctomycetales; family Planctomycetaceae; genus JACQFH01. Next base: position 11,344 of record JACQFH010000011.1, on the reverse strand, counting down.
GGCACGGCCCGCTATCCCGCCGATTTCCGGGGAGGATTTGCGACGCTGATCCCGCACGCGCAGTCAATCCGCCAGGCGGCTCGCGTCCTGACGTTGCAGTTCCACGTCAACCTGCATCGGAATCGTCCACAGGAGGCGGTCGACTCCATTCTCGAGCAGATCGCACTTGCCCGAACTCTGGATCAGGAGCCGATTCTGGTCTCGCAACTGGTTCGACTGGCGATCGCCGGGACCGTGATCGAAAACGTGCAGCATGCATTACGCCACGCCGAGGTCGCCGACGCAGACCTGGCTCGCCTGCAACTGGGGCTTCGCAAGTTCGATCATCAGTCGTCGGTGTGCCGGGCGCTGGCCGGGGAGCGGGCGATGTCGTATACGGCGTGCATCGATCCGAACATGGCTCAAACGGCCATCGCGACCGGGCAACCCGGCCCGTTTGCCGGGCGCGCCTCGTCGCGGGTCGCTGACGCAACCAAGATGCTCGAAATGAATCTGCGAATTGCCGAAGCGGCCAGGCAATCACCCTATGCCATGCTGCAGGAGACGGATCAGACCGAAGTCGAGCGGAAGCAGCTCTCGCAGGGAGTGTGGAACCGATATTCGTATGCGCTCACCGTGCTGCTCACTCCGGCGTACCGGCAGAGCATCACCGCCTTCTGCCGCGCCGTGGCGAAGCGCGACTGCGCCGACGCGGCCCTGGCTGCCGAGCGCTACCGCCGACAGCATGGAAAATTGCCCGAGTCGCTGGAACAGCTCGTGCCTGAGTTTCTTCCTTCGGTGCCAGTGGACCCATTCTCGAACGAGCCGCTGAAAATCCTCTTGACTGCCGGCGAGCTCAGAATTTACAGCGTCGGCCGGGACCGCAAGGACAACCAGGGCACGTTTTCCGAGCGCGAAGACCCGAACACCGACCTGGGATTCGTGCTGCCGGCGCCGGGACAGAAGTAACGATGCCGAGAAGAGCGGAATACGTATTCCACCCCGCCCGTTTCAAGAAATCCCCGTTAGCACTGACGCAAGTGTGAACGACCCGCACTAACGGATGGACGTAGGCGTCGGCCGCGGGGGGCAGCACTGTCGGCATGGCGACCCCCGCCGGTTCATCCGGCGGGTGAACGAGTTTCCGAAGCTAGACGACGCCCCCCTCCTCCAGCTTCTCCCTCTCCCGCTGGGAGAGGGCCGGGGTGAGGGCGGCAGTCCACACGCATTCCTGGAAAATGCTGCTGTGAGCACGGCACCTCTTTCCATTCCCCCTTTTTCTACTCCTCGACTCTCTCCCGTCACCTCGCGCGCAGCGCCCACCGCTCTCGCCGATTCACGATCCGCACCGTCAGCCAGACGCAGAGGGCGGCGAAGGCGATGGCCAGGGTGGGAAGGAGTATAGTCACGCCGGAATGTTATCCACGCTGGCGTGATTGCGGCAAGACCGGTCGCACCCATCCGTAGGGTGGCGTTCCCAGCCCGCCCGTCCCAACAAATACGCGATTGACGGCAACAGACGAGCAGGTCAGCGACCTGCCACGACCACACTTACGGATGTTGCTCACGGAAGTCGTCTCCCGACATTTTCATCCGTGGGCAATTCATTTTCATGAATGGTTCAGGGAGCCACGGATGAAACGCGGATTTGCGAAGATCCCTTCGTATCCGTGTTTCATCTGTGTTTCGTCCGTGGCCTTGGACTGCGGAATTACCGGTACGGAATTCCCTATCGGCGCTCGGTTTAGTTATTCGCGCCGCTCTCGGCCGACGGGGTAAACGTTGCATCAAATATCTCATCGGACCAGGGGTGGCCCTTAGCTGGCTGGCACAATTTCATCGGGCATGTATTTACACAACAGTCTGTCTGCTAATTGCGGCCAGTCAATCCGCCCCACAGCGGCAATGACAAGGTACGCGCCAAAGCTGCCTGACCGGACATCTTTGGATGTGATGATGAGGTTGTCTCTCAGGAAATTGGCAACTGCCCCGGTCATACTGGCGGATATGTCCGCCGCGCTTCTGGACAGACCGTCCGAGGGTCTCTTTTCACCCGTTCTGGTGAACTGTCCCCGTTTTCCAACACGGGCCCAGTATTTGATTTTCTCGCGGATCTGCGTTCTCTTCGCCGAATTGTTCGGATAGCTCGCGTAATCAAACGCATCGTGCGTCGCGTCATTCGTCCATGCTGCTTCTGTGGCGTCCATCACTCAGAACCTTTCTTGCCGTCGGCCTTCCAAAGCTTGAACCGGGATGCGACGCCACAGGAAAGACGTCCAGCGGCGCGATTCAGCCGGCATTCTGGACATGACGCGGTGCGGTGTGCAAGTGCCGCTCGAGGCCCGGTGGGTTGCCAAGTCGGCTGAATCCGCTAATTATGGACGGCCGACGAGAGTGACGCCGATGCTGGCAGCATTGGCCACGTGGCCGACGCTGCCAGCGTCGGCGTATCGGGCGGCGCAGTTTCTCTGACCAGATCGAATGAGGCAATGTTCAATGGCCCGGCAATCCTACTCTCTCCACGTGGCAGCTCTCGCGTTCGCAATTGTTTTGGCACTATCCGGCCGCGCGGACTGTGACGAGAAGGCAGTCCGTACTCTGGCGCCGCTCGTGCGCGTCATCGACCTCGACGTCGGCGAATCGCAGGAGGTCACGTTGTGCAACGGGCGGAAAGTCCCGGTGAAGCTGGTGGGGCTGAATGAAATCCGGGACAGCGTGCGGGATGCAGTCCGGCGCGCGGAAGTGATGGTGGAGGTCGATGGGCGGAGCGTGAAGCTCGTGTCCGCGAACTACAACCTGCCGACGCGCGTCGGAGAGGTGCAGATCGACTGCTCGATCACCAGCGGCGCTTACACCAATACGAATTCCGACCATTGGGGGCTCGACAAGGCCGCGCGCCTGCGTTTATGGCCGGCCGATTCACCGCTGCTCGAACCGGATGCATTCCTGTATCCGGTCAAGCAGCGCTGGTTCGCTTCGGGGACGCAGATGGGAAATGAACCGTCGTTCATCGACGGCATCGAACGCCCGTCGGTCCGTAAAATCTATTATCACAGCGGCGAAGATATCGGCGGCGCCGAAGGACTCGTGGAGGTCGTCGCGGCGACGGACGCGCTCGTCGTGTCGTCGGGGTTAAAGGTCCTCGACGGACACGAGAACCGAAAAGATCGCGAGACGCCCGTGGCCGAGCGCTACGACGTCGTCTATCTGCTCGACGGCCACGGTTGGTACTACCGGTACAGCCACCTGTACGAAATCGATCCGCAGATTGTGCCGGGCCGCGTGATTCGCAAGAGCGACCGCCTGGGCCTCTTGGGCAAGGAAGGAGGGAGCGGCGGGTGGTCGCATCTGCACTTCGAGATCAAGAGCCGCCAACCGTCCGGGAAATGGGGGACGCAGGCGTCGTATGCGTTTCTGTGGGAAGCGTACCGCCGGCAGCACGGGACCCAGTTGCAGGCGGTTGCGCGCCCGCATCATCTGCTGTTTGCCGGCGAAACCGCCGTGCTCGACGGCTCGAAATCGTGGAGCGAATCAGGCCGAATCGCCCGCTACGAGTGGCTGATGAGCGATGGAACACGGATTGACGGACAAAAGACGTCCCGAACGTATCCGCAGACCGGAGAATTCAGCGAAGTCCTGCGGGTGACCGATGCCGCGGGGCGGGTGGACTACGATTTTGTGATCGTGCAGGTTGTCGATCGGGACCGTGCGCAAGAATTGCCGCCATCAATTCATGCCGTCTATTACCCCACGTTCGGCATCCAGCCGGGCGACGCGGTGACATTCAAGGTGCGCACGTTTTACACGACCGATGGGAAAGAACGTTGGGATTTCGGCGACGGCAGCAGTCCGGTGGAGGTCCAAAGCGACGGAAACGTTGAACAGCACGCCAAAGATGGGTACGCCGTCACCGAGCATCGTTTCGCACGGCCCGGCCACTATCTGGTGCGTGTCGTGCGGTCGAACGCGCGCGGCGAGACGGCGACGGCGCATCTGCAGGTGCGGGTCGGCCAGGAAGAGCCAAGTTCCGCGCTGCCCGAACTCACGAAAAAACTGGCTGCAGGTCAGGCGGTGAAAATCGTTTGCCTGGGCGACAGCGTGACTGGGGTGTACTACCACACCGGGGGCCGCCGGGCGTACCCGGAGTTGATTCCGCTGGCTCTCGAAAAGAGCTATCCAGGAAGCAAGGTGACTCTGGTTAACGCCGGAATCAGCGGCAACTCGACTATCGACGCGCTGAAGCGGTTGCAGGCGGACGTCCTCGACCACAAGCCCGACCTCGTGACGGTCATGTTCGGCCTCAACGACATGGTTCGCGTCCCGATTGCCGAATACCAGGCAAACCTGAAGACGATCATCGAAAGGTGCCGCGCGGCGGGGGCGGAAGTCCTTCTGTGCACGCCCAACGCGGTCATCGAATCGGGAGGCCGGCCGACGGCCAAACTACTGGAATTCTGCGCTGCCATGAAAGAGACGGGGCGCGAGCTCAATGTGCCCGTGTGCGATTGCTACGCGACCCACGCGGCGCTGCGCGAGCGCGACCCACTCGCCTGGCGGCTGACCCTGAGCGATGCCATTCACCCGAACATGGACGGCCACAAGCTGACGGCCGCCGCCATTGGCCGGTCGATCAGCGGCCAGGATGTGACCCTGGGCAGTGCCATGCCGCTGCAACCGGCCATTCCGCGAACGCTGGCGCGTCTCAACGCAAAAGAACCGCTGCGAGTGCTGGCGATGCCGCCTTTCGACGGGCTGTTCGAACAGGCGCTGCGTTCGATTCAGCCGGAGGCGAATGTCGAAATGACGGCGTGGCCGACAGCGGATCAGACGCTCGCCAAGATCGAAGAAGCGGCGAAGGCAGTCCGTGCGAAGCGATACGACCTCGTCCTGGTCGCAGTTCCCGCATCGGTCACACCCTCGTCGGCAGGGCCTTCTGAGGAGGCGATTTCTTCATACAGTTGGATCCTGAACTGGTCGCTGAGCTTCGGCCGCCAGGAGTGGGATGTGGTGGGGATCGCACCGTCGGTTATTAAGGCCGATCTGACTCCTGATGACCAGGCTGCGGACGTGTTTGCCAGGCGGATGATCGCGGCGCAGGATCTGAGCGTCATCGCGCGCTCGCGCGACGACAAAGCACCGGCGGAAGAAATTCTGGAGGAGTGGCTGCGAGGGCAATTTAAGTAGGCGTCTCGCTCCGCCGAGACGCGGTTTGTGGTATCCCTGCGAATCCGCGGCTTCAGGCGAAACGGCGCGTTGTGCGCAGGCATGGTTTCGGCATTCAATTGCACGTAACCCGCGGCCCGGCGTGCTGCATCGCAGCCGACAGTCGCGCCTGCGAGGAACACACAGACCTCATCTCGGCGGAGCGAGATGACTACGGAACCTTGACGCAGCGGAAGCCGGCGTGGTTGCTGCCGGTCGAGGCCTCGCCTTTGCCTCGCGTGCCCACCATGTATCGTGTGCAGTATTTGTCAGTGCACAGGAACGATCCGCCGCGGTGGATGCGCTTGCGCTCGTTCGGCTCGGCCGGGTCGAACGGGGCGGTCGGCCCCTGCGGATTGCGGGTGACCCGTGAATTGGACGCCAGAAACTCATAGTAGTCGTGGCGGTACCAGTCGGAGCACCATTCCCAGACGTTTCCGGCGATGTCGTAGAGGCCGTAACGGTTGGCCGGAAACTGCGCGACCGGCGCAATGCCGACAAAGCCATCGTCCCCCGTGTCGCCCCCCTTGATCGGAAACTCTCCCTGATAGATGTTCGCCATCCATTTTTCGTCGGGCTTGAGATCATCGCCCCAGGCGTAGCGCTTGCCCGACATTCCGCTCCGCGCGGCGAATTCCCATTCGGCTTCGGTCGGCAGGCGCTTGCCGGCCCAGCGGCAGTAGGCCACGGCGTCGTCGTAGGCCACCTGGACAACCGGGTAATTTTCCCGTCCTTCGATGTTGCTGTCGGGGCCCAGGGGATGACGCCAATCGGCCCCTTTCACATACTTCCACCAGCGATAATGGCTGTCGAGCGGAACAGGGCCACTCGTGGGCGTGAATACCGTCGATCCCGCGACGAGGTTTTCCGGCGGTGCATCGGGAAAATCCTCGGCCTTCGGCGTCTGTTCGGCGATCGTCACGTAGTCGGTCGCTTTGACAAACTCGGCGAACTGCGCATTGGTGACTTCGGTGCGGTCCATCCAGAAGCCGTCGACGTAGACGCGGTGTATTGGACGAGCATCGGGCATTGGATCGGGCCCGCCGCACGGACACGAGCGCGGGTCTTCGCAGCCCATCGAGAACTCGCCGCCGGGAATCCAGACCATGCCCTCGGGCGACGGGCCCGGTGGCGACGGGTCATTTTCGATCGTCGGCTCAAATTCGCCCGATTCGTCGTCCGGTGGTTCGCTCGGGCGAGACGTCAGAACGGGATCGGGCCGCTGCATTCGCTCGCGCGCATTGGCCAAATAATGCCAATACGTTCCGGCAGCGAAAGCCATCAGAAAACCGGCGCAGGCCAATGCGACAAAAATGATCAGCCGCCGCATCGCCTTGGCCGGGTCGGGAGGAGCCGATCGCGCGTTCATTTCCGGAAATCCAGACCCTTGTCGTCAGGCGGGCCGCCGTACATTTTGAAGTTGAATCCTGCGGCCGATATGGTCACCAGCCCGGGCATCTGGGCGCCATCGGTGCGCTCCAGCACCAGGATCGCCCCGTCAATCGAGTATTTGCCGCCGAACTCCTCCTCCTTCGCAGAATTCTTGAACGTCCACGTGAATTTCGAATCGGACGTCAGGTTGAGCACGAAGGTGGATCGGTCCGGGCGTTTGGCGGTCCAGCGGCCGATGATCTTGTCCGCGTCGATTGCAGGAGGTGCGGCCGGTTCATCGCCCGGCGCCGGTCCGACGTCGGCGTCAGGTGGACGCGGCGCGGAACTTTCGCCAGTCCCTTTGGAATCGGCCCCCATCATCTTCAAAAGCTGTGGCGCCAACTGGTCGCGCGGCTGCAGGCGGATGACCTCGCGCAACTGGTTTTCGGCCGAGGTCGAATGGCTGCATGTCAGGTAGTGATACGCCAGTACGAAATGCCCGTCGGCCGAATCGGGATTGTCGGTCACGTATTTTTCGAGAAGGCGAAGCTGGTCTGTGTATGTCGAGGTTTTCGCGTACATTCCACTGAGGGTCGTCCAATCCCAGCCCGGCCCGGCAGACAAAACCGCGTAGAGCGTCGCGGCGGCCTGCTTGTAATCCTGCGTCGCGAAGAAAATGAGCGCGCGGAACTCGTGCAGCGCTGCATCTTTTGGCAGGCTCTTGAGGGCCGCGTCGAGCTCCTGCGTTGCCCCCGAGTAGTCCTGCTGCTTGAACGCCTCGCGCGCCAGGTCGACGTGCGAGGTTCCTTCTTTGACTTCGGGTGGAAGGGGCGCGGGCTCGTCGTCGGAACCGACCGTCTGGCCGTCCGGATTCTTGTTCACCACAGGGATCGGCTGCGAATAATCGGAGTATGTGCCGACGTCGGTCGCGGCCGAATCGTAGTAAGGATTGTAGTAGCTCGCATATCCGCAATCGTAATAGGCCGAACCGATGGCCCAGGCGCCCAGTCCCCAGACCCAGGGGCGGTCCCAGTTGCCGCTCCAGTTGCCGTGATTCCAGTTGTTGTAATACGAACGGTTGGAGGCAAAGTGATTGTCGCCGATGTTCGAATTGCCGATTCGATTTCCAATGTTCGGGTTGTTGCCGATGTTTCCCCGATTCCCGGAGCCGATATCCCCCCTGTTCCCCGAACCGATATTCCCGCGATTGCCCTGACCGATTCCCACGGCAATGTTGCCGCGATTTCCCGATCCAATCCCGGAGCCGATATTTCCCCTGTTTCCGCCACCCAAGTTTCCGCGATTGCCACTGCCGATATCGGGCCTGTTTCCGACCCCAATATCTGAGCCGACATTCGGACGATTTCCTGAACCCATATTCGGACGGTTACCGCCTCCGGCGCCGGACCCGACATTCGGACGATTGCCGCCGCCAGCGCCCGGCCGGCTGAACGACGGGTTGTGGCCCATCCCTCCTCCATACGAAGGACGGCCGCCGCCGAAATTGGGGCGCGCACCGCCTCCGTATCCCCCGCCAAAGTTCGGGCGTGCAAAGCCACCGCCGCCGAACCCGCCTCCTCCGAACCCACCACCGCCAAATCCGCCGCCGTGGAACCCACCTCCTCCGAAACCGCCACCTCCAAAACCACCGCCCCGAAAGCCGCCCCCTCCAAATCCACGAGCGTTCGCCGTTGAGGGCAGAGACGTGATCGCCACGGCAAGCGATGCGAGAGTTGTGAACCCGACAAGAATTCTCATGATGATGCCCTTGTGCGCTGACCCACGTCTCTTCTGACGCTCCAATTCCCGATTCTGTCGACGACTGCCCGAACCCTGGCGAGTTCGGCTACGCCTGCAGTGCCGGTTCATTTTCCCGGCGGCGGCGGGCGGCGTTTGATCGTCACCGCGGCGATGTCGTCCTCATTTTCCCCGTTCATCGTCCTCTCAAACGAGCGCCAGGCAATCGTGTCTTCGTCAATGCGCTGATAGACGTTGACGGCTGAGGCAACCTCGCCCGAACTGGTATGGCCCCGCGTTTTGACAGTCCACTCGTCGCCGCTGCGCTGCCAGTACCCTTCGGCATGCCCCCCTTGCGAATCGAAGACCCACGAGCGAATCTGTCTGCTGACGGCATCCCAGCCGATGCGCATCGTGCCCGACATGGCGACCCGTCCCTCGATCCGCACCGCGAAATTCTGGATCAGGAAGTTGCCGCTCTCGTCCCATTGACACGTGGAATGAACGGTGGCCTGCGGGCTTTCATCGACCCACTCGCCGACCAGCCAGGCCAGCTCTTCGAGGCGTTCGTGCGCTGTGGGCTCGGGCAGGGGGGCTGCGAAATCGCGGACTGAGCCGACCAGCCATTTTCCCTCGACCCGGACGTGCACGGCGACATAGCTGCTGACTTCGTCAGGTTCATCCGGCGCAGCCTTGGAATAGACCAAGCCCTCTTCAACTCCGATATTCGGCGTCAAAATCCGAATCGATGCGATTTCGCAGCGCGCTTCGATTTTCGGATGCTGCCGGAAGACTTCGGCAAACGCTTTTTCGATGGCCTCGCGGCCACGTGTGAGCTCGCCGTGTTCGTCGATGATCTCGGCACGCGGCGCGAACAATTCCGCCACGGCCCGGGCACTATGGCTGTTGTAGGCTTTGGTGAACTGTTCGGCGCTTGCACGTAACGCCAGGACGTCGGCATCATCGGCTGGCACCGACGCTTCTGGCGCCGCGGCTTTGGCGTTCGCCTTTTTTGCCGGTTCGGCTGTCTTCTTTTGCTGAGCCTGCCCCGAAGCGATCAATCCGCAGCAGGCAGCGACGATTGCGATGCCAGCCATGGTTCCAGCGCGCATGCTCATGGTGCCCCCTCCTCGAGGAACTGCCGTAAGATTTGATTCGAGAGTCGCGCGCCGAACGGCCCTCAGGCGGCGCCGTCAGTATACCAGCGCACGGGCCGAGTTCCACGTCCGCGACAGCGATGCAGGTTGCCGAGTTCGCGCCGGCGCGCCCGCACGGCCTGCATGGACTCGGGTTATTGAAACGGCCAGAAGCCGAACGACATCCCGAACAGCACGTATCCGAGTGCGATCGCGATCAGGCCCAGCATCATCAGGCGCCGGCGAATCTGCTGCTTCTTCCGCGTCGTCAGTTTGCCCGGCCGAACAACGATTTGTGTCCGCGACGGCAATTTTTCGTTCTGATACACGGTCTGGTATTCGAGTGTCAGAAAGCCGAGCAGATCGGGGTACTTTCTGGCGGTCTTGATGGGTATGACGGCTCCGCGATAGAAATCTTCCTGCGGATCAATCGGATCGGAGTGACGCCGAATCAGGCGAAACCCAAAATAGGATTCGCGGCCGCTCCGCGCACGTTCTTCACGGTTCTTGGCGATCATGATGCCCAGGTCGGAGCGGTTGTCGCGAATCTTCGCTTCGCGCTTCTGGGCCCGCCGCTGATCTTCGACGCTGGCCGTTGGATCGGCTGATGAAAAGGCGATTTCGCCAGAACGCGGCGCGGGATCGGGCGCTGGTGCGCCGCCGTCCGGCCGGCGGCGCCGATCGCCGCTACCGGGCTCATCGTCTGCAGGTGAGGAAGCTGACCGATCCAAATTCACCGCCTGGCCCACAGGAGCATTCCGTCATCACAGTTGTCACCGGATAACAAACTTTTGATGGTTACGTCAAGGGAATTCTGCCTGCTGAGTGCGAAACCGACGATGCACGACGATGATTTCAGGTCGCCAGGGGGCCGGCAAAATCGGGATGGCTCTGGTCCAGACGCCCGAGCAGTCGCAACAGACCGTCAAGGATTGTCCAGGGACTGGGGGGACATCCGGGAACATACAGGTCCACGGGGACTGCGCTGTCGGCGCCATTGTGAACCTCCCCATGCCCGATGTACGGGCCTCCCGAAATGGCGCACGCACCTACGGCGATGACCAGCTTCGGTGCGGGAACCGCCTCGTATGTCTTGATCAGCGCGAGCCGCATGTTTTCGGTGACCGGGCCTGTAATCAGCAGTCCATCGGCATGACGGGGAGAAGCAACGAACTGAATGCCGAACCGACCGAGATCAAATACGACTGTGTTCAGCACATTCACGTCAGCCTCGCAGGCGTTGCAACCCCCGGCGCTGACCTGCCTCAGCTTGAGCGACCGACCGAAAATGCGGCGTGCCTTTTTGTCGAGCGCCTGTGCCAGCTCCAGGGGTTTCGCCCCGACGACCAGGCCGTCACGAGTGCGAGTCGCCAAACGATAGTCATCACTGTATCGGACCGCATCGGCGGGACACGCCTCCATGCAGTCGGTGCAGAACAGGCAGCGCCCCATGTCGAGGCGCAATGCATTATCTTGATGTTTTATGGCCTGCGTGGGGCAGGCTTCCACGCACGAACTGCAGCCCTCCGGGCATTTCGTCGAATCGAGCAGGGGCAAGCCTCGGAAACGCACCGGGCGGGCCGGAGCCGGCTCCTCGGGATAACCCGCCGTGCGATATTGCTGCTGGATCCGTTCGCGAAGGATTTCAAACATGCGCTGGATTCCGTCGGTTGCGGTCCCGTCCAAGTCGGCGGGAGCTCAAAGGTCGTGGCCGCAATAGGAAAGATTGAAGCTCTTGTTGCAAAGTGGGAAATCGGAAATCTGTCCTCCGCGCATGGCCATCATCAGGCCGATCCAGTTGCGGAACGAAGGATCGGTCACCTTGTACCGGGCGAAGGCGCCCTGCTTGTCGGTCATTGCCACGTGGCAAATCGCGCCGCGCCACCCTTCCACGAGAGAAGCCACCAGCGCATCAGGCG
>JACQFH010000280.1 GCA_016200145.1 Planctomycetia bacterium | reverse complement strand
TGCGAGACGTTCGCATACAGCTTATCAGCCATCCAGACGGCGGTGACAACCCCCTTTTCCCCCACCGCCAGCGAAAACCCCTCGCTCGGCTTGCGGTTGATGTTGTTCAGGGGCAAGAAGGCCTTTTCCTCCGGCATCAGGCGCGTGTAGAAGAAGCCCCACTCGTCCTGGGGCAGCTTCAGCTTCCAGGCATTGTTCCCCAGCGCCACATGGACCGCCCCTTCGGCGGTCACGGCCATGTCCCAGGTGATGAACTCGAGCCCGGGCTTCCGCGAGGCCTGATCGACAAGAGGAATCGGTTTGCTCAACGTCTGGCCATCGTCGCGGGAACTGGCGTAGTGCGGGCCGTCGGAGGTGTCAAACAGCAGATGGATGGTGCCCTCGGCATCGGTCTTCGCCGCCATCGCCTGGCCACCCGCAGGAACGGGCACCGTCGTGACCCTGGGTGCTGCTGCGTGTACCGTTTGATCGGCAAGGAAAATCGCGACGACGGCGACAACAGTCGCGACGGTCAACATCAAATTGCTTTCTTGTTTCATTCGAGCACCGCGGAGAAGAAGATCCCGACAACGACACCGGTCACTTCACAGGAATCACGTGCGGTTCATACGACTGGTCGATGCGAGTGAGAGCCACCAGCACGGCGGCGGGGTGTATCTGCAAGGCGGACGCGCGGGCGGCGGTCCGTTCGGCCTCAGGCAGCCCCTCCCCCTGCACAACGAGCCACAACCGTTCGCGAGGGAGAACCGCTTTCCCCGATTGCGACGCGATTGAATCGACGTAATCGACCGCTTTCGGAATCCATGATGTCGCGGCGTAGAGCGGGCCGTTGCGCTGCAATTCCTTCTGCAGAACCAGGAGGCCAATGGGCCCATTGCCGTCCGCTGCCAGCGGGGCCCATTGTTGCGCAAAAACTTTGGGGCAGGTCCCGGTGGCGCAAGGCACGCTGCCACACAAGCCCGTGCTGCGCGCTCCGTTGCGAAGGTTCGACGAAAGATCGTCGTGTTCGCACTCCGTCATCCAGATGGGGATGACCTCTTTACCGGGCGCCAGCTTGCGGACGGACGTCAGAAACCGGACAGCCACATCCGGTCCTTCCAGTTTCTCAGTGGTCGACGGCACCCCGTAATCGAGTGCCCAGCGGCATTGTAAGTTGCCGCATCCGCAGGCAGCGGGACCGCCTTGCAGGTCGTTGAGCAGAATTCCCCGGTAGGGTTCGGCAGCAAGTTTCTGAAGTCGGGTGATTCGCTGCAAATGGGCATCGAACGTCTCGCGGTATCCGATAGGAACCCAGGGATAGGCTTTGGCGACTTCCTTGTCTTTCACGGGCAACGGAGTCTTGGGGTATCGCCCGCGCCAGTCGTCGTGCATCCCCAGCGACGCCATCCAGCGCGGATGCGCGTCCGCCATGGATTTGTTGCGGGCGACTTCGATCCAGTAGTAATGATCGAGCTGTGCGGCGCCGATCATCCGGGCGACCGCGGCATAGCTTTCGGCCGAGTTCCGCTCGTCGAGCACGACGACGACGGCCCGGTGCCCGGCTTGCGCCCAATTCGCCACCTTCTCAGGGGTGACGTCGGCAGGGTCGACGAGCACGGCTTCCAACGGCGCCGCAGGGCGCGCTTGTTTGTTGATCGCACTCGCTGGCCCTGTTTCCGGCGCAGTCAGCGTCGATGCGGCTTTTTTCCCTGGAGGCGCAGCCTGCGCCGCTTTGTTCCCGTAGATTTCCGTCTCGGCGTATTCTGCGCTCCACGCGAACCATTTGCATTGAACGCCGGGGAGCCAGCGCAACGTCTTCCCCTGCAGTTCGCCGCTCATCGCCCGGCCGGCAATGTCCCAGTGCGAACCGGTCTCCCGATCGACGAACGGGGTCGACGACGCCTTCGAATCGGCTGTGAATGTCACTGGCCGTGGCGGCTCTGCGCCGTCGATTTCGGCGGCGAAGATCGCCGCCGTGCGGGTTGGTTTGTACCACATGACCACGACTTTCTGGCCGGCGAACGTATCGGCGATGACGCCGCCGGATTTTTCCAGCACCGCCAGCGGGTAGGCCCGTGCCGTGCCGTCCAGCGCGACACCCAGCACCTCGCTGGACGCCGGCAGTCGTGGATCGGGCGCACCGCGCGTGGCGATCGAATCGGCGTTCTCTTTGCCGGGCAGTTCGACCGGCTGGTACTTTTCGAACATGTGATAGGCAACGGTTCCGGGATAGCGGCCCACCCAGTCTCCCCACTGCGATTCGAGGGTCGGCACCGGCTTGAGCTGGTCTCCTTTGCGGGGCCCCTCGAAGGCCTTGCCCGAGAGCGCCGAATAGAGCGTCCCGTCTTTGTGCCGCATGACCATGATCCCGTTCCGCCAGCCGTGGAACCGAAAATCGAGCGACGGTTCGAATCCGCGCATGTACCCGGCGTCGGGATCGTAGACGAACACGCCGTACGTATCGCTGATGACCCGATAGGGGGCCAGAAAGAACCGCACGGGAATTGCGCCGCCGTCGTACTTCCCGCGGATCCACGCCAGAACCGGGTCCCCCTTTTGCAACTGGTCTGCGCGGCGTTTCGCCTCGTCCACGCAATGCGAACAGTTGGGGTTAACCAGCGTCTCGAACGCCCCCGGCTTTTCAAGCAGTTTGAATTTTCCGGACGCCGGCTTTGGGGGAGCTTCATCCCCGGAAACCACAAGGACCAGCAGCAGGGAGAATACGACTCCCAGGACAGCGAGTGGTGCGCGCATCCGAATCCGTGTCCTCAAGGCAGTCGCTCCATCCGATTTCGCCTGAGTCCAGAGAGGCAATTTACTCAAGAATTCACGACTCGCGACAAGGATATCTTTTTTGGGATTCATTTGGATGCTGCAGTCGATTTCAGTTCGACGGGAAGATCGGTCGGGACGGAGTCGAAACCGGAATCTTCGGGAAGTTCAAAGCGAATGACGGCGTTGCCGGAAACCGCATCATCGGGGACCCGCACGGGGCCGTGGCAGAGGACGCCTCAACACCGCTCTCGTAACTCCGACCGGGCCCGCTGCTCTTTGCCCTCCTTGTCGCGGTAGATCAGCGTGGCGATGACGGGGATGTCCTTTGGCAGAAACGTGTCGGGGACTGCACAGAAAGTATTCTTGCCAATTCCCCGGTGCCCCAGAAAGACGCGGACCTCTTCCGATCCGCCGACATGCAGCGTGTCGAGCATCCAGAACTGAAAGCTGAATGAACCGTCGGCGCCGGGCCACAGGATGGGCGCCTCGGCCGGCGTGGCAGCGAACTGCGTGTACGGCCCGGATGCCGGTGCATACCCTCCCCGGACGGAAACCTTGTCGCACCAGTTCATGCGAAACATGGTGATCGAGTTCTCGCCCTCATTGCGGCGGATCGACAAGCCGGTGTGCGTTTGCTTGCTCTTCGGGTCGGTGAACGAGCCGATTTCAAAAGTCGCCTCGTCCCCATTAACTTTGCCCTCAATGCGCTCGTCTGCTGCGGTCAGGTCGCCGTCGGCGTTACGGTCGAAAAAGAGAACGTCGTAGTGAGGCGCATCGGGTTTTGACTTGTCGAGCACGGCCCAGACGTGGGTTGCCGCGCGGGGGCCGAAGACGTACAGAGCATAGAGCGGCTCTATCGCGGTATACGCTGGCTCCTTGGCGATGCGGCGTTTGATCTTCGACAGGTCTGGCGGATCAGCCGCTCGCGCCGGATGATTCGGCGCCGCCAACACGACCAGGCAAACCGCCAGCGATAAAGCGGCGACTCTGTTCATCGGACACCTCCATTTGACCGGTCCGCAATGGAAACCACCGCGCAACGACTTCTCACAACGGCATTCTACCTGAGCGATGCTGCGAATCACAATAACTTCGGTCGAATCGGTATTCCGGATTATGATCTCGACCGGAAGGACTCGTGCCGTCTATAATTCGCCGTGCCGTGTTGCGCGTGTTTCTCTCCCTTCTTTTCAGAAAAGGAACCATGCCATGAGATGTCTGCTGGTCACTTCCGCAGCCCTGTTGACTGCCGCCGTCGGGGTGGCTGTCGCTGCGGAGGAACTCAAGTCGGGGTTGCAGGTTGGCGAAAGGACCTCCCCCTATAATATCCGGGACATCACCGGACCAAATTCGGGCAAGTCCCTCTGTTATCGCTGAAGGTACGGCGGACGTCCGGTGGTCAACGTGTTCGCACGCGAGATCACCGACGACTTGGCCAGTCTGGTCAAGCAAATCGACGAAAAAATCGGCGCCAACACCGACAAGAAAATGGCCGGGTTTGTCGTCCTGTTGACGGATGACCCCGATGCCGTCGAGCCAAAGCTGAAAGAGCTGGCCGAGAAGCACAAGATCGAAAAAACGCCGCTCACGGTCTTCGACGGCGTCGCCGGTCCGCCGAACTATTCGATCGCCAAAGAGGCCGACGTCACGATCATGATGTGGGTCGGCGGCAAGGTGAAGGTCAATCGCGTCTTCGAGAAGGGAAAGCTCGACAAGGCGGCGATCGAACAGATCACGAAGGACACGGCCAAGATTCTCGAAGAGTGAGTTGGACGTTTCGCCCGGTCTCTGATTCACGCACGCACGGCAGCCCGCCTCGACGATCGAGGCGGGTTTTTTCATTGACGGACCTGTGCGCGGCGAGTTCCTCGGCCTGGCGCTGCTAGAAGATCAGGCCGGTGATCAACCCCACGACCACGAAGAACACGAAGAGAGCGACTGCCAGTCGCTTCGACACTTCGCGCCAGAGATAAATGCTCGGGATGATGCTGTAGGTTCCGAGCGTCATGGCGAACAGCATGACGTAACCGCCCGCCACGCCTTGTTGCTGAAGTTGAGCGGCGAACATGACGTCCAGTGCGATCGGCACGGGCATCAAGACTGAAATCAGGCTGACGGCCGCCAGCTTCAGTGGCGTCACCTCTGACAACAGCGATTCCCACGGGACGAGCGTCAGCACCGTCGCAGACGCCACGCTCGCAAGCAGCATGATGGTGAGCGTGGGCTTCAAGAGCATCCACACGTGTTTGCCGAAGTCGACCGCCAATTCTTTGAACACGGTCACGAACTCTTCCCGGCAATCATCGGCCACGGGCCGTTTGATCTCGCAGGATTCGCCTTCGCCACCCGCAGTGAAAGGCTGCAGAGGCTTGTCCCGTTCCAGCCAGCGGATCAGCGATGGCACAACGACCAGAATCACCAGCAGCAGAATTCCATATTTGGTCAGGGTCATCGACAGTGGCAATGCCATGAAGGTCATCATGACGACGACGGGATTGAAGTTGGGCGAACTGAACAGGAAGCCCAGTGCCACCTCGACGCGACCGTGGCCGCGCGTCACGCCGCATGCCGTCGGAACGGCGCAATTCGCGCAGACACCCATGGGAACTCCGACCAGTGCACCTTTGAGGGAGTTCAAGTACAGGTTGGTGCCGATCTTCAGGGGGTAATAGCGGAGAACCGTGTGCAGGAGAGCGCCGAACAAGACGCCGAATGTCATCCCGATCTTCATGCCATCGAGCCAGTTCACGGTCGCGGCCAGGACTCGCAGCCAAACCGGAGAATCCGCCGCAACCGATATCACCTCGCTGCTGAACGCCATGCTCGGCAGCGCCTGCCCGAGATGCTGCACCTTGCCGAAAAGCTGGGGGTAGCGCGTCGCGAACCAGAACAGGCCTGTCATGACAATGCCGGCCGTGACCAGGATCACAGGCCGCCAGTAGCATCGGACGCGGGCGAAAGCGATGTGAGCGGTTGCGGTACCCATCGTGCCTCCCGAAGCAGTCATCTCGCGGCACCCGGCGGATTGCCGACTGATCCATTGTGCATGGCGCGAAACAAATTGGCGAGTCAGCAACTGCGAGAAGATGACGATCACGCCTTTGGACCGGGCGGGCGCCTCGCAAACGGCACGAGCATCCGCACCTGTCTCTGATAGGCGGTGTACGCTTCTCCATAGTAGGACACGAGATCGCGTTCTTCCAGTCGCAAGGCGATCAGCACGTAGGCGGTAACAACCGCCGCGAATAACAAATGTCCCCGGGTCATGGTCGGTGTCGCCCAGAAGGCGATGATGAACCCGAGCATGATCGGGTGTCGAACGAGGCGGTAGAGCCACGGCGTCCGGAAAGGGATCGGGGTGTAAGGCTGCCCCGTGAAGAAGAGAAACACCTGTCGCAGCCCGAAGAGATCGAAATGGTTGATGAGAAACGTCGAGACGAGCACGATCAACCAGCCCAGTCCGAAAAGTGTCCACAGCACACCCACCGCGACCGGATGACCGATCTGCCAGACGACGTCCGGCAAGGGGCTCCAGAGCCAGAACAACAAAACGAGAATCAGGCTGCTGGCGAGGACGTAGGTGCTCCGCTCCATCGCCGCAGGGATGAACTGCGTCCACCACTGTTTGAAGGCGGGCCGCGCCATGACGCTGTGCTGGACAGCAAACAGACTTAACAGGCCCAGATCGACGAGTATGGCTGTCGGCATCGCCTGCGCAGCGCCCGTGTCGATGGTCTTCGGAACCGGAAAGGCGCCAACGAACGCGATCGCGTACAGAAACGAGCCGAAGAAGACCAGATAAGAGACGACGCCATAAGCGAGTACGCACCAGCGCAGCATTTCAGGCTCCATGCGAGAGAGACCATCGCGTTTTCCAAGAGTTGCTTAGCTCATTCGTCATCCGGGTTTCTCAGCTCGAATCACTGCACACACTGCAAGTTCGTGCCCGGTGCGGGCGTTTCTCCCCAACCAGAGAACTCGAGGAACACTCAGGCCGTTCGTCCGCAAACAGTCCAGAAAGTCCTGCTGCACGAGCGATCCGCCAATACAGCGAAACCAGTCCTTGATCTCGCGCCGCACTTCGTAAGGAAGTTCGCTGGTGAGGACGATTTCAGCGAAGATCGTACGGCCCCCGGACCGCAGCACGCGGGCGACCTCGCGCATGACGGCGCCCTTGTCGGGGGACAAGTTGAAAATGCCATTCGCGGTGACGAGATCCACAGAGTCATCCGGGAGCGGAATCGCATCAGCCGGGGCCTGCAACCACTCGACGTTTTGTACGCCCAGCGCTGCCAGGTTCGTGCGAGCTTTGCCCAGCATCGATTCCGACAGATCGAGGCCGATCACGCGCCCGGTCGGTCCCACCTTTTTGGCATAGAGATACATGTCGAGCCCGGCTCCGCACCCCAGATCGAGTATCGTCTCGCCAGGTCGGGCATCGACATACGGCTGCGGGTTGCCCGCCCCGGTGAATGATTCCCACAAACTACGGGGCAGAGTTTCGAGTAACGCCGCGTCGTATCCGACACTCTCGGCGAACTTCCGGCCGACGGGAAAGTTGAATTTCTGTTGCGGGGCCGTCGCGACTTCGCCATAGCGCTCTGCCACAGCAGCTTTGATCTCTTCGGCTGTATACTCTTGAAGCGATTTCATGTCGTGAAATCCGTTTCACTTGGCGGATTAGCCTGCATTCTTCTTCGGGGCAGGCTCGAGCCAGACGTTGTTCGCTGGGTTGATCGGCGGTGTGTCGACAGTGACGAAATACGCCTTTCCCTCGCCGACTTTCTCGAACTTGTGCCGCACTCCCCTGGGGATGAGCATGTAATCGCCGGGTCCCATGACCATCGTTTCTTTTCCAACGGTGCACCGCAGCTTTCCTTCCAGGATGTACATCCTGTGGACGCCGTCCGGGTGGAAATGGAGCGGGATCGTCCCGTTGACCTCGACCAACAGCGACCAGACCTCTTTGCTCTTCTCAACCGCCCAGTACCTGGCCACGCCGAGGTCGGCGACAGGGTCGGCCTTCATGACTTCAGACCGGCTGACGAACAGGCCCTCGGCCTCAACCTCCTTGGGGTGCTTCGGCGGCGGATCTGCCAGCGCTGACAAAAGCGGGATCAGGACAATGACACCGACGACCAGCAATAGGCGATTCATCGCTGCGTCCCTCGCAGAAATCGGGATCGAGTACGCGCGCAACGGTAGCGAGATCGCGAAGAAGGGGTTACGGCCTGTGCGTGATACCCAAAAACGGCTCCATAAGCATGGCTTATGGGGTGACGCCGGGAATCGGGTGGCTTTGGAGGAAGATCAGGAACTGCCGAGCCGAGAGGGGCAGCACCCGCCGCGTGTCCTGCACGATGAACATCTCGCGGTCGCATCCCAGGTCGCCGATCTCCAATGCAACCAGGGTGCCTGCCCGGAGTTCCTTCTGGACGGCGTAAGTGGACAGGATCGCCGCGCCGCCGCCCCGCATGACGGCTTCCTTGATGCCCTCATTGCTGCCGAGTTCGAGCGCCACAGAGAAATCAGCAAGCGACCGTCCGACCCTTTCCAAAGACTTCTCGAAACAGTGCCGCAGCCCTGAACCACTTTCGCGCAGGATGATCGCGTGTCTGGCAAGTTGCCTGACCGACACTTTCTTGCGCCTGCTCAGGGCGTGACCAGGTGGAACGATCAGCACCATCCGATCACTGGCGAGGTAGCGGAACTCCAGGTGAGGATTTTCAACCTTGCGTCCCACCAGTCCCAGGGCAACTTCGCCGCGCTCCACCTGGGCGATGACCGACATACTGTCGGTGACGGTGGCACGCACCCGGACATGCGGGTGCTCCTGGCCGAAGGTCGAAAGCAGGGATGGCAGCAGATGCTCACCCGGCACCGAACTCGCAGCCAACAGCAACTCACTGGCGAGCGGAATTTCCTGCCCGGTAACTTCCCGCCGAGCCTCTCGATGGAGATCGAGAATTCGCTGGGCGTAGGCGTAGAGTTTCTGGCCCGCAGCGGAGAGCAAAACCCGCCCCCCTTTCCGCATGAACAGCGGCTTGCCGAGCGTCTTTTCGAGAACGTGAACGCGCTGGCTGACCGCCGCCTGGGTCAAATGGAGCGCTTTCGCAGCCCCGGTGAAGCTGCTCAACTCAGCAGCCTTCGAGAAGGTCTCCAGATGCGGCAATTGAAGTTCATTGGGCACAGCGGCATCATTCCCTGCGGATTTTTCAAATCATGAAATACCAGCCGTCTTTCTCTTCCAGGCTCTTGGCGTGGCGGGGGCAGTTTCCGCAGACATTCTGGCCGATGATTTCATAAGCGAAACGCACCGCTTCGAGGGTGCTCGACCAGATGGCCCCGGTTTCTTCGAAGACGAAGACGCGCTCGGGCCCCAGCCGGCGGCGCAGGCCGCTGGACTCGATGACCTTTACGAGGTCGGGCCGCAGCCCGCACAGCAGCACCGTCACGTTCTCAGCCTGCATCCTCGTAATGAACCGGTCGAATACGCTCAGGCAGACCGCGTCGGTGTTGCGGGCCCGCTTCAACCGCAGCACGATGACGCGCACGCCCAGTTTCACCGTCTCGCCGACGGCGCCCAGATGCTCTTCGAGCTCGGGCGCCGCGCCGAAGAACAGTTCCCCCTCGAGGCTGTAGATGCGGATCCGATTGCAGACCGGGTCGGTCGCGATTCTTTCGCGGAGCACCCGTTCGGGCGTCAGCGTCAATTCGGTAATGTGCACCCGGGCCGCCTGCGGCACATACAGCACGAACGACATGAAGACGCCGATCATCACGCAGAATTCGACCGAGATCGCCACCGCCGAGAGGGCTGTCAGCACGACGATGCTGGCGTCGTAGCGAGTCGTTCTCAAGTGATAGGCCAGCTCGCGACGATCGACCAGCCGCCAGGCCGAGAGGATCAGAATCCCCGCCAGGCCCGACCGCGGTATGTAATACGCATAGGGGGCGAACAGCACGACGGTGAGCGCCACGACCGCCGCCGAGATCACCCCCGACCACTGCGTCGTGGCGCCGGCCAGGTGATTGATGGTCGAACGCGTCAGCGAGCCCGACCCCGGAAAGCAGTGAAACAGGCTGCCGGCCAGGTTGGCCAGGCCCTCGCTCAAGCACTGCTGGTTCATATCCAGCTTCTGACGGGTGTGATTGGCGATCGCCTTGGCCATCGCGATCGCTTCGAGCAACCCCAGCAGGGCAATCGCGGCACTGCTGCCGGCCAACTCGCGCACGCGACTCCATTCGATTTCGGGAAGTCCGAACGACGGCAGCTCGGGCGGAATCGTCCCGACGACTTTGACTCCCTGCTGGTCGAGTCCCCAGCCCCAGACGGCCGTCGCCACGCAGATCAGCGCCAGCAGGAACTCAGGCAGGCGCAACCGCCAGCGCAGGTTGACCCAATGCAGCGCGAGCGCGATGGCGATCGTTGCCACGCCCACGGAAATCGTGGCGTAGCTGACTTCGCCGATGTGCGACATCGTCAACCAGAACCGTTTGAGGAAGTGATCCTCTCCCGAGCCCTGCGCGGTGAGCCCCAGCAGGTTCTTCAACTGGTCGAGAACGAGCAGGACGGCCGCCCCCAGCGTGAACCCCACGATCACGGCGTGCGAAATGTACCGCGTCAGGTCCCCCAGCCGCAGCAGCGTGATTCCCGTCTGAACCAGCCCCACCATCAGCGCCAGCAGGATGACCGCAGGAATCCGCTCGGCTTCGCTGAAACCGACCACGGCACTGAGGACCGCAATGGAGATGGCGTTCGTCGGCCCGTTGATCAGTTGTTTCGAAGAATCGAAGAGGGCGCCGACGGTCGTCATCACGATCGCCGTGTACAGCCCGTATTGCGGAGGCACGCCGGCGATCTGGGCGTAGGCCATCGCCTGGGGCACGGCGACCGCGGCGACCGTGAGGCCCGCCATCGTGTCGAGCCCCAGCACGCCCCACGAATAGGTGCGCAGCGAATCGAACGCCGGAACCAGGCGGAAGAACCGCTCGCGCCACGAATTGGGCGAATCCGGCACGGCAGAATCTGTCGATGGACTGAGGCTCATCGTTTCCGGAGATGATGCGGTTTTATCGCGGCGTTGGCCCGTGCGGCCTGCTTCGCATCGGCGCCGCACAGGGGGGCCTCGTTTGTGGTGCAGGCGTCTCGCCTGCCGCGATGCAGCCGAGACGGCCGCACCGCAATTCCACCAAACCAGGACACCACCCGGCTGGGCAGACACGGCAGTTTAGCAGCAGCCTCCGCGAAAGCGTACTCTCGCCCTGGGTGCCCCGGACGCTCCGAAGCGGCCCAGGTGAAATTGTCGCCTTTCGCTCCGCAAAAGTGCGTTCTTTCGCGGAGCGAAAGACGACAAAGTTCGACGACCCGACCGGTGCGGAGCAGACGGTCGGGCCACCCCCGCGAAATGGGTGCGAACGCTTGCAATCGTCAAAATCTCCGGGAGCGCACCGTCTTTCACGATCCTTTCATCTTCGCTGGTTACAATGGGGGCCAGCAGGAGCCGGTCAGGATTCACCTCGAAAGGAAAGCCGCCATGTCCAAGCCTCGGTTGTTCGCCGTCGTCGCCATTGCCGCATCGCTGATCACGACTGTCGCCCCCCGATTGCCCGCAGATGACAAAGAAGATGACGAGCTCGCGGGCTGGTCGTCCGATTTCTCGGCCGAGAAAGACTCTCTCGATTCGACGGGAAAGAACCCGTATTTCATCCTCGAACCGGGGTATCAGCTCGTTCTGGAAGGGGGCGGCGAACGGCTCGTCGTGAGCGTGCTCAAAGAGACGAAAAAGGTTGACGGAGTCGAGACCCGCATCGTCGAAGAACGCGAGACCAAAAACGGCAAGCTGGTCGAAGTCTCGCGTAATTTCTTCGCCATCAGCCGGCGCACGAACAGCGTGTACTACTTCGGCGAAGAAGTGGACGTTTATAAAAACGATAAGATCGTTTCGCATTCTGGCGCGTGGCAGTCGGGTGAAAACGGCGCCCGCTTCGGCCTGATGATGCCGGGGTTGCCGCTGCTGAAGGCCCGTTTCTACAACGAAGTCGCCCCCAGGGTGGCGATGGATCGGGCCGAGATCGTGGGAGTCCGCGTCACATTCAAGACCCCCGCCGGGGAATTCAAAGACTGCCTCAAGATCGAAGAAACGACGCCGCTCGAGCCGGGCAATACCGAGCACAAGCACTATGCGCCGGGGATCGGACTGATCCAGGACGGCTCGCTGAAGCTCGTCAAATATGGAACCGGGGCCGGCGGAGAACCGGCGACAGCCAAGACCGCGGCGCCCAGGAAGGAAGAAAAAAAGGAAGCCGAGGAAGAAGAGGTGGAAATCAAATTCTCCGACGCGCCCGCCGCCGTTCAGGAGACCCTGCAGCGCGAAGCTCACGGCGCGAAGATCGGCGAAGTCGTGAAAGAGACGGAGCACGGCAAGACCACGTATGAAGCGGAAGTCAAAATCGACGGCCACGAGTACGAGATCACCGTCGCCGCCGATGGCACGCTGCTCGAAAAGAGCCTGCACGACGACGAAGAGGAAACGCCGATCAAGTTCGCCGACGCGCCGGCGGCCGTACAGAAAGCGCTGGCGCGCGAGGCCCCCGGAGCGAAGTTCGACAAGGTCGACAAGCTCCTGCGGGAGGGGCGCACTCTCTACGAGGCCGACGCCAGGATCGACGGCAAGAATTACGAGATCATCGTGACGGCCGAAGGACTGCTGCTTTCGAAAGAACTCGACGAAGACGAGGAGGACGAAAAAGAGGAGAAAGGGAAAGACGACAAATAGGCTGCCCTCCCCATCCGGAGCTGAACACAATCGTCAACCCCGACGAAAGCCACGGATGAAACACGG
>JACQFH010000279.1 GCA_016200145.1 Planctomycetia bacterium | reverse complement strand
GCGCAGTTGTCGCGGCAATCACTCGCGGCGCGACGTATCGCAGGCGGGCGTTCTGGCGTGTTCCGGGTTGACTCTGCCCGATCTGCTCAGTCGGCGCGCGGCCGCTGGTCCAAGTGCCGGCCGGGGCAAGTCGGTCATTCTGATCTGGCTCCGCGGCGGGGCATCGCACATCGACAGCTTCGACATGAAGCCTGCGGCACCGGTTGAAATCCGCGGCGAGTTCGATCCCATTCCGACCAATGTGCCGGGGATCGACGTCTGCGAATATCTGCCGCTGACCGCCCAGATCATGGACAAGCTGGCGATCATCCGCGGGATCAAATCGAACGATCTGGGCGATCACACTCCGCACTACATCATCACCGGCTCTCCCGACCGCGGGAAGCGCCCCGCGTTCGGTTCGATCGTCAGTTACCTTCAGCCCCGGAATGACGGCCTGCCGCCATACGTGAGCCTGATGTACAAGCCTCCCGGGCTATACGACAACGAGAGCCCGGCCTACACCGGCTCGTCCCACCGGCCGTTCTTCCTGAAGTCAGAAGGGCTGGCCAACCTGACGCTGGCGAAAGGCATGACGCGCGACCGGCTCGGGGACAGGCGCGAATTGCTGGGGGCGTTCGACACATTCCGCCGCGCCGCCGATGCCAGCGGCGCGATGCCAGCGATCGACGCCTACACCGAACGCGCTCTGGAAATGATCACGTCGACGCGTGTCCGCGACGCGTTCGACCTCGCACAGGAAAGTTCGGAAAACGTGGAGCGGTACGGAAAATACTCCGAGAATTTTCTTTTCGCGCGACGGCTGGTGGAGGCTGGGGTGCCTGTCGTGACGCTGAAGGTCGGCGACTGGGACACGCACGAGCACAACTTCCGCGACATGCGCGAACAATTGCCGCAGCTCGACCGGGGATTCCATGCGCTGGTGAGCGATCTGTACGACCGCGGTCTCGACCGCGACGTGGCGGTCGTACTGTGGGGAGAATTCGGCCGCGCGCCGCGAGTCACACGCATTGCTGGGCGCGATCACTGGCCCGAAGCGGGCGCCGCCGTGGTCGCTGGCGGCGGATTCCGGGTCGGACAGGCGATCGGCGAAACCGATTCGCAGGCGGGCCAGTCGAAGGTCCGGCCGTACACGCCCGCCAACATTCTGGCGAACATGTACCACCACCTGGGTATTGATCCGGCAACGACGATCCCCGATTTTCGCAAGCGGCCGATGTACGTCCTCGACGACCGCGAACCGGTCCACGAGCTATTGTAGGCCCTGCCTGCCGGGCGGGACCTGCTCAGTACCGCAGCTCGAGCGAGAACGTCAGTCCCTGCACCCAGAAGTCGGTGTCGTGAACGACCAGTGTCGGGCGGGCCGGGCCGGAGAGACTGCCCGGGAAGACGCCGGTCATGCCTGGCGCCTGCGAGGGATTGATCACGCGGTCGATCTGGTCACCGGGACGGGCGACCGAGCTGACGTACAGGAACGAATACCCCACGATGACGCTCGCCCAGGGACTTAGCCGGACGCCAAAATTCAGGTCGACGCCGGGAACCAGAGCAAACTGGCTTTGCGACACGCTCCCCAGATTCGTGGGCTGTGTGAGGTAAGCTCCGGGGGCCGAGCCGCCTGAAGAAAACAATGCGCCGCTGGCCGTTACGTTTTCGATCGTGCTGCCGATCGCCAATTTGGCCGTGCCGTTAAAGAACAGATACGGATTTTCGTACGTGGCCCGCGCGCCGATCTGCCCGCCGTAAAAATTGTTCTGTGCGCTGAAGCGGTCGAACGTGCTGAAGAAATCGGGAAGATTCGGGGGCACGTTTGGGCTGTCGGTGGAGAGCGTGAGGATTTCCTGCAGATTCAGATATCGGAATCCGGCCAATCCTTCCCACCGCCAGCCGGCCGCGTTCGACAGGTCCAGCAGCAGGTTGGCCTCGGCCCCCTGCACAAAGCTCTGCAGCGTGACGACGGCCGTGCCAGAGAAAGCGCCGGGATTCGCGATGAACGTCGAGTTCTCGCCTGGCAGGGTCGGATCACTGAACGGCAGAGCCAGAAGAGGTGATCCGGGAAACCCGTCAGACGACACGCCGCGCTTCGCCGTGACGCTTGTCAGAAAGAAATAGTTGCCTTCCAGAGCCGTCTGGGCCTCGCGGTCGAGCGCGAAACCGAGCGTGAAACGGCCGCCACCGCGGCCGGGCAGCCCGATGTTTTCGTTTCCAATAATGACCTGCGTACCCGGCTGCCCGAGCGCGCCAGGAATCGGATCGAACGGGCTTCCCGCGGTAATCACCGGTACCGGAAGCGGGCTGGCCTTCGTCCACCAATAGAGCGCTTCGGCTTTGATCCAGAAGCGCGCCGCGTAAACACTCGGCGACTGCAACATCGCGTGCGACTCTGGCGGCACCCAGGTCCCATGCGAATACCCTTGGCCGGGATGCATTTCGTGCGACTGGTAGGGCGCCGTCGACGCCGGAGGCTGATACGAATCGCCGGGATTCGAGACGTCCGCCGCGGGATCATCGAAGCGGCGAGCAGGCGATGTGCCGCCCAGCCGTTCGAGCACGCCCGGCGGATTGACGCCCCCTGGGCTTGCGGGCGCCGAGGGAGAGAATCCTGGCGGCGGGCTCACGTTTTGAGCCGAGGCGTTCATGGCCGTCGCCAGTACGAAAGCAGTGCACACGAAAACCGTTGTTCTGAGCGGCATGGGATTACCTCATTCTCACTCGTCTTTGGGTTCATCCGACTCGTCCGGCAGCCCTGGCAGCAGCGGCGCGGGAGCCTTCGTGGGGTTCGCCAGTTTCGCCCGCATTTCGTTGCGCAATCGGCGGGCCATCTCGTCGCGCGGCGCCAGCTTAAGACCCGCATCAAGCTGATCGACGGCCTCGGTGGCGAAACCGAGGTACGCATAATGGAACCCGGCAAGAAACCGCAGGGCAGGCTCGGCGGGCTTGTCTTTGATCGCTTTTTCCAGGGTGTGAAGCTGTTCGGTGTAGTCGGTCCGTTTGCCGTACAGCTCTTCGTAGTTGGCGATGATGACGCCCCACTGCTCTTTGGGAAGCTGCCGCATCGCGGCCTGCGTGGCGCCTGCGGCCTCTTCGAAGTTGCCCGTCGCGAACAGCGCCTGCCCGAGCATCAGCGCGATCAGCGCGTTCTGCGGATCGTCGACGACTGCGTGCCGCAGCGACTGCACAGCACCGGCGTAATCGCCCGCTTTGAAGGCCGCTTCACCGCGATCGACGAACTCCTTCGCCTCGCCGCTCGGGGCGCGTGTGGGCTT
>JACQFH010000277.1 GCA_016200145.1 Planctomycetia bacterium | reverse complement strand
GCTCACCGGACTGTCGGGAAACGAGATTTACTGCCTCAAGCAGAAGGGCTGGGCGCCCGGCAGCATTGTTGTCGGCAACAGCGTCCATTCGCTCGGAGTGGTGCGCAGCATCGGGGCGGGGCTCACGAGCCTAGCCGGGGGCGAAGTCACCGGCGTCACCGAGATGATCTCCGACGGCCGGCACGCCGCCATCGAGCGCATCGAGCGCGAGGCCCAGGAAGAAGGCGCGCAGGGCCTGACCGGCGTGACCTCTGAGCTGCGCACGCTGGGAAACCTGGTCGAGTTCCTGGCGATCGGTTCCTCGGTCTCCAGCCAGGAACACAGCGGGCCGTTCTTTTCCACGGCCTGCAGCGGGCAGGACCTGTACTGCCACCTCGACTGCGGTTACGAGCCGCGGCACTTCGTGATGGGCAACGTCGCCTACGCCCTGGGGCTGGGGCGCGGGATCATGGGGACGTTGCGGCAGATCACGTCGCGCGGCGAGGTTAAGGAATTCTCGGACATGTACAACCACACGCGGCACCTGGCGCTCGAGCGCATCGAGCAGGACGCCCACCGCCGCGGTTGCAACGCCGTCGTCGATATCACGACACGGATCATTCCCTTCGGCCCCGGCGTGCGTGAAATGTTGATGGTCGGGTCCGGCTCGTACCATCCGCAGCTCGGCGCGCTGGAAAAGCCGGTGACGTCGGAGCTGACCGGCGAAGAACTGTGGAACCTCAGCAATCTGGGATACGCGCCCGAGCGACTCGTGTTGGGGACGTCAGTCTATGCGCTGGGCCTGGCCGGCGGGCTGCGGACGTTCTTTCAGTCGCTGGGCCGCGGCGAGATGAACGACGTCACGAAGCTCATCTACGAGGCCCGCGAGAATTGTCTCGCGCACATTGAAAAGGACGCCAAGGCCCACCATGCCGACGGCGTCATCGGCATCAAGGTCTTTGTCTACGAGATGGGGGCGGGGCTGGTCGAAGTGCTGGCGATCGGCACGGCGATCAAGAAACACACCGAGATGTCGACGATCAGCGACCACTTATTGCCGCAGGCAATAATCCGCGATCGCGACACGTTTTTCGACGACGTGTTCACGGGCCAGACCCGGGCGGCCGGCGCAGAATCGAAACCCGGCCAGCCAGGCGCCCGGGCCGGCGGCGCGAATGCCCCGTCAGCCCTGGCGATCGGTTGTGTCATCATCATCGCCGGAGTGATGGCGTTCGCCGGTATTCTGTTCGCTGTTTTCGCGAAACACTAAGTTGCAGGCGCAGTGCCCCGGCCGCCGAAAAAGCGGCCGGGGCACGGTGTCGAGTACCCCCCGCTCGACGGACGCATCACCGGCCGTAACC
Organism: Planctomycetia bacterium; assembly: GCA_016200145.1. Lineage (GTDB taxonomy): Bacteria > Planctomycetota > Planctomycetia > Planctomycetales > Planctomycetaceae > JACQFH01. The sequence continues at coordinate 13,531 of JACQFH010000277.1, read as the reverse complement.
AGACGGGGGTCGCGCACTACAGCGCCGGCGCCGGTTCTGCTACAGTGGCCGCTCGTTCCACCCGAGGATTCGCATCTGTGTCGCAGACTGCCCTGATTGAAAGCTCTCTTACCGGAATCCCCGTCCGCCGCGGCAAAGTCCGCGACGTCTATGACTTCGGCGACCGGCTGCTGATTGTCGCCACCGACCGGATCAGCGCTTTCGACTGGGTGCTTCCCACCGGCATTCCCGACAAGGGTCGCGTCCTCACGCAGTTGAGCCAGATGTGGTTCGAGCTCCTCGACACGACGCACCACTTGCTCAGCATGGATACCGGCGACGTGCCGCTGCCCGCCGATGCCGACCGCGCCGCGCTGGCGGGGCGCAGCATGGTCGTCCGCAAGACGCGTGTATTTCCCGTTGAATGTGTCGTCCGCGGTTATCTTTCGGGATCGGGGTGGAAGGAATACGTGAAGCAGGGCTCGGTGTGCGGCATCCGGCTCCCGGTCGAAATGGAGGAAAGCGACAAACTCCCCGGGCCCCTGTTCACGCCCGCCACGAAGGAAGAATCGGGGCATGACATTAATATTCCCTTCGAGCAGATGTGCGAGATCGTCGGCGCCAAGCCCGCCGACGAATTGCGCCGCCGCAGCCTGTCGATTTATCTGCACGCGGCTGAGTATGCCCGCGGCAAAGGGATCATTATCGCCGATACGAAATTCGAATTCGGCGACTGCGACGGCGAAATCATTCTGATCGACGAGGTGCTGACGCCCGACAGCTCGCGGTTCTGGCCTGCCGATCTGTACGAGCCAGGCGGTGCGCAGCCCTCGTTCGACAAGCAATTCGTCCGCGACTGGCTGGAAACGACCGGATGGGACAAGAACAGCCCCCCGCCGGCCCTGCCCCCCGAGGTCGTGTCGAAGACTCGTGCGAAGTACATCGAGGCCTACGAGCGGCTTTCGGGGAAGACGTTCGCGTGGGCCTGATTCAAGTGCGGAATGCGGAATTCGGAGTGCGGAATGACTGACGCTCAGCGACGCGTGCTCGCAGCACTTACTGCGACATTTTCTTTCGCACGCGCGCCGCAAATCGATCGGCGTTGACGGCCCGGCGCTTGTGAAACCCGCGGGCGATCGTTTCGTGCCCGTCGGAGGCCTCCAGTTGATACGAAATCACGGGCCCCTCGCTGTGCACGATGCGCGCGATGCAGGTCACGTTCGCGCCGACCGGCGTGGGAGCCAGGTGTTCGACCTCGACGCTCGTGCCGACGGTGATTTCGCCCGCTTCGAGAAACGGGATCGCGGCGTCGAGCGAGGCATGTTCCAGGAACCAGACCAGCCACGGCGTCGACAAAACTGCCGGTCCCTCTGCGCCGAAGGAAATCGCGTGCGAGGCCTCGACGGTGAATTTTCGCTCGCCCGTCGTGCCGATTTTCGGAGGCGTCTGCATGCGCACGAGTATCGCGGCCGCCGGCGATTGCGTCAAACGACGCAGTCGCGAGCGACTTACTTGCTGTAACCCAGCTCGGCGATGACGTCGTACAGTTCTTCGAAGGTGATGAACCGGCGACGGTGGCGGAGCTTGTACTGGTCGACGGCTTCGGCCAGCTCGATGACTTCGGGGCGGAAGTTGCGCCGCGAGTCGACGAATTGCCGGCGTTCGCCCCCTTCTTTGCGGGCGCCGCCGGGCTGGCGGCGATCGACGAAGGACTGCTCGCTCTGCACGGCCGGCGACTGAACGACATCTTGCATCGGAATGGCTCCTCGAATTGAATGCGCAAGCAACTCTAGGTCGTGCAATTCCCCGCGCCAAACGCCAGGGCGTCAAAATCGCAAAGGTCGGGAAAAACCGTCCGTGCGGGTTGCAGCGATTGCGCCGGTTTGCTTCGATGGCAGTCGCTTACACGCGTCAATTCACAAACAGGATCGGACAGACATGGTCCGCAAAGTGACCGTTCTCGGCGGCGGTGCTATGGGAACGGGTTGTTCGATTTTGCTGTCGGAGCGCCCGGAATGTTCGGTGGCGTTATGGCTGCGAAATCCGGAGCAGGCCGCGAAGATGGCGCAGTCGCGCGAAAATCGCCTCCTGCTCCCCGGGGTCTCGATTCCCGAGGCCATCAAGATCACGGCCGACGTCCGCGCCGCGGCCGCCGATACAGACCTGATCGTTGCCGCCATCCCCACGGCCTACCTCCGCCAGGCCCTGGTGCCGCTGGCGGCGCACCTGCCCGCCGGCTGCCCCGTCGTCAGCGTGATCAAGGGAATCGAGAACGGCACGTTCCTGCGCCCCAGCGAGATTATCGGCCAGGTGCTCGGCCCCCGCGACGTTGTCGCACTGTGCGGCCCCAGTCACGCCGAGGAATTTGCTCGCCGGTTGCCGGCCAGCGTCGTCGTCGCAGGAGACAACCCGGCCCTGCTGGCCGACGTTCAGGCACTCTTCACAACCGACCGGTTTCGCGTGTACACAAACCGCGACATTGTTGGCGTCGAACTGGCCGCTGCGCTCAAAAACGTGGTCGCCATCGCCGCGGGAATCTGCGACGGCCTGCGCTTCGGCGACAACGCGAAAGCGGCGCTGCTGACGCGCGGGATCGTCGAGATCGCACGGTTCGGAACGGCGCTGGGGGCCGAAGCGGAAACGTTTTCGGGCCTGGCGGGACTGGGCGACCTGATCACCACCTGTTTCAGCGGGTACGGCCGCAATCGGCGCGTCGGCGAACGGCTGGGCCAGGGGACGCCGCTGGCGACGATTCTGGCCGAGCTGCCCGGCGTGGCCGAGGGTGTGACGACCTGCAAGAGCGTGTATGACATTTCGCGTGCGCGGGGCATCGACATGCCGATTGTCACCGAAGTGTACCGCGTGCTGTTCGAAGGCAAATCCCCCGCCGCCGCCACCAGCTCGCTGATGCTGCGGCCGCCACGAGCGGAAGCCTGAACTCCAGCGAGGCGTTGCAACGCTGCTGACGCATGACATAATGAGGGGCGTTCGTCCCGAAATGTCACGATCGGCCGCAGTCCGCAACGCAGGAGCTACCCTCTGATGAAATTCAAATCCAATGTCGTGAGCTTGGTTTGCCTCGCGCTGGCAATCGTGTTTGGCCTCGCACTGACGGTCGGCGGCGCGCTCGCACAGGGCAAAAAGCCCGCGCGCGGCAAGGCGAAACGGCCGGAGCAGGCCCAGAGCACTCCCGGCGCCGGCCTACAGCCCAAGGCGGTGTTTCCGAAATTCGCCGAGTGGGCGGAATGCGTCGCGTTCGCGCCCGATGGCAAGACGCTCGCAGTCGGCAGCTATGGGACGGTCAAGCTGCTCGATATTGCCGAAAAACATGAGATCGCCGCGCTCCCCCAGCGGGCCGGGTTTGTGAAATCACTGGCGTTTTCGGTCGACGGCAAGCTCCTGGCGGCAGGTGGGTATCAGTCGCTGGAACTGTGGGATGTGAATGAAAAGAAAGTCGTTCGCAAGCTTGGCGGGCATCGCGGTTATGTCACGTCGGTGGCGTTTTCGTCCGACGAAAAGATTCTCGCCAGCGCAGCCGACGACGAAACGGTGAAACTCTGGAACGTCGCGACTGGAGAGTTGCGGACGACGCTGACTGGGATTGGCCTGCCGGCACTGGCCGTTGCCATTTCACCAGACGGGCGACTGATTGCCGTCGGTACGGGGGACGCCGATCGCCCGACGAAGAAGGGCGTCGTCCGACTTTTTGACGCCGAAGGAAATCAGCGGGCCGTTCTCGACGGCCATACCCGAATCGTTTCGGCGGTGGCCTTTTCGCCCGATGGACGTATGCTCGCGACCGGCAGCGCCGATGAATCGATCAAATTGTGGGAGGTCGACACCGGCCGGGAGCTGCGCGTCCTGGAAGGGCACTCGCGGCCCGTCAACAGCCTGGCGTTCATCGGCGGTGGAAAGTGGCTGGCGTCGGTTTGCGGCGGGCGTGCAGTCGGCGGGAATGAGCTGAAGCTATGGGACGTTTCGAATGGCAAAGACCTGGCGACGGTCGAAGCGCATGAAGGCCGGATCAACCAGTTGGCCCTGTCTGTCGATGAAAAACTCCTGGCGACTGCCAGCGTGGATAAGTCAGTCAAGATCTGGGACGTGAAGACGATTCTGGCGGCCGCCGGAGTGGGAGGCGCGGCATCCCCAGGCAAGGCTGCGTCGGACGATTCCGAGTTCCAGCCCGAGCCCCCCGCACTGCCGGAACCGGCCACAGCCGTTCGGTTGGCCGCCGCCCTGGCGCTCGCGCCTGATGACAAACCGGCCGATAAGAAGAAGGATGAGACTCCCAAAGAAATTCGCATCGGGATCATTGGCCTCGATACTTCGCACTCGGTGGCCTTCACGCAGATCCTGAACACGCCTTCCGAAAAAGATCGCGACGCCGTCACCGGGTGCCGAGTCGTAGCAGCCTATCCCAAGGGCAGTCCCGATATTCCTTCCAGTGTCGAGCGGGTTCCCGAATACACCATCAAGGTCAAAGACCTCGGCGTCGAAATCGTCGACACGATCGAAGATCTTGTGACGAAAGTCGACGCCGTTCTGCTGGAGACGAACGATGGCAGGCCGCACCTCAATCAGGTGTTGCCGGTGCTCAAGGCAGGCAAGCCGGTGTTCATCGACAAGCCGATCGCCGGATCGCTTGCCGACGCGGTCGCCATTTTCGAAGCGGCACGGAAGCACAAAGTGCCGCTGTTCTCGTCGTCGTCGCTGCGGTACACGACGGGGGCGCAGGCCATCCGCGGCGGCAAGATCGGCGAAGTGAAGGGCTGCGACGCCTACAGCCCCTGCTCGCTCGAAGCCACGCACCCCGACCTGTTCTGGTATGGAATTCACGGCGTTGAGTCGTTGTTCACGGTCATGGGAACCGGCTGCGAAAAGGTGACGCGCGTCAGCACGCCGGCGCTTGACGTCGTCGTCGGCGAATGGAAAGGGGGCCGCGTGGGGACGTTTCGCGGCATTCGCACTCCTGAAGGAGGAGGCCAGGCAGGCTACGGCGGCACGGCGTTCGGCACGAAGGGCGTCGAACAGATCGGCACGTACGGTGGCTACCAGCCGCTGATGTACGAGATCGTCAAGTTCTTTCGCACGGGAAAGCCTCCCGTGACCGAAGAAGAGACGCTCGAAATCTATGCCTTCATGGAAGCCGCCGACGAAAGCAAGCGGCAGGGAGGCAAGCCGGTGACGGTTGAAAGCGTGCTCGCCAAAGCCCGCGAGGCCGCCAAACAGCGCGCTGAAAAATGATAGACGACTCCCTGGTGTTGATCGATCAGCTCGTCGGCAGGCCGGTCGTGGTCGACACGGCCTCGCCCTACGTGCTGATCGGCACCCTGGTCAAACGCGACGCCGCGTATCTCGAGCTCGAACAGGCCGACGTGCACGACCTGCGCGACACGACGAAGACGCGAGAGAATTACGTCGTCGACTCGAAGCGGCTGGGCGTGCGCGTCAATCGCGATCGCGTTCTCGTCCGCGTCGACGAAATCGTCAGTCTCTCGGCACTCGACGACGTCGTCGTGTAGGTCAGGCTTTCCAGCCTGACGGCAGTGTGCTCACGATCCGAATTGACGACCGCCAGCCCCAGAATCTGGTGGTAGATCAGCACTTTGGCGTTTGGTGCCGTAGCTTCGTGCCAGACCCAGCGCTGTCAGGCTGGAAAGCCTGACCTACATAGTTATCGCAACAGCGCCGTCAGCACTTTCGCGTCGTACACGTCGGTCAGGCGTTCGTCGCGGCCGCGGAGGTGATAATTGACGCGGCGGTGGTCGAGACCCAGGAGGTGCAGAATCGTGGCGTGCAGGTCGGAGACTTTCACCCGATTCTCGACGGCGTGGTAACCCAACTCGTCGGTCGTGCCGTACGCCTGGCCCCCCTTGATGCCGGCCCCCGCCAGCCACAGGCTAAAACCCTGCTTGTGGTGGTCGCGGCCGTTGCTTCCCTGGCTGACCGGAGTGCGGCCGAATTCGCCGCCCCACACGACCAGCGTGCTGTCGAACAACCCCCGGCGTTTGAGGTCCGCCAGCAGCCCCGCTGCCGGCTTGTCGGTTTCGGCGGCGATCGCCTTGGTTGCATTGGCGTTGTTCTCGTGCGTGTCCCAGCGCTGGCCCTCGACGTAAATCTGCACGTACCGCACGCCCCGCTCGATCAGCCGGCGGGCCATCAGGCAGCGGCGGGCATAGGAGGCCGTATTGGGGTCGTTCAGGCCATACAGCTCTTGCGTTTCCTTTGTCTCCTGCGCGAGATCCAGCGCTTCGGTCGCCGAGACCTGCATCCGTGCGGCCAGTTCGTAGCTAGCGATCCGCGCTTCGAGCTGCGGCTCGATGATGCGGTGCAGCGCACGGTGCTCGGCGTTCAGGCTGGTCATCAGGTCGGACCGCAATCGCGCCACCTCGGGCGCGACGGCCGTCGCCGGAGAAAGATATAGCACCGGCGTCCCCGTGTTGCGCAGATGCACCCCCTGGTAGCGCGGTGGCAGCCAGCCCGACGACCAGTTGCGGATCCCGTCGACCGGCATCGTGGAGTCGTTCCGCAGCACAACGTACGCGGGCAGATCGCGGCACTCTGAGCCCAGCGCGTAGCTGGCCCACGCCCCGATCGAAGGCCGCCCCGTCACCGTCAGCCCCGTGTGCATCATCCACAGCGCCTGTTCGTGATTGTTGTGCTCGGTGTACATCGAACGCACGACGGCGATGTCGTCGGCACATTTTGCGATGTGCGGGATGATCTCGGAATATTCGACTCCGCACTGTCCCGCCGGGACGAACCTGAACGGCGTCCCGAGCAGCCCGCCGTGCCGCGAGATGGCGACCAGATCGCTGAAATACTTGGGCATCGGCTGGCCGTCGCGCTTGTTCAGCTCGGGCTTGGGGTCGAACAGGTCCATGTGGCTCGGACCGCCATGCTGAAAGAGCTGGATCACCGCTTTGGCTTTGGGCGCAAAGTGCGGCCGCAGATCGGGCTCGCCGCCGGCATTCGCGTCAGGAGCCGCCGATGCGCGCTCTTCCCCCAGCAGCGACGCCAGTGCCACCCCCGCCAGGCCCGTTCCCACGCGCTCGAACATCTGGCGCCGGGCAAGCAGCTCGGGAAACGTGACGTAGTCAGAAAGGCGGCAACAACCGGTCATGGGTCAGGTCCTGAGTTTCAATCCACAAACAGGAATTCGTTCGTATTGAGCAGCGTCAGCGCCACGTGAGGCCACGCCGCGTCTTCGGCAGCCTGGCGCTCAACGGCCGTCGCCGCCTGGGCCTTCTCGCCCAGTTGCGCCGCGACAAACGCGTCGACAAACGCGGCCACGGTTTTCTGTTCAGCGTCTGTCGGCTGGCGAGAGAACAGCAGCTCCCAGGCGAACGCGGTCCGTTGCGCCCGGTCTGAGGCCGACCGCGCGATGCGCTCGCCCACGGCCCGCGAGCTTGTTTCGACGAACGGGCTGTTGAGCAGCGCCAGGGCCTGCGTGGCGACGATCGCCTCGCTGCGCCGCGTGCAGTTGACTTCCATCTTCGGCGTGTCGAACGATTCCATCAGCGTCACCGGCTGGCTGCGCCGCACCTGCACGTAAACGCTGCGGCGGTTTCCCTGGGCGTCGTCGGCCGTTACGACCGAGCCGTCCGCGTGCCGCGAGACGGGAACCGCCGGGCCGAACATCTGCAGGTTGAGTTTGCCGGCCGCGGCCAGCACGCTGTCGCGCAGAGTCTCCCCTTCGTGGCGGCGCGGACGAAACGCCCACAGAAAAACGTCGTCGCCGTCAACGGCGGCCTTGGCGGCGTCGAATGCCGACGACTGACGGTACGCCGTCGACAGCACGATCACGCGGTGCAGCGCCTTCTGGCTGTATCCCTGGCGCACGAATTCGGTCGCCAGCCAGTCGAGCAGCTCAGGGTGCGACGGGGCCTTGCCCGTGTGACCGAAATCGTCGAGCGTTTCGACGATCCCGCGGCCGAAATGCCACGCCCAGATCCGGTTGACGTGCAAGCGCGCGGTTGTGGGATGCGACGGCGACGTCAACCAGTCGGCCAGCGCCCGGCGGCGACCAGACGATTTGGCCTGCTGCGTCGGGTTCAGTCGTGCATCGCCCGCCGTGAGGACCGCCGGCACGCCGGGAGGCACTGCCTTGCCGGGATTGTTGAAGTCGCCGCGGCGCAGCACGTGCGTCTCGGGCGCTTTCTCCCCGAGATCGACCAGGCCCCGCAACTGCGTCACCGGTCGCATCAGGGCCGTTTCGGCGCCGATCGCCGCACGGAGCTTGTCGAGATCGGGCTTCAGATCCGGGAATCGGGCCACAAGCGCCTTTTCGTCGACCGCCACTTTCGGCGCGTGTTCTGTGACGAGTTTTTTCTGTTCGTCGTTGCGCTTGTCGGCGGCGACGAGCAGCGCGGCTTTGACTTTTTCCCGCGCCTCGGCGGGCACGTCGGCCAGTTCCTTGTTCAACAGCTTGTCGCGATGTTCGGTCGTCAGTCGATTCAGCTCGGCGTTCAGAGCCGCCAGGCGCTCGGTCACCCCTTTGTTGTGGGCGTTGATCACGGCGAGCTGCGCGTCGGTCGCCAGTGGAACCGCCCGCTCGCTCGAAGCGAGCCAGCGCTCGGGGTCGTAAGCCCCCGTCAGCACCGCCTGAAGCTGGTAATAGTCGCGCTGCGAAATCGGCTCGAGCTTGTGCTCGTGGCAGCGGGCGCATTGCACCGTTACCCCCAGAAACGTCGAGCCCACGATCTGAATCGTGTCGGCCAGCACCTTGAAGATTTCGGGTTTCTCTTTGTATCCGGGATACGTCGGGTCGCTGGCCGTGCGCAGGAAACCGGTCGCGACGAGTTGATCGACCATCTCGGCAGTCAGTTCCGGGCTGTTTCGCCAGTCGCTCAATTCGTCGCCGGCGATCTGCTCGCGGATGAACTGGTCGTAGGGTTTGTCGGAGTTGAATGCGCGGATCACGTAATCGCGATAGCGCCACGCTTCGGTCCGCTCGCGATCGGCGTCGAGGTATCCGTCGGATTCCGCGTAGCCCACCACGTCGAGCCAGTGCCGGCCCCACCGCTCGCCATAGCGCGGCGAATCGAGCAGCCCGTCGACGAGTCGTACGACGGCGTCGGAAGCATCATCCGCCAGGAACGCGGCAATCTGCTCGCGTGTCGGCGGCAGGCCCCACAGATCGAAACAGAGTCGCCGCAGCAACACGGTTTTCGCGGCATCCGGATTGAACGACAGGTTGTGCGCTTCGAGTCGTTCGAGCAGGAATGCGTCGACCGGCGTGTGCACACGGTCTGCCGCACGAACGACAGGCACCGCAGGCCGAACCGGCGGCTGAAACGACCAGAACTTGCGGTCCGCGTCGGAGATCGCATGGTCCGCGTCGGCCGCTTCGAGCGGTTCTTCAGATTTCCGTTTGATCGCCGCCCCCGAAGCCACCCATCGCCGCAATAACTCTAACTGCCGGGCGTCGAGGGGATCGTCTTCTTTCGGGGGCATCTCCTTCTTTTCGATCATTTCGATGAGCAGACTCTCATCGGGTTTTCCCGGAACGATCGCGGCGCCGCTGTCGCCCCCTTTGACGATCGTGAACTGCCGCCGCAGATCGAGCCCGGCCTTGCGCATCTGCGCGCCATGGCACTTGAGGCAGCGGACTTCGAGGATCGGAAGAATGTCGTCTTCGAAATTGAGCGCCGGCTGTTTGGCCTCCGCGGGGGCGGCATCGTCAGCGGCGATCGCTTGAAGCCCGGACGGTGAACCTTGCAGGGCGATCCAGACGACAGCCGCGGCCACTCCGAACTGCCACCACGAAGACCTTTGGTCCGCCATTCCGATGACTCCGGCTGCCGATGCGAGAACTTTCGGACGCGCAATAACGAATCAACATTATCGCATGGGTATGGAGGATTCACCAGCGAAATGCGCCGATGCTGGCAGCATCGGCCACGAGATTCAGAACAACTCGCTCACTGATCGGCCGAGGCAGAGGGCGTAGGGGCGGCCCAGGCTGTCGTGGATTTCGGAATCGCTCGAGATGCCCAGCGAGTCGTAGATCGTCGCCAGGATGTCTTCGGGAGCGACGGGGTTCGACTTGGGGTACGCGGCGTCTTTGTCGCTCGCGCCGTACACCTGCCCGCCTCGGATGCCGCCGCCGGCGAGAACCGTCGTGTAACACGGCCCCCAATGGTCGCGGCCGTTTTGGGCGTTGATTTTCGGCGTGCGTCCGAACTCGCCCGTCAACACGACCAGAGTCTCATCGAGCACACCGCGCGCGGCGAGGTCCGCCAGCAGTGCGGCGAAGGCCTGATCGAGCGACGGCAGGCAGTACGGCTGCGTCAACAGGGCGTACCCGCCGAGCCCATCGAGCAGAGGCGATCCGCCGTGGTTGTCCCACGGGTTGATCGTGCCACCTTGCTTCGGAAAGTGCATCCAGTTGACGGTGACGAGTCGCACCCCCGCCTCGATCAAGCGCGCGGCAAGCAAAAATGACTCGCCATAAATGTGCCGGCCGTATGATTCGCGCCGCCGCACGTCTTCGTTTTCGAGCTCGAGCGCGCGCCGCGCCTCGGGCGAGGCCAGCAGGCTGAAGGCACGCTGCTGTACGTCGTCAAAACCGCGGACGTCGCGCTGCGTCTGCAGCAGGCGGTCGTGACTTTCGATCTCGTCGAGCAGGCGCCGTCGGCCGTCGGTGCGACGGCCCTGGCCGTCATCGGCAGCCAGCTCTTCGGGGCCTTTCAGATCGGGTCGCGGGGCACGCTGAAATTCGAACGGGTCGTATTTCTGTCCCAGGAAGCCGCCGTGGGTGCCGGCGAAGCTGATGCCGCTGAACCACACCGGTCCGGGGAGCGTAACAGCCGTGGGCAGGATTTTCGCCGGGCTGAACCGGCTGACCCCCGCCCCGACGTGCGGAAAATGGCTGCGCCGCCGAAAATGGTTGGGCACGACGACGCTTTCATCCACCCGGCCGGTGAGCGAACGGTAGATCGAGATCTCGTGGTCGTTGCTGGGATGCGACATCGAGCGGACCAGCGCCAGCTTGTCAGTGTGCCGCGCGATCTGCGGCATCTGGTCGCAAATATCGATTCCCGGCACGGCAGAGGCAATCGGCTGAAACAGGCTGCGGATGCCGCTGGGGGCGTCGGGCTTCAGGTCCCACATGTCCTGCTGGGGCGGCCCGCCCCACAGAAAGATGAGCAGGCACGATTTGGCGCGCGGTCGCCGGGCCGGTTGCGCAATCGACTTTTCGGCGGCCAGCAACCACGGCAGAGTCAGCGACCCCAGGCCGGCCTGGCCGAGGCTGAGCAAAGCTTCGCGGCGAATCATGCGTTTCATGCCGGGCTGCCTCGTGGTGACGGAGCGGTCGCCATGCAGGGCGTCGTCACCAGAGTCTATTATGAGTTCGCCTGAGCGGGCCGGCAAGTCGGCTTATTGAGGCCGTGTTGCCAGTCCCGAACTCTGGCGAGTTCGGCTACATTGGAGGTGACGACGGCCCGAATTTACAGGAGGAGTTGATGGTGACACTCAAAGGAAAAGTACTATTTGTGACGGGGGCCAGCCGGGGGATCGGCCTGGCGATCGCGCTGCGGGCGGCGCGGGACGGGGCCTCTGTGGCAATCATTGCGAAGACGACCGAGCCGCATCCCAAATTGCCGGGGACGATCTACACAGCCGCGGATGAAATCCGGCAGGCGGGGGGACGGGCACTGCCGATAGCCTGCGACATCCGGTTTGCCGAGCAGGTTGACGCGGCAGTCGCGCAGACAGTCGCCGAATTCGGCGGGATCGACGCGTGCGTTAATAACGCTTCGGCGATCAGCCTGACGGGCACCCTGGAAACGCCGGTCAAGGTCTTCGACCTGATGAACCAGATCAATTACCGAGGCGCGTGGCTCGCCAGCCGCGCGTGCTTGCCCCACCTGTTGAAATCCGCGTCGCCGCACATTCTCAATCTGTCACCGCCCCTCAATCTCAACCCGCAGTGGTTCGGCCCGCACACGCCGTACACGATCGCCAAGTACAACATGAGCCTCGTGACGCTGGGCCTGGCGGAGGAGTTCAAAGGGAAAGTCGCCGTCAATTCGCTGTGGCCGCAGACAATCATCTCGACGGCGGCCATCTGGAACGTGATCGGCCCCGACCTGATCAAACAGTGCCGCACGCCCGAGATCATGGCCGACGCGGCGCACGCCATTCTGACGCGGAGACTCGATTTCACCGGGCAGTTTCTGATCGACGAACAGGTGCTGCGCGATGCCGGAGTCACCGATTTCTCGCAATACGCGTGCTCCCCCGGCGAGCCGTTGCGGCGGGATTTGTTTCTGGATTAGATCGTTTAACCGCGCCCCGAAGGGAAGCGCATATCGCAGGCCAGAGGACAATGCGTGGATTTGTGCCAAGCACATGAACAAAACACCGATGCGAACGGAAACGCGACATTCCGTGATTGATCCGCGTTCATTCGCGGCTCTTTGCCTGCCGCCTCCCCAATCGACACGACTGCATCACGTGTGAACGCTGCGACTTGTCGGTTCGGATCCGTTTCGTGCGCGCGACACGCGCATCGACCACCGCTTTGCGCGGCGGTGCCCGGGATTGCGGTTAAACGACCTGACGACAGTCCAATGCAGAGGGTGGTAGTACCCAGCCGATTGTCCTTCGAGTTGGCGTGCGAGCACCAATAGGTCGGATCAATCCAGCGGTCCCGGCGGAACCTGATCGCGCGGCGAATCGAGAAACGCCTGGAGCAGGATCTGTGCGGCGAGCATGTCGCGCAGGGCTTTGCGCTTTTTCGGTGAGACTTGTGCGGCGAAGAGATGCTCGTCGGCCTGCGCCGTGGTGTAGCGTTCGTCGGTGAACATCACGGGCAGGCTGGTGACGCGGGCCACCCATTCGCCGAATGTGCGGGCCTCGCGGGCCTTTTCACCTTCGTCGCCGCTCATGTGGACGGGCAGTCCGACGACGAGGCCGACGACTGCGAATTCTTTCACGGTACGGGCGAGATGTCGCGCGTCCTGCGTCTCGTCACGTCGCTCGTACGTTTCGTGCGGCGTGGCTATTGTCTGCTCGAGATTCGACAGAGCCAGCCCGATCCGTTTCGTGCCGTAGTCCAGCCCCAGCAGCCGGCCCCGCGCGGGGAAAGAAGCGTTCGCCGGCCGTTCGGCCCTTCTTTCAGATCTATCGCCATCCAACATCTTCTATCCTCGAACTTCCATCCCGGCAATTCATACCTGAATCGACCAAAACGTATCGTCGGCCGGTTCGCGCCCGCTAAGAAACCCGCGCCACGATCAGCGTGCGATCGTCGGCGGCGGGACGGCCGTCGGCGAAGGTCTCGACTGCCGCCAGCACCGTATCGAGCAGGGCCTGAGCCTCCTGCCGGCAGTTCTTGAGCGCCTGATCGAGTCGTTCCATTCCGAACAGCTCGTCGTGCCGATTGTGGGTTTCGGTGATGCCGTCGGTGTAGAAGATGATCTGGTCGCCGTGCTGCAGTTGCCGCTGGGTCTCTGCGTAGTGCGCACCCGCCCGCACGCCGAGCGGCAGGCCCCCGACGCCGTCCAGGGAATCGAGCGAACCATCCTGGCAGCGCTTAAGCCGG
>JACQFH010000276.1 GCA_016200145.1 Planctomycetia bacterium | reverse complement strand
GGCACCGAATTCGGCCGCACGCCCGGCGCGCAGGGCTCCGACGGGCGCGACCACCATCCCTACGGGTTCTCGATCGTGCTGGCCGGCGGAGGATTGAAAGGCGGGATCGCGCATGGCAGCACCGACGAACTCGCATTCCACGCCGTCGAAAACCGGCACTACGTCACCGACCTGCACGCCACCGTCCTGCACCAGCTCGGCCTCGACGCGCACCGCCTGGAAATCCCCGGCCGCAAACGCCTCGAAATGGACATCGGTCGCCCGATTACCGAGATCCTGGCGTAGACCGCTCACAGAAAGTACCGAATGTCTTGCGATTCATGCGGTAATCCACACGTGACGCACCCTGGGACTGACGTCCCCGGCTCGCAGGGGGTGCGGCGCCGCACGTTTCTGGCCGACGTCGGCATGGGGTTCGCCGGGCTGGCACTGGGGAAGATGCTGGCGGATGACGGCATTGTACGGGCGAACGATCTGCGGTCGTGGCAACCACCCGACGGCAATCCGCATTTTGCCCCGAAGGCCAAAAATGTCATCTGGATCTTCCTCGTCGGCGGCATGAGCCACATGGAGAGCTTCGATCCGAAGCCCGCCCTCAACGAGTACGCCGGAAAGACGATCGCCGAGTCTCCCTTCAAAGCAGTCCTCGATTCACCGTATCTGAAGAAAAACCTCCGCGAGTTCGTTGCCAACAATCACAAGGTCTACCCCTCGATCTATCCGCTGCAGGTCGGCTACAAGAAGTACGGCCAGTCGGGCATCGAGATGAGCGACTGGTGGTCGAACCTCGGCGCTTGCGTCGACGATCTTGCCGTCATCCGCTCGATGTGGACGACCGACAACGACCACGGCGCGCAGCTCCAGTTCCACACCGGCCGGCACGCGCTCGAAGGCCAGTTTCCCACGATCGGTTCGTGGATCCATTACGGCTTGGGCACGCTTAACGAAAACCTCCCGCAGTTTGCCGTCATGGGCACGCCCATCGCCGACTGCTGCGGCGGAGTCGGCGCGCACGGGGCGAACTACCTGGGCCCCGAGCACGCTGGCGTCCAGCTTTCGACCGATCCGAAGAATCCCTTGCCGTTTGCCGGCCCCGGGACCGATGTCTACCGCGAGGAACAGCGAGAAGAATTCGCGCTCCTCAATCGCCTGAACCGGCTCTCTGGCGTCGAATACCCGGATGACCCCGCGCTCGCGGCGCGGATCAAGGCCTACGAGCTGGCCTATCACATGCAGGTCGCCGTGCCCGACGTCGTCAATTGCGCCGCCGAGACCGAGGCCGTGCAGAAACTGTACGGGCTCGACAACAAAACGACCGAAACGTTCGGCCGACAGTGCCTGGTCGCGCGGCGGCTCGTCGAAAAGGGAACGCGGTTCGTTCAGATCTTTCACGGCTCGAATGGCGGCGCAGGCGCCTGGGACGCGCACAGCGGCCTGAAGGCGGGGCACACGGCGCTGTGCAGCCAGGTCGACCTGCCGATCGCCGGGCTGATCAAAGACCTTAAGCAGCGCGGCCTGCTCGACGAAACAATCGTCGTCCTGGGGACCGAGTTCGGGCGAACGCCCGGCGCCCAGGGCGCCGATGGCCGCGACCATCACCCGTACGGATTCTCGATCGTCATGGCCGGCGCGGGGATCAAAGGAGGTATCGTGCACGGCAGCACCGACGAGCTGGGCTTCCACGCCGCCGAGCACCGCCACTACGTGACCGACCTGCACGCCACGGTGCTGAAGCTCTTAGGCCTCGACGCCCACCGCCTGGAAATCCCCGGCCGCAAACGCCTGGAAATCGATTTCGGCCGCCCGATCGAAGCCATCCTGGCGTAGGGCAGGTTTTTCAACCTGCCAGGTTCTCCCATGGCATGCTGGCTGTTCAAAGAAGAGCCCGAACACTACTCGCTGGAGGATCTGTTCCGCGACAAGCGCGCAGTATGGGCTGGCGTCGAGAACAACCTCGCACTGCAGCACTTGAGGTCCGTTAAGAAGGGGGACCGCGTCCTCTACTATCACACAGGAAAAGAGAAGGCCGTCGTCGGTGTGATGGAGGTCGTCAAAGGCCCGTATCGTGATCCCAAACGCGACGATGCCCGGTTCGTCGTCGTCGATGTAAAACCGGTTCGCCGATTGGACCGGCCCGTTTCGCTGGCCGAGATCAAGTCGAATCCAAAGTTCGCGGATTTTGCCCTGGTGCGCATCTCCCGACTCTCCGTCATGCCGGTCACCGACGCGCAGTGGGCGGAGATTGAGCGGTTATCGAAACAGGGCTCGTAGCCACGGTCTGCCGGGCCGCTTCAACCTGGTCTGGTCGTTGGACGGTTCTGGCACCCCTCCGGGATGCTGCGTTTGCAGGGACCGAGCGACACCCCGCTCATGAGGCATTCTCCCCAGCAGGGTCGTCAAAACCCGTACCGTTGCCATAATCTTGGGTCCCCTCATCGAGCTGCGGCGATCGTCCGATGATCGAGGAATAGCAGATTCTCGATGAGAATTTGTCTGCCAGGGCCAGCGGAATAATCGTTAAATTCCGGCACTTCGCCAGGCGTGTTCACTGGGGGAATGCACGATGTCGGAATCAGTTGTGACCGCCGAGCGGCCGGCTCCGAATGCTGCGCCCGCTGACCAGACTGCCCGTTCGCACGTCGCGTTCAAGGTGGCCGATCTGGTTGTAGGCCGCCGGTTGCGATTCCCCATTGAGGACAGCGCGGGCCTCCTGTTGCTGGCCGCCGAGTCGGTGATCACACCGCGGTTCAAGCAACTGCTGCTGGCCCGCGGCGTTGAGGAGATCATGCTGAGCCCCAGCGACGTCGACGGGATGTCGGGGGGCGAAACGCCGTCGCGCGGCCTGTCGGCCGACACGACGTTCGACCCGGCCGGCATCACGATCCTCAACGAGATGATCGACACGGGCCGCCTGTTCCGTGAAGACACGGGGGCCAAATTCAAAGACCGGCTGATTCAGCACGGCTGCAAGGGCTTCAAGAGCGGGCAACAGCAGCAGCTTGTGCAGAAGCACAGCGAAACGTGCACGCGGCTCGACGCGCTGATGAAATCGGCCGCGGCCGGCGGCAACCCGGGCGGCGAAGAAATCGCCAACATCGTTTCGGATTACCTGTCGGAGCTTGTGCTCGACACCGACTGCGTGCTCGACGTGATGGCCCACACCAAAGACTACGCCGAAATCGCCCAGCACTGCCTGCAGATGTCGCTGCTGGGTATGGTGATGGCCATCGACGCCGACATGAGCGAAGCTGACATCCGGCTCGTCGGCTTGTGCGGCCTGATTCACGACTGGGGCATGACGTACGTCCCACAGCACATCCGCATGGCCGATCGCGTGCTGACGCGCGTCGAATTCCTGGAAATCCAGAAGCACCCGATCTACACGCTGGAAATGCTCCGCAAGATCAAGGCCATTCCCTCGCAGGTGCCGCTGGTGTGCTACCAGGTTCACGAACGGCCGAACGGCACGGGGTATCCGCGGGGCCGCCGGGGAACGAACATCCATCCTTGCGCCCGCATCCTGAACGTCGCCGACGCCTACGCGGCCCTGGTGGCGCCGCGCCCGTTCCGCCAGCCGCTCGAGCCGTACGCCGCCCTCGAATATCTCATCCGCCAGGCGGCCGAGCGCATGGTCGACGCCGATGCCGTACGAACGCTGCTGCACGTCGTCTCGCAGTTCCCCATCGGCTCCACCGTGCAGCTCAGCGACGGACGAAAGGCCCGCGTCGTCCGCCGCAACGGCAACAAATACAGCTCGCCGATCGTGCAGATCCTGGAAGAGGCCGACGGCACCCCCACCGATCCGCTCGACGAGTCGCTGGTGCTCGACCCTTCCGAACAGAATATTCAGATCGTGAAGGTGCTGTCGTCTGCCGGGCGCGAAGACGTCGAAGCCAGCCGCAGCTCGGTCGTGCTCAAGCGCGACTGATCCGGGCCCGGTAACCGGATTCGTCAGCAGAAGACGGCGTCGTCAGAATGGCAGCCCGACGTGTCAGCAAGGGACGTCAACTCCCCCCTTGCTGACGCGTTGGGCTAGAAGAGCTCGCGGATCGGCTCGCCTTCGGGAAGCAGCGGGATCGGGCGCTGGCTGAAGTCGGCGAGGGTCCGGCCGGGGTCGATCCCCAGCGCGTGATAAATCGACGCCAGCAGATCCGCCGGCTTCAATTCCCGATCGCGCGGCCGCGCTCCGTCTGACGTCGTCGCGCCGACAATCTGCCCGCCGCGCACTCCCGCCCCTGCCAGCACGGCCGACATCGCTGCGGGCCAGTGCCCGCGGCCCGCATTGGCGTCGATCCGCGGGGCGCGCCCGAATTCGCCGAACGAGCCCACCAGCACCTGGCCCAGCAGGCCCCGTTCGGTCAGGTCGGAAATCAGCGCCGCCAGCGCCTCGTCGTAGCGCGGCAGTCTCTTGCGCAGGTTTTTCTCGATCGTGTAGTGGTCGTCCCACCAGTCGACGTCCTTTTCGTACAAGTTGATAACGACAAACGACGCCCCCGCCTCGACCAGCCGGCGCGCGAGCAGCGCTCCCTGGCCATAAGCGTGTTTGCCGTATGCGGCTCGCGTGGCCTCGGTCTCGCGCGCGAGGTCGAACGCCTCGCGCACCGCAGAGCCAATCGTCAATTCGACGGCCTGCCGCTGCACGTCGGAAAGGTCGCGGTACGCGGAACTCGCTTCGGTCTGCTGTGCAAACCGGTCGAGAGCGCCCAGCAGCCGTCGGCGGTCGTCCAGCCGCGGCAGAGTCACCTCGGCGGGCAGTGTGAACTCCGGCGGCCGATAATTCCCCAGGCTCGGGTCGCCGCCGGCGTTCAATGCGAGATATCGCGGGCCGAGGTACGCAGCACCTTCGTAGAACCCGGCATGGGTGCGATAGTCTTCCGGAATGCAGATGTAGGGGGCCATTCCCGGCCGCCGGGCGCCGCGCAACCGGGCGACCGCCGAACCCTGCGAGGGATGCGTCTGCCCGCGCTGCCGCGCGTTCAGCAGCGGGTACCCTGTCTGAATCCAGTGCGTGGCATCGTCGTGAACGCTCAGGTTGTGGGTGACCGAACGAATGACGGCCAGCCGGTCGGCGATCTCGCGATGCCGCGGCATCAGCTCGCAGACGTCGAGTCCCGGCACGCGCGTGGCGATCGGCTGGAACGGTCCGCGAAGTTCGGGCCCGGCATCGGGCTTCATATCGTACATGTCGATATGACTGGGCCCGCCGGCAAGAAAGAAGAGGA
This sequence comes from Planctomycetia bacterium, assembly GCA_016200145.1. Classification (GTDB taxonomy): domain Bacteria; phylum Planctomycetota; class Planctomycetia; order Planctomycetales; family Planctomycetaceae; genus JACQFH01. The sequence continues at coordinate 15,038 of JACQFH010000276.1, read as the reverse complement.
TGGCCGCCGCTTCGTGACGCGCCCCGCCGGCCGCCGCGTTGTGCGCGCCGACGCTTCCCGCCGTCGCCGCGGCCGCCGACGCAAACGCCGCCTGCAAGAATCCGCGCCGCGATTGCAGGCGTACTCGCAGAGTCAGGTTAGGCGGAAAAGGGAGAGGCATGTGCAATTCCCGGCGAGATGCCGAACACAATGGCAACCGTTGATGTGATTGATGCTACCGGCGATTCGCACCTGTGTAAACACGGATTGACTCCCGTAGGGTGGACTTCAGTCCACGCGAAAAACGTCACGGAGACGTAGTAGAACTGTCATCCAGGCCCGGCCACCCATGTCGGATATTTATCGATAAATGGACGAGATCGGCGGCGGATTTTTGCGCGGATCATTTTTTCTTTTTCGGTTTGATCAATGTGACCATATAGACCTTTCCCTTTTTGTCATAGGTGGTCCACTCGCCGACCTGCTCACCGTTTTCAAAATAGCCCGAGCGCATTTTGGATCCGTCCTTGCGAAACCATTCCCAATAGCCGGTCATGACGCCGTCGATGTTCTGTCCTTTCGCCCAGATGCTGCCGTCTTTGTGGTAATGGATGTGCTTCTTCGCCGCAGGCCGTTTGCGTGCCATGGTGTATTCCCGTTTATGGAGCTGTGCCGGTCATGTTGGGCGTCGCGGCTCGCCAGTCTATCACGCGATTCTTCTCTGGGCGATGTGCCGCGTCGTCGAATTCGCCAGAGTTCGGGAGTGACGCGGGTACGGCTTTAGCCGGCGAATGCACCCGGGGACTTACGTCCCCGACTCGCCGAGCTAGAATGGGAATAGGATCATCTGGCACGTGAATTCGATAGAATTCGACAATTTAAGGAAGCACGATGGTGCGATGCAATTCGATACGGCCGCTGGTCAGTGTGACCTTCGCCGCCGCGATAGTTTCCGCTGCCTGCCTCTCGGCAGGCGTGCCGAACGATCCCAAAGTTGCCACCGCGTCCAACGAGGGGGACCTGGCCATCTCGCGGATCAAGGTCCAGCCGGGTCTCAAGCTCGACCTGTGGGCCGCCGAGCCTCTCCTGGCCAACCCTGTGGCGTTCTGCATCGACGAGCGCGGTCGAGTGTTTGTCGCCGAGACGTACCGGCAGAGCAAAGGGGTCGAAGACAATCGCGGCCACGGAAGCTGGCTCGACGACGATCTCGCCGCCATGACGGTCGAAGATCGGCTCGCTTATTTCTGGAAGCACCTCGGGGATAAGGTCTGGGAATATACGAGAGAGCAGGACCTCGTGCGGCTGGTCGAAGATCGCGACGGCGATGGAAAGGCCGACACGTCGACGGTCTTTTCGAACGGCTATAACGCCGTTCTGGAAGGGACCGGCGCCGGCGTGCTCGCGCGGAACGGCAACGTCTGGTACACGAACATCCCCCACCTGTGGCTGCTTCGCGACGACGACGCCGACGGCAAGGCCGATCTCCGCCAGCCGCTGCTGTCCGGATTTGGCGTACGCGTCGCCTTCCGCGGCCACGATTTGCACGGGCTGACGTTCGGTCCCGACGGGCGGCTCTATTTCAGCATCGGCGACCGGGGCTTTAACGTCACGACGCGCGAAGGAAAGCGGCTCGCGTACCCCGACCAGGGGGCCGTGCTCCGCTGCAATCCCGATGGCTCCGAGCTCGAAGTTTTTGCCACGGGCCTGCGGAACCCGCAGGAGCTGGCGTTCGACGACTACGGCAACCTGTTCACCGGCGACAACAACTCCGACAGCGGCGACAAGGCCCGCTGGGTGTACCTCGTCGACGGCGGCGAGAGCGGCTGGAGGATGAGTTTCCAGTACCTCTCGGACCGCGGCCCCTGGAACCGCGAGAAGCTGTGGCATCCGCAGCACGAAGGGCAGCCGGCTTACATCGTCCCGCCAATCATTAACATCGCCGACGGCCCGTCGGGCCTCGCGCACTATCCCGGAATCGGCTTGCCGTCGCGATATGCAGACCATTTCTTCCTGGCCGACTTCCGGGGCGGGTTCGCCAACAGCGGCGTCCGGTCGTTCGCCGTGAAACCTAAAGGCGCCTCGTTCGAGCTCGTCGATTCGCACGAGTTCCTGTGGTCGATCCTGGCGACCGACGTCGATTTCGGTCCCGACGGCGCCATGTACGTCGCCGACTGGGTCGAGACCTGGGAGGGGGCGGGAAAGGGCAGGATCTATCGTCTCACCGATCCGGCGGCCGCAGACGATCCGCAGGTCAAATCGACCGCGCGGCTGATGAAAGAGGGCTTCGCGCAGCGATCAAACGCTGAACTTGCAGGGCTGCTCGCTCACCCGCACAGCAAGGTGCGCCTCGAAGCGCAGTTCCATCTGGCCGAGCGCGGCGCGCCGGCGGTGGAGGCCCTCACGAAAGTCGCCGCGAAAAACGAAAACCGTCTCGCGCGACTGCATGCAATTTGGGGCTTGGGCCAGATCGGACGCCGGCAGCCGAACGTTCTCGCGCCGGTCTTGCGGCTGCTTGCCGACGCAGACCCCGAGGTGCGTGCGAACAGCGCCCGGGTCCTTGGTGATGCGAAGCTTGATAAGGCGTCCGGCAAACTGGCCGAATTGCTGAAAGACCCCGAGCCGCACGTGCGGTTCCAGGCGGCCCTCGCCTACGGCTGGATGAGAAAATCCGGTCGCCTCGCGCCAATCGTCGAGCTGCTGCGAGAGAACGCCGACAGCGATCCTTATCTGCGGCATGCGGCCGTCATGGCCCTGGCGCGGTTGCCGGTCGAACTCGGTTTGCTGGAAGCCGCCGGCGATTCGTCTCCCGCCGTGCGGATGGGCGTGCTGCTGGCCTTGCGCCGTCGGAGCAGCGCGGAAGTCGCCCGGTTCCTGTCCGATCCGTTGCCGCAGATCGTCGACGAGGCGGCCCGCGCCATTAACGACGTACCGATCGGCGAAGCACTGCCGGCATTAGCGCGACTCAGCGCGCGGCGCGGACTCTCGGCGTCCACACTGTACCGCGTGGTGAACGCGAATTTTCGCGAAGGGACGGCAGAAGGAGCGACGGCGGTCGCGGCAATCGCAGCCGATGCCGACGCGCCCGAAGCCGTGCGGGCCGAGGCCGCCCTGGCGCTGGGCGACTGGGCGGCCCCGTCGGGGCGCGACCGGGTGATGGGGCTGTGGCGGCCGCTCGCGAAGCGCGATCCGCAACCGGCGGCCGCGGCATTTCGAGACAAACTCGGCGGCATTTTCGCCGGCCCCGAGAAGCTCCGCCAGACGGCCACAAAGGTCGCCGTCAAACTGGCAGTCAAAGAAGTCGGGCCGGTCCTGATGCAGCTCGTGACCGAAAGCGACCAACCGGCCCAGACGCGGTCCGACGCGCTCGAGGCATTGGCCGGGCTTGATGACGCGCGCCTGCCCGAGGCGATCGAGGCCGCCCTGGCCGCCGATCAGCCCGCGCTGCGCGCCGTCGCGCGCCGGGCGCTGGCCCGCATTCAGCCCGAAGCCGCGCTCGCCGAGGTGGCCCGGGCGCTCGAATCAGGCGAGCTGATCGAGAAGCAGTCGGCCCTGGCTTTGCTGGGGGAGATCAAGGGTTCCGGTTCCGCCGCATTGCTCGTGGAATGGCTCTCGAAGGCGATTGCGGGGGAAGCGCCGATCGAGGTGCAGCTCGACCTGCTCGAAGCTGCGGCCAAGCGCCCGTTGCCGCAGGTGCAGCAGAAGGTCAAAGAGCTGAAAGCGGCGGCCGCTGCCGACGATCCCCTGGCCGAATACCGCGTGGCGGTCGCCGGTGGCAACGCAGAACGGGGCCGCAAGATCTTCTACGAGCGCAGCGAGCTTTCCTGCGTCCGCTGCCACAAGATCGACGGCCAGGGAGGCGAAGTCGGTCCCGATCTCTCGAAGATCGGTGCGCAGCAGAAGCGCGACTACCTGCTGGAATCGATCGTCCTCCCCGATAAGCAGATCGCCAAGGGCTTCGACCCCGTGGTGATCGTCACCGAAAGCGGAAAAGTGCACGCGGGCATCGTCAAGGAAGAGAACGAACGCATCGTGCAACTGATGACCGCCGAGGGAAATGTCGTCCCGATTCCGAAAAGCGAAATCGAAGAGCGCGTCCGCGGGCGCTCGTCGATGCCCGAAGACCTGGTCAAGAAGCTGTCGCGATTCGATCTCCGTGATCTCGTGGAGTTCCTGTCAGCGTTGAAGTAAGATTGCGTCAGCGTGCTTGAAGCACTAAGGGTCCTCAATCATGGTTATGCTTGTCGTCGAACCCCGACTCGAAGAAACCCTCAAGGCCGAGCGACGCGCCTCGGGCGCCGATCGCTGGGATGAGGTCTGGGACGGAGTGTATTTCATGTCGCCGCTTCCAAACATCGAACATCAGCTCTTTGTGGGGATGCTCACCGCGACGTTTCAGAATGTGCTGGATGCGGGAAAACGGGGGACCGCATATCCCGGCATCAACGTCAGCGATCGCGAGGATGACTGGGCGCAGAATTATCGCTGTCCTGACGTGGCGGTCTTTCTAACGGGTTCGCCGGCGCGTAATCTCGACACACACTGGTGCGGCGGTCCGGATTTCGCCGTCGAGATCGTGAGCCTCGACGATCGCAGCCGCGAGAAGCTCGAATTCTATGCACGTGTTGGAGTCCGCGAGTTGCTGATCGTCGATCGCGATCCCTGGGCGCTCGAGATGTACCGGTTGGAAGCGGGCGAATTGCGGATGTCGGGCAAGTCGACCGTTGATTCTGCCGTTCAATTGCAAAGCGAGGTGTTGCCGCTAAACTTTCGTCTTGTTCGTGGTGATGCGCGACCGCAGATCGAAATCTCGCACCACGACGGTCGGCAGCAATGGCGAATTTAGAAGCTGTAACATGGCAGATGCAAAAATCGACATTGTCGGGCCGGGTGAAATCCCGCTGATCGCCGATCTGTACAACCAGATCTTCCGGCCGGCGCGCGACGCGGCGTTCTTCCGCCGCCGGTTCCAGGGACGCTGCAACGTGCTGATGCTGGTCGCCAGCCAGCAGGCCGAGCCGATGGGATTCTACATCGGCTTCGAGCTTAAGCCCACGGTCTACTTCTCGTGGTTTTACGGCGTCCTTCCCCCCTACCGCCGCACGGGAATCGCCTCGCAGCTTCAGGACGCCGTGCATGCCTGGGCCGCCGAGCAGGGATACGAGTCGATCCGCTTCGAATGCCACAACCAGCACCGGCCCATGCTGCACTTGGCGATCGCCCGCATGTACGACATCGTCGGCATCCGCTGGGACCCCGATCGCGGCGACAACCTGGTGATCTTCGAGAAGTCGCTGGCGACATCGTGACGGAAGGCTTGAGGCTTGAGCTGTGAGGCTTGAGGTAACCGACGGCGTACCTCACGCCTCGCTCCTATACCAACCCGAAGCGCCAGCGAGGGAGTGCGTCGTCGTGTCCTCGGCGGCGCTTCGGGTTAGTATGCTGCGGTGCGTGTTCGCCTATCCGTTTGCGGCAAACCGCTCTGCGCACCGCGCGTCGAGCCAGTCGAAAAACCGCCCGACGCGCCCATGGCCGAAGACGTGGCACCAGACGCCGTAGGCCACGGCCGTCGCGAACAGTGTGTCGCTCAGGTAATGCGACCCCGATTCGATCCTCTGGAATGCGACCAGCACGGCCAGCACGATGAACAGCCAGCGCCCGCGCGGAAAGATCGCCGAGAGCGCCAGGCAGAACCCGACGGCCATCGCCGTGTGCCCCGAGGGCCAGCTTTGAAAATGCGAATCGCCGGGCCCCGGCAGGAAGCTGTGAAACGTGTCGCTCACCGTTCCCTGGAAATGGAAGTGCCGCGGACGAATCCGCGCTACCGTGATCTTCAGGAGATCGACGACCAGCCCGGCGCCAAACGAACCCGCCAGAATTCGGTACGCGGCCCCGCGCCCGGGACCGGCACACATCCAGACGGCGATCGAGACGGCCAGCACCGCCGCCGGCTGCCCGAACGGCTCGATCGCCAGCAGCGTTTTGTGAACCGCGTTGCGCACTCGGTGCAGCGGATGCGGCCAGTCGCCCTGAACCATCGCCTGGGAAATGGGGACGTCGACGGTGAACGCCAGGGCCCCCAGCGCTGCAATCGTCAGGCAGACCAGCCACGGTTTGCCAATTGACGATCGATTTGCTTTGTCGCGCTGCCCGGGCGATTGCGATTTTCCCGCCGCATCGAACGGCAGGGTCGCGGATTCTTCAGAAGAATCTTTGATTGACGACATGGACAATGGAATTCGTCAGGTCGAAGTGCGGATGATCCGGCCCGACAGCCCCGCAAGCCGAGCATAAGCTCCCTGCTGTGAAATACCGCGTTCGGCAGTTTGGGTCAATGCGGCTCTGCGAATGGAGGCATCCTCATTTGTGGTGCAGGCGTCTCGCCTGCTGCAGTGCAGCCGAGATCCGCCTCAGGCGCACACTACAATTCCACCAGATCAGGACACCACACTACGAATGCATCACCCAGCCCCCGTCGACATTGATCGTCTGGCCCGTCACCTGGCCGGCGCGATTCGACGAGAGAAAGACCACCATTTCAGCGACGTCGCGGGGGGTCTGCCAGCGCTGCAGGGGGACGACCGTGCGCACCTTGTCGCCGGCCCAATCGTCGTAACTGCGCTTCTTGTCGGGCGGCTGGCGGTCGTTCCACGACTGCCACACCGAACGGTTGAGCGCCGTCTGCACCATGCCCGGCGACACTGTGTTGACGCGCACCGAGTGTGGCGCGAGGTCCTTGGCCAGCACCTGGGCGAAATTGATGTTGGCCGCCTTGGCCGCGCTGTACGGCGGGTCGGTTTGCGATCCGATCTGCCCGGCGACCGACGCAATGAAGACCAGCGTCCCCTGGCGACGCTCGATCATGACCGGCGCGACGGCATGCGCCACGTGCACCATGCCCATCACGTTCACTTCCAGCGATTTGAGCCAGTCGCGCGGCTCGAGATTGGTGAACGGAAATCCGAACTTGCCTGATCCAATGGCCGCCGCGTGAACAAGGTGGTCGATCGGCCCCAGCTCTGCCGCCGTTTGAATCGCGGCCTTCCGCACGGCCAATTCATCGGTGACGTCCACCGCCAGGCCGATCGTCTTGCCGCCCCGCCGCACGGCAATTTCAGTCGCGGCCTCACCGGCGGTCTGGCGATCCCAAACCGCGACGCGGGCGCACTCTTCGGCGAACAGCTCAGCGATCGCGCGCCCGATCTCGCTGGCCCCTCCCGTGACGACGGCGACGTGATCGCGAAGTTCCAGGTCCATCGTGCGATCGTCGCGCCAGCACGCAGAAATGTCAAGTTTCACATTGGATTTGAAAAACGACCCGCCGAGTGCGATAGTCGAAGAATGCCCGCACGCCGTGGGATGCCCACGCGCGATCGGGCACTCGACGCCGGAACCTGCGACCGTGACTGCCCCTCGTAACCGAATGCTGATTCTGGCCGGCGTCACGGCGGCGGTCGTCGTCATCGCCGCCGGGTATTGGAAGAGCGCTGCGTCGTCGGCGCGCGCCCGGCGGTCGGCAGCTCTGGCCAGCCGGCAAATCGCCTTCGAGCCGCGGCGGCCCCTCGATACCAGCGGGCTCAAAGACATCGTGCAGTCGCTCGAGCCCTGGCCGCCGAACCCCTCGCTCGAAGAGATCGCCGCCGCCTGGAACCGCATCGGCTACCGCAACGTCGAGGCGATCGACCGCCGCCTGGCTGAAGGCACAGGCGACATCCGAGCCCTGCTGCCGGCCCTGTTCAGGAAGGCGACATTCCTCAACTACGAAGGAGCGCCGGCGCAGGCCTACGACGTGCTCGCCGAGCTCCGCTCCAAGATCGAGTCGCACGAAGACATGAGCCGAGACTGGCTGTATACGGTCGTGTTCATGCAGGGGGTCACCGCGCTGCGCCGCGGCGAGAATGAGAATTGCATCCACTGCCGGGGAGAAAGCTCGTGTATTCTGCCGATCGCCCCGGCCGCCGTGCACATCAACCCCGCAGGGTCGCGCCTGGCAATCAGGCACTTCACCGAGTACCTCGAACAGTTTCCGGACGATCTCGAAGTCCGCTGGCTGTTGAACCTGGCGTACATGACGCTGGGCGAGCACCCGGATCAGGTCGACCCGCGGTTCGTGCTCACCCTCGATCATTTCCGCAAGTCCGAATTCGACATCGGCCGTTTTCGCGACGTCGGCCACCTGGTGGGTGTCAACCGCCTCAACCTTTCCGGCGGGGCGATCATGGACGACTTCGACAACGACGGCCTCCTCGATATCGTCATCACCTCAATAGATCCCAACATGTCGATGGCGGTCTACCGGAACTCGGGAGACGGTCGCTTCGACGATGCGACGCAGGCCGCCGGCGTGGCGGGGCAACTCGGCGGGCTGTACTGCGTCCAGGCCGACTACAACAACGACGGCTTCCTCGACGTCTACATTCCGCGCGGGGCCTGGCTCGATCTGCCGATGCGCCCCTCGCTGCTCGAAAACAACGGCGACGGCACATTTTCGGACGTGACGCACCGCGCGAAGCTGCTCGTGCCCGTCAATTCGAATTCGGCCGCCTGGGCAGATTACGACAACGATGGGCAGCTCGACCTGTTCGTCTGCTGCGAGGCGCAGCGCAGCCGGCTGTTCCACAACCGGGGCGACGGCGCTTTCGACGAAGTCGCCGTCGCCGCAGGCCTCGGACAAGGCGACCATCCCATGTGCAAAGGCGCCACGTGGGTCGACATCGACAACGACGGCGATCCCGACCTGTTCGTCGATTTTCTGACGGGCAAATCGCGCTTGTTCCGCAACGATGGAAAAGGTCGGTTCCGCGATGCGACCGAAGAATTCGGGGTCGACGGGCCGATGATGGGGTTCGCCTGCTGGGCCTGGGATTACGACAACGACGGCTGGCTCGACATCTTCGCCACCTGCTACGAGCGCACGCTGGCCGACATCGTCAAGGGGTTGCTCGGCCGGCCGCACGAGCGCAATTCCAATCGGCTGTATCGCAACGTCGAGGGGCAGCGCTTCGAAGACGTGACGCAGGCCGCCGGCCTCGATCTCGTCTTCGCCACCATGGGGTGCAACTTCGGCGATTTCGACAACGACGGCTGGCTCGACATGTTTCTGGGAACCGGCGACCCATTCATCGAGACGCTGGTCCCCGACCGGATGTTCAAGAACGTCGCCGGGCGGCGTTTCTCCGAAGTCACGGCCGGCGCGGGAACAGGCCATCTGCAGAAGGGGCATGCGGTCGCCTGCGGCGACTGGGACCGCGACGGCAACGTCGACATCTTCATGGAAATTGGGGGCATCGCCCTCGGCGACAAGTACCACAACGTCCTGTTCCAGAACCCGGGGCACGACAATCAATGGATCACGCTCAAGCTGGTTGGCCGCCAGACGAACCGCGCCGCGATCGGGGCGCGGATTAAAGTCGTCACCGCAGGGTCCGAACCGCAGAAGATTCACCGGCACATTTCGTCCGGCAGCAGCTTTGGAGCCAATCCGCTCGAACAGACGATTGGGCTCGGCAAGGCGGAACGCGTGGCGCTGATCGAAATCCACTGGCCCGCCAGCGGCACGACCCAGGTCGTCCGCGATGTGCCGGTCGGTGAATCGCTGCGGATTTGCGAATTCTCAGACGTGTACGAAGTGCTGCGCCACGACCAGATTCCCCTGCCTGCCGCGCCGTAGGTCCCGCCTGCCGGGGGACCTCGTTTGCAATTGCGCGAATCGAATGGGGCGGAGTCGTTGCTGCAGATTGATCCGCGGGTGTGACGATCTATGCCACCGGTTGTCAGGTCCCGCCCGGCAGGCGGGACCTACTGCTCGACCGCTGGAGTTCAGGCTTTAGCCTGCGCTCTTGTCGGGTCGAGCACAAGATCGCATCGTCGCTGTGTCGACAGTGCACTCGGCCGCGTGCAGTTTTGTGAATCAACTCCAGTTGCGCAGGCTGAAGCCTGAACTCCAACTACAATCCCAGCTCGGCTTTCACCTGGCAGAAGGCCTCGACGGCGAATTCGAGATCGGCCTGCGAGTGCGCCGCCGAAATCTGCGTGCGGATGCGGGCCTTCCCTTGTGGCACCACCGGGTACGAAAAACCGATCACATACACTCCCCTGGCGAGCATCGCTCCGGCGAATTTGGAGGCGAGGGCCGCCTCGCCCAGCATGATCGGCGAAATCGGGTGCGTGCCGGGCAGAATGTTGAATCCGCGCCGGGTCATTTCGCCGCGGAAGAACTTTGTGTTGGCCTCCAGTTTGTCGCGCAGGGCCGTCGAGGAGCTGAGCAGCTCGAGCGCCTTGAGCGACGCGCCGGCAATGCTCGGCGCGAGTGTGTTCGAAAACAGATAGGGCCGCGAGCGCTGCCGCAGCAGTTCGACGATTTCTTGCCGGCCGCTCGTGTAGCCGCCGCTCGCGCCCCCCAGCGCCTTACCGAGCGTGCCCGTCAGAATGTCGATGCGGTCGATCACACCGTGCAGCTCGTGGGTGCCGCGCCCTTTCGGTCCCATAAAGCCGACGGCATGTGAATCGTCGACCATCACGAGCGCGTCGTGCTTGTCGGCCAGTTCGCAGATCCCCGGCAGGTTGGCGATGTATCCGTCCATCGAAAACACGCCGTCGGTGGCAATCAGGCGGAACCGCGCCCCCGCGGCCTTTTTGAGCTTCGCTTCCAGGTCGCTCATGTCGTTGTTGCGGTAACGCAAGCGGTTTGCTTTGCACAAGCGCACGCCGTCGATGATGCTGGCATGGTTAAGCTCATCCGAGATCACCGCGTCTTCCTCGCCGAGCAGCGTTTCGAACAGGCCCCCGTTGGCGTCGAAGCACGAGCCGTACAGGATCGTGTCGTCGGCGCCGAGAAACCGGCTCAGGGCCGATTCCAGCTCTTTGTGGACTTCCTGTGTGCCGCAGATGAAGCGGACCGACGACAGGCCGTAGCCCCGGCGGTCGAGGGCCGCGTGCCAGCAGCGGGCGAGCCGTGGACGTAAGTCCACGGGTGCACGGGCCTGTCGCTTGAACATTGATGAACCGGCAGGGGTCTTACGTGCGCCAGTTCAATATCACCTTCCCCGATTCGCCCGTTTTCATGGCAGCAAATCCCTTTTCGAATTCGGTGTAAGGGAACCGGTGCGTGATCACCGGCCGGATGTCGAGGCCGCTTTCGAGCATCACCGTCATCTTGTACCACGTCTCGTACATTTCGCGGCCGTAAATCCCGTGGATCGTGAGCATGTTGAACACGACGATGTTCCAGTCGATGGCGATCTGCTCCGACGGAATGCCCAGTATGGCGATTTTTCCGCCGTGCGCCATGTTGTCGAGCATGTCGCGGAAGGCGCTGGGGTTTCCCGACATTTCAAGCCCCACGTCGAAACCCTCTTTCATGCCGAGCTGCTTCTGCGCCTCGGCCAGCGAGCCTGTTTTGACGTTGAGGGCGATCGTGGCCCCCATCGTCTTCGCCAGTTCGAGCCGGTAATCATTCACGTCGGTGACGACGACGTACCGCGCCCCGGCGTGCCTGACAACCGCCGCCGCCATGATCCCGATCGGGCCGGCCCCCGTGATCAGCACGTCCTCGCCCAGCACGGGAAACGACAGGGCCGTATGCACGGCGTTCCCGAAGGGGTCGAAAATCGAGGCCACGTCGCGGTCGATGTCATGACGATGGTGCCAGACGTTGGTCATGGGCAGCGAGAGGTATTCGGCGAACGCGCCCGCCCGGTTGACCCCGACCCCTTTCGTGTCTTTACACAGGTGCCGCCGCCCGGCCAGGCAGTTCCGGCAGCGCCCGCAGACGACGTGCCCTTCGCCGCTGACGACGTCGCCGGGGAAAAAGTCCTTGACATTCGACCCGACGGCGACGATCTCGCCCACGAATTCGTGGCCCACGACCATCGGTACGGGGATCGTCTTTTGCGCCCAGGCGTCCCATTTATAGATGTGCAGATCGGTTCCGCAAATGCCGGTGCGGTCGACGCGTATCAAGACGTCGTTGATCCCATATTCGGGCACGGGAACATCTTCGAGCCACAGCCCCGGCTCCGATCTGGCTTTGACGAGGGCCTGCATTGTTTGCATGGTGCGTGCTTTCTTCTGTGGTTTGCCAATTCGTTTGACCGCGACCCGAAGGGGAGCGCGTATCGAGCGTCGGGATACCGTTGCCACTGTAAGTCCGTTGCAGATTCTGGCGACCGCCGGGTTGCAAATGAAAGTCCGGAGCCTGCGATACGCGCTCCGACCACCGCTGTCCGCGGCGGTGCCCGGGTCGCGGTCAAACGAGGCTTCCAAGATACTGGACGCAGTGTACAATATGATAAACATTGCCGTCCATTATGCAAGACATGATTCCAGTATAGTGTACGCTCCATCGCCGGCGGCGGAATCGTTTAACCCGGAGCCAACGGCGACGGCGCGTGCCGGTTGGCATGCGAGAACGCCGTCGCCGTTGGCTCCGGGTTAAACGACTGACGGGCGTGCCCTTTAACGATTCATCCCATGAAGCATCCTGCACCAAAACCCAAACGGCGCTCGGCCGATCCGGCGGCCGAGCTGGCTGACACGATCACCCAGCACCTGGGCGATCGGGTGCGGCAGTTGCGCGCCGAGCGGGGCTGGTCGTTGCAGGTGCTGGCCAGCGCCAGCGGCGTCAGCCGGTCGATGCTCAGCCAGATCGAGCGCGAACAGGCCAACCCCACTTTGGCCGTCACGCTGCGCATCGCGCACGCATTCGGCATGACGCTGGGAGATTTGGTTCAGGTCCCCGACGCCAGCTCGGCGATTACCGTGATTCGCGCGAACGACCGGGCCTATCATTTCCGATCAGACAAGCACTGCCGGATTCGCACCTTGAGCCCGCTGAACCTCGAAAAGGACGTCGAGTTCTACGAAGTCCAGCTCCAGCCGGGGGGCGCCCTGCGCAGCGCGCCGCACTTTCAGGGAACGCGCGAATTCCTGACGGTTGAAAAGGGGCAGGTGCGCGTTGAGTCGGGACGCGACGCCGAAGTGCTGCACCCCGGCGATTCGGTCAGCTATCGGGCCGACGTTCCGCACGCGATCATCAACGCCGGTTCAAAAGAAGCCGTGCTGTTTCTCGTCGACATCTACACGAGCGCGGCCCGGCCGCGCAGTTAGCAGCAGTGCGTGAGGGCAGGCCGATGCACCCGGGGGCGACCAATTCTATTCGAATTGGTGCCCGTTCCCCCGGCTCGCCTAGTTTTTAATTCCGCATTCCGCATTTGCTGGAATCTGCGTCGTGCTTGCCTCTTCGCGCCGTTACGTCGCGACGGCGCGCAATCGCCCCATCTTGTACGCGTCGGCGATCGCCAGCGGGACTTCAGCCTCGGCGAGCACGACTTTCGCCCGGTTCTCGGCGGTGAGGGCCTTCATCTCCTGCTCAGAGGCGACAGCCCGGGCCCGGCGCTCTTCGGCTTTGGCCCGCGCGACGCGCACGTCAGCCTCGGCCTGGTCGGCCTGCAACCGGGCGCCGACGTTGTCCCCCACGTCGATGTCGGCAATGTCGATCGAGACGATTTCGAAGGCCGTTTGTGAATCGAGGCTCTTGTCGAGCACGGCCTTGGCGATGAGCATGGGGTTGGCCAGCACCAGCTTGTGGCTGTCGCACGAGCCGATCGCCGCGACGATCCCTTCGCCGACGCGGGCGATAATGGTTTCTTCCGTCGCCCCGCCGATCAACTGCGCCAGGTTCGTGCGGACTGTGACGCGGGCCCGCGCCTTGAGCTGAATGCCGTTCTTGGCGACGCCGTCGAGCGTCGTCCGTCCGCTGCGGCGCGGATCGGGGCAGTCGATGACTTTTGGGTCGACGCTGGTCTGCACGGCTTCGAGAACGTTTCGGCCTGCCAGATCGATGGCGGTGGCCGTTTCCCAGTCGAGGTCAATCTTGGCGCGGTGCGCCACGATCAGGGCCTGCACGACGCGACGGACGTTGCCCTGGGCCAGGTAATGAGCCTCGTAGGCCTGCGTCGAGATGTTGGGCAAACCGGCCTGCACCGCCATGATCTTCGTTTCGACGATTACCCGGGCATTGACCTTGCGGAACGACATGGCGATCAGCGACAGCATGCTGACCCGCGCACGCGTTACGTACGCCTGCAGCCAGAGATTGAAGTATTTAATGAAGATGATCAGCGCGACGAAGCCAACCAGTGTAAAAAAGACGACGGCGCCGGCGAGTATCAGGTTGTTCATGGTGTGAAACAATCCTTTGCGATCGACGGGGAAGTTGCGTACCACCCTGCTATTGCGCACGGTACTCGAAGCAGGTCAGGCTTTCCAGCCTGTCCAGTTGGAGTTCAGGCTTCAGCCTGCGCTCTTGCCGGGTCGATCGTAGAATTGCACGCGAGGTGGGCCGACCGCGCTCGCCACGGGTGCAATGTTGTGGACAACTTCCCGTTGCGCAGGCTGAAGCCTGAACTCCAACTTTGCGTTCCGGACCGACCTGCGGTTATTTGCGTTCGAGACTCTCGGCCCTCTTTTCCCATGCGTTCGCCGCTTCTTCGGAACCCAGCTCGCGGTACAGCTTCGCGAGTTGCCGGGGAATCGCCGCGTCGGCGTGGTCGCGGCTGATCTGCTTCTGCAACGTCGCAATCTGCAGTTGTTTGGCATTGATTCCGTCGGCAATCGCCCGGTGACGCGCGGCAGAATCCTGTCGCTCGAGGGCCCGATACGCCTCCGACAGCTTGAAGTGGGCCGACGAATTCATGGGCTGCGCCGCCACGGCGCGCTCCAGGTCGCGAACCGCCTCGGCATAGCGGCCGAGGTCGTGATAAATTACTCCACGGTTGAAGCACGCCTCGGCCGGGTCGCGCGCCTCGCGGAACACCTGTTCCATGACTTCCAGCGCCTTTTCGGGCAGGCCTTCCAGACGGTACTGGTCGACTTGCAGCAAGCGCACGCGAAACGTCTCGCCCTCCGTTTGCGTCAGCGCCTCGAGTTCCCGCCGGGTTCCCTCGGCGTCGCCGCACACGATGAGCTGCTCGACCAGCCGGTGTTTCAATTCGCGGACCACATCGTCGGGCAGGTTGCGGGCCAGCGCCTGGCGGACGGCGTCGAGGCACTCGGCATCGCGC
>JACQFH010000275.1 GCA_016200145.1 Planctomycetia bacterium | reverse complement strand
ATTTCCTCTGGAAGTCCCGAACATTATTACCGGCTCGACATCGACACCGGCCAGCGCGTGGCGTTTGCCGTCCCGGCGGTCGTCGAGCGCGGCAAATCGTCGCGCGTAACGCTGTTCGGCTGGAACCTGGTGAATCGTGCAGAAGCCGCAAGTTCACAACTGGCCAGTGAGTTCGACCAGGTCGAAATCGAGATCCCCGCGACTGTCGCCCAGCCGACCTGGCCGCTGCCCGTGCGCCTGGCCCCGGCACAGGCGGAATTTTCCGGGTTCGCGTACCATCTTTCCGGCAGCCACGCGGCGATCGCCATGGGCGTCAGCGACGTGCCGGTCGTGACCGACCGCACCGACAATCATTCGCCGCAGGCGGCCCAGTTGCTGACGTGCCCGTGCGAAATCAGCGGCCGTCTGGCGCTCGAGGACGAGCGCGACTGGTATGCTTTTGAGGCGCGTCGGGGCGAGGTGCTTCATATTGAAGGGCTGGCCGAGCGGATTGGCTCCCCCCTCGATCTCGATATCAGCATCTGCGATGCCGCGAACGGGCAGAAGCTGGCGCAGTTCAGCGACAGCGTCGGCGGCAACACGGGAAGCGCATTTGCCGCCAGCCATTTCGATCCGACAGGTCGCTGGGTCGCGCCGGCGGACGGGCTGTTCCAGATCGTCATGCGGAATCTCGGCGGCGGCTTGCCGGACGATCCGCGGCGCGTGTACCGGTTGAGCGTCCGGCGCGAAGAATCAGAATATCAGGTGGTGGCCCTGCCGCACTCAGACGGGCCGGCAGGACTCAACGTGCGCCGTGGTGGCCGCGAACTGCTCGATCTCGTGGCGTTTCGACGCCGGGGTTTTGCAGGACCGATCCGCGTCACGGCACGCGATCTTCCGGCCGGAGTTGAATGTCCTGACGTCTGGATCGGGCAGGGGGTCGACCGCGCGCTGCTGGTTGTCTCGGCACAATCGTCGGCCCCGAACGCGCTGGGCAAGTTGCAGCTCGAATCGATTGCCGGCAGCGGCGCACAACCGGCGGACCTGAAAGATCGCCGGCCTGTGCGCGCGGGGACCATTGTCCGGTCCGGAGCGCCGGGCGGCTGGGGGAGAATGACGTCGGAAATTCCGCTGGCTGTCGCAGGCGAGGCCCCCGTGCATCTCTCGGCAAACGGACACGAGACACTCAATCATCACCTGTACGGCAACCTGCAGGTAAAACACTCTCCGGGCGGGATCTTGGATGTCGCCGTCGACGTGGAACGTCGCCAGCCCGAGCATTCCGCGCCGGTGAAACTGATCGCCGCGGGGCTGTCCGAAGCCGTTACGAATCAGACTGCGATCATTTCGGCCGGGCAGTCGCGGGGCTATCTCAGTTTCTACCTGCCGCCGAATCTGCCGCTGGGGCCGTATTCACTCGTGGTCAAAGGGGAAACCACGGTGCCGGGTGCAGAGAGTAAGCTTGAGACGGTGGTCGTCTACAGCAATCCCGTCACGTTCGAGGTCGAATCGGAAGCGTTTCTCGTCGAAGTCGACCCCTTTGCTCCGACGCGTGCCCGGCGTGGAGAGACGCTTCAAGTACGGTACGCGGCACAGCGCCGCAACGGGTTCATCGGCAAGATGCACACCGAGCTGGCGGCCCCTGGCCGTGTGACCGTCATCCCCGGCCTGCGGGGGCGCGGCGAGACGTTTGTCGGCCAGACCGATCATGGTTCGCTGCAGATCGTCGTCAACGACGACGCCCCGCTCGGGCGTCAGCAGTTCTTGAGGTTGTTTACCGTCGGAGTACGGGAAGACCAGCCGACGTTTTTCGGAAGCTGCTTTTTGCCCTTGGAGATCGTGGAATAGAGATGCCTGAACGTCGCCATACGATTCGAATCCTGGTCCTGCTCGCAGGCGCGGCGTGCCTGTTCGCGCTGGCCCGGCCGGCGGTCGTCTCCGCCAGCGAGCCGGCGGCGCCAAAAATCTACTTCGCCACCGACGTCGTTCCGGTCCTCACGCGGCTCGGGTGCAACAGCGGCGGCTGTCACGGCAAGGCGAGCGGTCAGAACGGTTTCAAGCTCTCGCTGCTCGGGTTCGAGCCCGACCTCGATTACGAGTCGCTGCTCGCAGAGGCCCGCGGACGCAGGCTTGCGCCCGCCGCTCCCGACCGCAGCATGCTGCTCCTGAAGGCCACTGCCCGAGTGCCGCACGGCGGCGGACGGCGCCTGGCTGAAGACAGCGATGACTATCGAACCTTGCGCGACTGGATCGCGCAGGGCGCGTCTCCGCCGCGAGCCGATGACCCACGGCTGGTGCGGATTGAGATCGCGCCAACCGAAGCGACGCTGCCGGCCCGGAGCGCTCAGCAGTTGGTCGTGACGGCCTGGTTCTCGGACGGATCGCGGCGCGACGTCACGCGCCAGGCAGTGTACCAGTCGAACGATCCTGAAATTGCCGCCGTCGATGCCGGTGGGCTCGTCAAAATCCAGCCGCGTTCGGGATTGGCCGCCGTGATGGCCCGATTCGGCGAGCAGATCGCCACGTTTCACGTGGCCGTGCCGTTCCCCGCCGACGCAGCGCGGCAGGCGACCGTCGAGGCCGCGCTCGATCGTGTGCAACAGCGTCTGGGCGATTCCGCCGTCGATCGGCTGCTGATCCGGCAATGGCGAAAGCTGGCCCTCGTGCCTTCAGGAGTGGCCGACGACGCAACGTTTCTGCGGCGGGCGACGATCGACATTTGCGGCACGTTGCCCACGCCTCATGAAGTTGCCGAATACTGTGCCGACGCGCGGACCGACAAGCGGGCGCGCCTCATCGACCGTCTGCTGGACCGACCCGAATATGCCAGTTACTTCGCGCTCAAATGGGCCGACATCCTGCAGAACCGCGGCGCGGGTTACTCGACGAGCAAGCAGCGCGAGGGGACGGCCCTGTTCGCCGGCTGGATTCGCGACTCATTGGCCGAAAACAAACCGTACGACCAGTTCGTCTCCGAAATTCTCACAGCCAGCGGCAGTCAGAAAGAGAACCCGCCGGCGACCTGGTATCGCACTGTGCGGAAGCCGCCGGAGTTCGTCGAATCGGTCGCACAGGCCTTTCTGGGGGTCCGCATCCAATGCGCCCAGTGCCATCACCATCCGGCCGAGCGCTGGAGCCAGGCCGATTATTACGGGCTGGCCGCCGTGTTCGGGCGCGTGGGCCGCAAGGGAGGCTTTGCCGATGCGGAAGTGCCGACCGACGAAGTCATCTACCTGAAAGAAGCAGGTGATGTGGTCCATCCACGCACGGGGGCCGTGCTGCGGCCGCGCGCGCTGGGGGGCGATGAGTTTGCGATCGGCGAACACGATGATCCGCGAAAGGGCCTGGCCCGCTGGATGACTTCGCCCGTCAATCCGTTTTTCGCGCGGACGATGGCCAATCGGATGTGGGCGCACTTTCTCGGCCGGGGCATCATTCACCCGATCGACGACGCGCGGAGCACGAACCCGCCCAGCAATCCCGAGCTGCTCGACGCCCTGGCCCGCGAATTCATATCCAGCGGATACGACATCAAACACCTGATCCGCGTGATCGCCAATTGCTCCGCCTACGGCCTCGAAGCGGTTCCTCACGAGGGGAACGCCGGCGACACGCAGGCCTATTCCCGGTTCTATCCCCGCCGCCTGCCGGCCGAAGCGCTGCTCGACGGCATCAGCCAGGTGCTCGACGTTCCGACCGAGTTTCCCGGCGGCCCGGGCAAATTCCCCGCGGGGACCAGGGCCATCGACCTCCCCGATGAAAACGTCGCCGCGCATTTTCTGGACGTGTTCGGCCGACCATCCCGCAATTCGGCCTGCGAATGCGAGCGGGTCGACGCGCCGTCGCTGAACCAGGCCCTGGAGCTGGTGAATTCGGCCGAGATCCAGCGCAAGCTGATGTCCGAATCGGGCTTTGCCAGACGCATTGCCGCTCAAGGCAGCTTACCCGCGACAATCG
Source organism: Planctomycetia bacterium (assembly GCA_016200145.1). GTDB lineage: Bacteria > Planctomycetota > Planctomycetia > Planctomycetales > Planctomycetaceae > JACQFH01. The sequence continues at coordinate 1,605 of JACQFH010000275.1, read as the reverse complement.
CTGACGACATCTTCGTGTGCGTGCTGGGGCGTCCGCCGCGCCCGGATGAAAAGAAATCCGCTATTGAATTCCTTGAATCGGAACCCGACCGGGCCGACGCCTGCCGGTCGCTGTTGTGGTCACTCATTGCCACTCATGAGTTTTTGTTCAATCATTAACCGATAGGTAGTGGTGGGCACAGCCCACCCTACACCAATCACAGGCGTGGAGTTCTGCTGATGAAACTTTTCGCAGGAAGCTCGTACCGCAACTGTTCCGGCGCCACGCGCCGTGAATTCCTGCAGATCGGCGTCCCGTGTCTGGGATTGGGCCTGGCGGACCTGCTGCGTCTGGAAGCGCAGGCGGCCGAGGCAGATCGTCCCGCGAGCGGGAAATCGCTGATCGTGTTCTGGACCGACGGCGGTTTGAGTCAGCAGGACACGTACGACACCAAACCCGATGCGCCGGCCGAATATCGCGGCATGTACCGGACGATCGACACCGCCGTTTCCGGAGTCGCCCTTGGCGAGAGGCTTCCCCGGCAGGCGCGCGTCATGCAGCACCTGTCGCTGGTGCGGTCGGTGCATCACGAAAACGGCATCCATGCCCCCTCGGCGCATTGGATGCAGACCGGCTACTTCGGTCCCACGCTGGCCCGCAATGCAGCCCAGAAGCCGTCGCTCGGGTCGGTGATCGCCCGATCGCTCGGCTCGCGCCGGCCGCCGATGCCCGCGTATGTGACGATGCCGAAATCCGAGGCGTTCGGTTACCAGGGAGCGGTCTACCTGGGGAAGGCGTACAATCCGTTCGAAGTGGGGGCCGATCCCAACGCGGCCGATTTCAAGGTGCCGAACCTGACGCTGCCCGAAGGGCTCGCCAGCCGCAGCGTCGACGCGCGCCGCACGCTGCTCAAGAAGTTCGATTCGCTGCGCCGTGAGATCGACGAGAGCGGCGTGATGGAAGGCCTCGATACGTTCAAAGGCCAGGCGCTCGAGCTCGTCGCCGGAAAGGGCGTGCGCGAGGCCTTCGACCTGGGCCGCGAGGCCCCCGAGTTGCGCGATCGCTACGGACGGCACCGTTATGGCCAGAGTGCGCTATTGGCCCGGCGACTGATTGAAGCCGGTGCGCGGTGCGTGAATATCAATACGGGAAACTGGGACCACCACAACGACATCGTCAAAGGGCTCGACGAGCATCTGCCTCCACTGGACCGGGCGATCGCGGCGCTTGTGGAAGACCTGGACGAGCGCGGGATGCTGGGCGACGTCGCGGTTTACTGCGTCGGCGAATTCGGCCGCACGCCGCGGATGAACGGTCACGCCGGGCGCGACCACTGGTCGGACTGCTTTTCGGTCCTGCTGGCCGGCGGCGGGATGCAGGGGGGCCGTGTCGTCGGCACGAGTGAAAAATGGGGCGGGGGCGTCCGCGAGCGGCCCGTCGCGCCGCTGGACCTGTTGGCCACGCTCTACCGGGTGCTGGGCATTCCGCTCGACGTGCACTACGAAGATTCGAGCGGCCGCCCCGTCAGCATCGTCGGCAGCGGCAAGCCGATCGAAGAGTTGTTTTAGATTGTCGCCTTTCGCTCCGCGAAAGGGCGTTCTTTCGCGGAGCGAAAGACGACAATAT
>JACQFH010000269.1 GCA_016200145.1 Planctomycetia bacterium | reverse complement strand
GGGCCGCGCCAGCCGGGCCACTCAACGTTCTGATCCCGCTGATCGTTCAGCGCGCTCTTTTTTTTTGAGCGTCAGAACTTGTCGCCAGCGGCTTTCCGTCGGCCGGCGGCGTGGCGGGTTCTTCCACGAATCCCTTCTTCGTTTCCAGCGCCAGCAGCAGCGCCGGCTCGTCGGCGACGGCCAGCAGCGCTTTGCGGATGGCCGACTGTTCTTCATCCTTGAGCTTGCCCGAAACAAACGCCGTCACGAACGGCACCGGCTTCGTCTTGCCGACGACGCGCAGGTCGCCTTTCTTGATCGTGCCGCAACCTTCGAGCAGCGGGGCCGCGTAACTGGAAATGACAGTCGCGGCGCGAACCTTCGAGCCCAGTTCCAGAATCATTGTGGCGCCGTCGCTGCAGGCTTCGCAGGTTTCGAGCGTGTCGGGCAGCGTGACGCCGCTGGCGGCCAGCAGTTCGATGGCCGCCGCGTGTTTTTCTTCGCAATACGCCGGGCCGAAAATGATGCGGTAATTCTTCAGGTCGCCGGCCGTCTTGGCCGGGTCGGCAGCGGGGACGACGATCAGCCCGGTCTGGGTCGTGACGCCGTCTTTGCCCGTCAGCGCCAGAATCGGTTTGAATTTCAGCTTGCCTTTTTCAATCTCGGCATCGACGACCGATTTCTTGCCGATGACGATGTCGGCGCGCCCCGCGGTCTTTTCTGCGAGGGCAGGCACGAGAGGGGCAGCGCGAGCGGGTCCATGACGACGACCGTCAGCGTGCGGTCTTTGTCTGCGGCGAAGGAATCGCCGCCGAAGGACACGGCGAGCAACAGGGCCACGGCGCTGCAAACCAAGGCAAGTCTGAATTTCATGATCGGCTCCTCTTATTTGTCCGTATCGGCGTCTTCGTCATCCACGGCTGCCCTGATCGCAGCCTCCTGCGCCTTGGCCTTCGCGTCGGCGTCCTTGCCCAGGGCCTCGGCCTCGGCCTCGTTGGCGACCGGGCCCAGCACGATGATCCGCGAGCCGGGCAGGTCGCAGAAGAAGATCTTGTCTGCCTTGGGCGAGACGGCGATGGCGACGTTTTTGCAGCCGCCGGTGAGCGTGACGCGTCCGACGAGACCCAGCGATTTGCCGTCGGTCGAGAACCGGCGGACGATGCCTTCCGATTCGGCCGTGAAGACTTCACCCTGCTGGCTGATGCAGACGTTCATCGGGTTGCAGCAGCCGCCGAACCCGTCGGAGGAAAACAGCCCCGATTTCTTGCCGAACGTATTCAGCGTTTTGCCGTCGCGATCATAATGCCCCACGCGGTGCTTGGTATTCTCGGCGACGAACAGCTCATCTCCATTGGCCTGCACGTCCATCTGGCCGCAGCAACCGCCGAGTTGCGACAGCACCTTCGTCGGGTTCTCGAACTTGTGATCGGTCCGCCAGACGGCGAAGCCGTAGCCTTCCTGCTCGCCGCAAACCACGAAGACATCTTTGTCGTTGGCGCTGACGCCGCTGATCGTGGCCGCCCGCTGCAAAAGCTGCTCGACGACGGTATCGACATTGGTCGGGCCGAAGTCCTCTTCGAAATTGATCGATTCGTAGACCTTGAGCTGCTGCTCGAGCCGCGCCAGCTTGCGTTTGTCGGCGGCGGTGAGCTCAGAGTTTTCTTTGTCTCCCTTCAGCTTCTCGATCTGGCTCTTGAAGGTTTTGATCTGAGCCGCATACGCGTCCTTGGTCTGCTTGATCGATTCTTTCTGGCTGGCGATCTGGGCCTCGGCCTTTTTTCGCAGTTTGTCTTTGTCGCCGAGCAGCTCGGCAATGTGCGGCAGGTCGGCCTTGCGGACGAGCTTCCCGCCGGCGTCGAACCGGGCGATCTTGCCCGAACCGCCGACCAGGATCGAGCCGTCAGGCCCCGCTCCGACGGCCTGACCGAGAAAATCGACGGTCCAGCGTTTCAGCTCCGAGCCTTTGTCGTCGTAAACGACGATCTCGACCGCTTTGAAATTCGACCCGCCGCCGCGAACTCCTCCGTGGCGGTCCTGCCAGATGAGCGCGACCAGCTTGCCGTCGGTCGTGCGGGCGATCGACTGCAGCGTCCCGCCCTGCTTACCCGCGACCTTGATGTCGAGCACCTGCTTGTGCGTCACGCGGGGCGCCGCGGCGGCAACGGATGCCACGAAGAAGAGAACTGCAGCAACGCCTCCCAGTCGAGCACAACACATGGCCATCCTCCTGTGTGGATCTCGGGAACCGCCTGTCGCCCGTAATTCTACCTGTCCCGATTCCGCCGCGTACAGCCATCTTTGATTATTCGGAGATTGTCTCGTATGTCTCACCCGCTCGTGCTGTCACACATCAATGATTATGATTCCAACAGTCCCGGGCGGGATCGCTGTTGGTCGCGCGCTCGACGTCTCTTCAGCAAGCGGTAGATCGGAACAGTCGTATTGACCACCGAATCCGAAGCGGCGGCGCCGCTTGGCGAGACTTCCCAGAAGAAAACCTCGTTTCTCGTCGACAACTGCTGGTGCCAGCTCGCCGTCGGCATTGTGGGCATGGTGGCCATCGCCAACATGCAGTATGGCTGGACGCTGTTCGTCGAGCCGATGCGCACCCGGTTCGACTGGGAGCGCACGCAGATCCAATGGGCGTTTACGCTCTTCGTCCTGGCCGAGACCTGGCTCGTTCCGATCGAGGGCTACCTTGTGGACCGCTTCGGTCCGCGGATCATGGTGGCCGCCGGTGGGCTGTTCGTCGGCGCGGGGTGGCTGATCAACTCTTTGGCCGAATCGCTTACGGGACTTTATCTGGGGGGCGTGATCGGTGGCGCGGGGGCGGGAATTGTCTATGGAACCAGTGTCGGGAACGCGTTGAAATGGTTTCCGCGCCGGCGGGGACTGGCGGCCGGATTGACCGCCGCGGCCTTCGGCGCCGGTTCGGCCCTGACGGTGCTGCCGATCAGCAATATGATCAAGTCGCGGGGCTACTCGGCGGCATTCCTCTGGTTCGGGCTAGCCCAGGGGGTGATTGTGCTCGTGTGCTCGTTCCTGCTGCGAACTCCGCGCGACGCGGGCGGCGAGAAGGCGGCCGGGAATGCGGAGCTGTCGCACGACGCGGGGCGATCCGGGCGCGCGAACCCGGTGGTGACGCCGGGCGACCGCAGTCAGACGTGGCTCGAGATGCTGCAGACTCCCGCCTTCTGGCTGATGTATGTTCTGTTCACGATGGTGGCGACGGGGGGACTGATGGCCACCGCGCAACTCGGCTCGATGGCCAAGGATTATGGAGTTGCCGATGTGCCGGTCAACCTGTTTGGCATTACCATGGCCGCGCTGCCGCTGGCGATGTCACTCGACCGCGTCTTAAACGGACTCACGCGGCCGTTCTTCGGCTGGGTCTCGGATCATCTCGGTCGCGAGAACACCATGTTCGTGGCGTTCAGTCTGGAAGGCGTCGCGATTCTGCTGATGCTCAAGTTCTCGCACGTTCCCCTCCTGTTCGTGCTGCTGACGGGCCTGACGTTTTTCGCTTGGGGAGAGATTTACAGCCTCTTCCCGGCCATGTGCGGCGATCTCTTCGGCCGCAAATTCGCAACGACGAATTACGGATTGCTGTACACCGCAAAAGGGACGGCGTCTCTGCTCGTTCCGCTGGGCAGTTATCTCCAGGGAGTCACCGGCGGCTGGCAGGCGGTTTTCCTGCTGGCTGTGGCCTTCGACTGGATCGCCGCGCTGCTGGCGCTGTTCGTCCTCAAGCCGATGCGAAAGCGAATGGAGGGTGGGTAAGTCGGCCGAGCCGCGGCCGCGCACTCCCCCCTAGGAAGGGGGGGAGTAAATTATGTTACTTCTTCACGTTCAGAAAATGCGCGGCGACGTGGCGGCGCTGGATCTTTCCGGTCGCCGTTCGCGGCAGGGCTTCGGCCACGTAGATTTTCTTGGGGACTTTGAAGTCGGCCAGCCGGTCGCGGCAGAACGCAACAATGTCGTCGGGTTCCGCATGACCTTTGAGAACGACGGCCCCGTGTACTTCCTCGCCATATTTGGGATCCGGCACCGCGAACGACACCGCTTCCGCAACCGCGGGATGCTCCAGCAGAACGGCATCGACTTCGAGCGGCGAGATTTTCTCTCCGCCACGGTTGATCAGCTCCTTCAGTCGGCCCGTGAGCGTCAGGTAATTCTCCGCGTCGAGTACCCCCTGGTCGCCCGTGCGAAAGTAACCGTTCGTGAAGGAGCTGGCGTTCGCCTCGGCGTTGTTGCGGTAGCCGTGCATCACGTTTCTGCCGCGGATCGAGACCTCTCCCTGTTGGCCGCTGGGGAGAATATTTCCCTGCTCGTCGAGAATGACGATCTCGACGCCTGTGCCCCGGCCCACCGAGCCGGGCTTGCGTGCCCCGGCGGCAGGCAGCGGGTTCGACGACATCTGGTGCGACGCCTCGGTCATCCCATAGGCCTCGAGCACCGGCGCTCCGAACCGTTCTTCCAGTTGAGCGAAAACCGCTGGAGCGAGTGCCGCGCTGCACGAACGAATGAAACGCAGGCCGCTTCGCGGCGCGTTGTCGGCATCCGCGCGCGACAGAAGAATCTGATGAATCGTGGGGACCGCAGAGTACCAGGTGGCGCGATGCTCCTGAATCACCGGCCAGAACTTCGTCGCCGAAAACGACGGGGGGACGATCACCGCGCCCCCGGACAAAAACGTCGAGAGGGTGGCGCCGAGCAAGCCGTGCACGTGAAACAGCGGCATGACGATCAGGCTGGCGTCTTCGGGTGTCAGCGCATACGTGGCGGCGATGTTGCGGATCGACGCCATCAGGTTCGCATGCGTGAGCGGCACTCCTTTGGGGCGGCTCGTCGTGCCGCTCGTGTGCAGAAAGAGGGCCGCATCTTCCCCCCGGGGACCGTTGGTGTTTGCCTGAGGATTCAGCGCAGGTCGATCGCCAACACGCTCAAGTTGCACGCATCCAGCCGCGTCGAGCCGCGACTCCCACACCGGCAGGTTCAATTGCGTCGCCGCGTCGCGTGCCGGATGCGCGCCGGGGGGCACGATGACCGCCCGCGATTCGGCATCTTCCATGTAGAACTTGAACTCGTCTGCCTTGTACGCCGAATTGAGCGGCGCCGCGACGGCCCCGGCACACGTTGTCGCCAGAAACGTCGCCAGAAACTCCAATCCGTTGGGCAGGACGATCGACACCGTCTGATGCGATTCGACTCCGCCGCGGCGCAGCGTGTCGGCCAGCCGGAACATCTGGTCGCGCAGTTGCGCGTGGGTCACAACCAGACCGCCCTGCGGAATGACGACCGCCGGGCGAGCCGCATGCTCGGCCGAAAAGAGTTGTGCAAGAGTCGCCGCGTCAGCACTCATCCGTAGCTCCTATTCGATTCAGGGCGCGCGTTCCTTTTTATGGAAGAACTCAACAATTGCAATCTAGGAAGACCGACGGGCCGTTGCAACCCGCGCTGCTCCAGGGAAAAAGGGAATAGGGAGATGTGGGGATGGGGAGATGGAAAGCCGGGAAATCGCTCGGCCTCGTGCCGGAACTGTCCCACCTGGCTAGAATAGCAGTTGTCCACCGATCGATCGCGAGCTTTTCCGTTTATAAGGGAATTCAGTCCGCGCGGCGACGCGGGACAATCGGAGGCGGGAACGCGAATTCGTGGAATACAACATTCTTATCCTGGGTGCTTCGTACGGTTCGTTGTTCGGCACGAAGCTGTTGCTGGCCGGACATCGCGTCTCGCTGGTCTGCACCACAGCCACGGCCGAGTTGATCAACCGTGACGGGACCGTCGTGCGCTTCCCGATCAAGGGACGGGAATCGCTGCTCGACGTCGCCTCGAAGAATCTGCCAGGTTCACTTTCGGCATCCACGCCCGACGACGTGGATCCCGGCCAGTTCGACCTGGTCGTGCTCGGCATGCAGGAGGCGCAGTACGGCTCGCCCGGAGTCCGCGAGTTGATGGGCCGCGTGGTCCGGGCAGGCAAACCCTGCCTGGCGATCATGAATATGCCCCCCCTGCCCTATCTCCAGCGAATTCACGGGCTGGAGACAGAAAGCCTGAAACCTTGCTACGCCAATCCCGGCGTCTGGGAGGGGTTCGATCCCGAACTGACCACGCTGGCCAGTCCCGATCCGCAGGCCTTTCGCCCGCCGGATCAGCCAAAAAATGTTCTGCAGGTGGGCCTGCCGACCAACTTCAAGGCGGCGCGCTTCGAGGCCGACGAACCGACCGCTCTGCTGCGGCAACTCGAAGCCGACATCGAGCAGGCCCGGTTCGACGCCGGCGGCGGCCCCATCGAAATCCCGGTGAAGCTCAAGGTGCATGAATCGCTGTTCGTGCCGCTGGCCAAATGGCCGATGTTGATGGCCGGCAACTACCGCTGCATCGGACGGGACACCATGATTCCGATTCAGGAGGCGGTTCACGCGAACGCGGAAAAATCGCGGGAGATTTATGATTGGGTATGGCAGCTTTGCAAGCGGTTGGGCGCCAACGATGCCGACCTGGTTCCCTTCGAGAAGTACGCCAAAGCGGCGGAGGGCCTGGGCAAAGCCTCATCCGCGGCTCGGGCTCTGTTTGGCGGCGCCGAGCACATCGAGAGGGTCGACTGCCTGGTCCGCCGGATCGCCCGCCAGCAGGGATTCCAGTCCGACACGCTGGACGAGATCGTCACCCTGGTGGACGAGCGCCTGGGCAGAAATCGCGCGGCTGCGAAGGGGAACTGAGCAATCCTAAGCGTTCAATGCGCCGAGGGCGGCCAGCGCAACCTGCTCGTCCTGGGGCGAGGTCACACCGCTGACGCCGACGGCGCCGATGACCTTGTCGTCGACGACAATCGGCAGGCCTCCCTGAATCGGGACAACTCCGTCGATCGCCAGGAACGCCTGCTTGCCGGCGGCGATGGCGTCTTCCATCGCCTTCGTGGGCCGCTTGAACAGTGCGCTCGTTCGCGCTTTGCCCTGCGAAACGGCAATGCTGCCGGGCTGGGTTTCGTCGAGCTTCTGAAACAGGATCAATCCGCCGCCGGCATCGACGATGGCGATCGCCACATTCCAGCCGTTCTTGCGGGCTTCCGCTTCACCGGCCGCCGCCATTTTCTTCGCGGCTTCGAGCGTGATGAATTTCGCAGTTCCGAGCACGGTTTGATTCTCCCTGGATGAGGTCAGGCGAGTTCGGCTACGTGGGCGCGCCGAAGTCGAGGTTTTCGGTGATCCGTGTTCCGTCCTTTCGGAATGCATCGGCGAGCAGGCGGATCCGCCGTTTGGCCTCCGTCAGGTCGTGGTTTCCGAGGTTGATATTCAGGAGGTCGATGTACCAGGGCAATTTGATGTCGTCGACGACGTAGGCGGCGACGATCTCACGGGCGATGGGGAGAGTCGTGTTTTTCGACGAGTCGTGAACGTCGCGATTGCCGGCATTGCGGAGCTTCTCGTATTCCTCGGCCAGGAGCCGCTGGCACAACTCCGGCGTGAACCGGTCTCCCGATTTGACGCGCGCCTCTTCGTCATCAGCCGTCAGCGACGCGTTCTTGTGCAGCCATTCCCACAGGATGCTGAGACGGATTTCGCCGGTCGCCATGTCTTCCATCAGATACAGCACGTCGTCGTTGCCGAAATAGTCGGCGGGCTTCAGCGCGGCGGCCTGAAATCCGGCCAGGAAGGCATTGCCGTACTGCAACCCGACGCTCAACAGATCGCGCGCGCCGCGCACAGTCCGCGGGGCCGGTTCGAGCAGGAACAGCCCGTCGGCATCGGCGGAGGTGTACGTGAGCGGAGGAAACTTGCGTCCCATCTGGTTGGCCTGCCCGACCTTTTCCCAGACCGGGCGGACGATGTGAACCATCTTCCAGTGGGCGACCCACTTGCCGCTGGCCCCCTCGCGCTGTTCCCGCTCGGCCCCGGCGACCGCGCGCTTCATGCCGCTCGTGACGCCGGCTTCCGAACCGACGGGGATGTTGGGTTCCATCCCCCCCTGCCAGAGAGCGAACTGGCCGCGCTGGTCGGGCGTGTTGCAGGCACGGCGCACGCGGTCTTCGTAGACGCGCATGTAGCCGTAGGTCATCGTGATGGCGTCGATGTTGGGGTTCACGAATTCCCGCTGCCAGGCCACCGCGTCGGAGACGCTGTTGATGTAATCCCAGCGTCCGGTGTTGTAGCCGACGAAGTGTTTTCCCAGGGCGGCGCGGATTTCCATCAACTGGAAGCACTCCTCGACCTGTTCGACAAGCACGTAGACTTTGACGGCTCCGTCGGGAAGGCTGAGATGCTGCTCGAGAGCCGAGAGGATGTCGTTCCAGAGTGCGGCTTCTTCGGCGGTCTGGATCTTGGGGAGGTACAGCACCAGCGAGGAGCCCGATTCCCGCAGCCGCCGATGGTTATTGACGATGTACAGCGTGGCATCGACGATGGAGGCCGAAAAGCTGGCGCCGCCGGCGTGCCGCACGTGACGATCGTCGAGATGCAACCCCCGCGCGCGAAAGATCTTCGTCGTGAAGTCGAGCTGCTTTTTCCAGTCGGTGATGACGGGCCGTCCGAAGAACCCCTGCGACCACTTGTTCATTTCGCCGGCCACCTGTTCGGCAACTTTCATGAATACCGGATCGCGATGGATGGCCAGCTTGAGGTTGCGCTGGTTGTCGAGAGACATGGAGGAAATCTGTCCGAGCGCGTCTTCGCCGTCGAACATCCAGCCGTCGGCGCCCGACAGCAGGGCATACGCCGCGTTGCGGATGCTGTTCTCCAGCGGTGCATTGGGCTTGGCGGCGGGACCGGTGCCTTGAATCCACTGGCGCTGGAGATCTTTGGGAATCTCGGCACCAAGGAACGCGCCGGCGCGGGCATCCTGGACTTTGATTTTCGTCCGCGCGATCGTGGCCTGCGGATCGAGGAAGGCGATCCGCTGTTTGTTGCGGGCCCGCGCGGCGCGCCGCGCGATGCGGGCCGCCATCAGGGCCTTGCGATCGGCATCGAGCCCCGCCAGGGCTTCCAGCGCGGCCAAGGCCTCCGGCGTATAAACGTCCGCGTAGGCACTCCCCAGATTGCCTCGAATTTCCAACTTTTTCGCTGCCATGAATCTCCTCTCTGAAGCCATTTCGTAGTTCAGCTCGTTCACCGGTCAGTCGACAATCACGTTTCCTATTGTCTGGTCCCATCGCTCGCCCGGCACGCACCTGGGCAATGCGGACGCACCCGGGGACTGACGTCCCCGGCTCGCCGGTGACTTGTTGCGTTACGGGTCGAGCGGTTCGAGGAACCAGCCGCCCAGGCGTTCGATGGAAGGTTCCAGCTCGGGAAGGTCTTCGCCGGTCAATTGCTTCAGGACCCAGCGCTGCACCTCGCCGTCATAGTTCGACGAAATCGTGGGCGACGACATCTTGCGCATCTCTTCGGTCTGGGAGACCGCCTTCATCCGTCCCACGGAAATCAACGACATGACCTGCACCTTGTGCAGTTCGGCGGGCGGACCGAAATCTTTGGCGCGCTCGATGAACTGGGCGGCCAAGGCGTCGTCGGGCACGCCGGCGTGCAGATGCCCCAGACTCCAGATCGCCGCCGAGCGGGAATAGTACCCCAATTCGAACCGTTTGGGGACGTGTTCCCGCAGCAGGGGTTCGGCAGGCGCGTACTTGAGCTTTCCAAACAGCTCGAACAGATGGCCGACTTCTTCGTCGAGCGCGGGGGCTTTGGGGCCGGGTTTGGTGCGCTCTGCGGTGCGTTCCTGCGTCTTCTTCAAGAGCGGCGGAAGGGTCTCGGGGATCGCCAGCTCCTTCAGCGCCCAGGCAGCCGCGATTTCGACTTCGCCCCGCGGCGAATCGAGCAGTTCCTGCAGCCGCGGCGCGGCCGGCTCGTGATCGAGCGCCCCCAGCAACAGCGCAGCTTGTTCCTGTCCGCGCCAGCGGTCCCCGGCCAGCATGCGCGTGGCCGCCTGGCGAATCGGGCCGTCGAGCTCGGCTCGGCCGGTCAGCTCGAGCAGCGACGAACAGACCGAACGGCGCACACCGGGATGCGGATCATCGAGCAGCCGCGCCAGCACCAACATGCGGTCTGGTTCGGGAACCTGAATGTACGCATCGGCGCCGCGCTGCCGGACTTTCGCATCGGCATTCTCCATCGACTTTTCAGCAATGGGAAGCACGAGGTGCGGGTCGATCTCGAGCAGGCGCGTGAGGGCCACGACGGCCACCGCCGGTTCTTCATCGACGGCCAGCGTCAAAAGCAGCGACTGAGCGTCGGTCCCCGCATGGCGAGCCAGCAGGAGCACGGCGCACAGGCGGTCGAGTTGAGGGGCCGATCCGGACGCCATCAGCCGGCGCGCGTCCCCTTCCAGCCCGCTGTCGCGCAGCGACCCGGCGGCCCGGGCCGCGGCGACGCGCACGTCGTTCCGCTGCAGTGGGGCGTGGACGAATTCGAGGATTGGTTCCGCAGCCGACGTCTTGCCGATCGCGGCCAGACACTCGAGAGCCAGGATCAAGTCGCGGTGGCGTGTCTCGGGCGCTTTCAGGCGAGCTTCCCAGTCTGTGGTGAATTGATCGTACCGCCACTCGGCCAGGGCCGGCTCGACCACCTGCCTGAGATCGGCCCCGTAGCGCCGCGCAGCATCGGCCATCTGTGGGGCGGACCTCGTGGCCTTCAGCTCGACGAGGGCCCGCGCGGCGGCCACCTGCACCGTCGGGTGGGGCTTCTTGCCGGACAGCAGCTCGGTGAGGCGGGGGACGGCCACATCCAGATCGGGAACGCCCACCGAATGTCCGCGGAGAATTGCACGAAGTCTGGCGACTTCGGCGACATTCACTGCGGGCGCCACACGCGCCCGGTCTGAATGATAAGAACCATCAGTGACACTGCCGAGGCGATCCCCAGGAACCACCAGTTCGCAGGAATCAGGTCGTAGTTCTCGAATCCCGACGCGCGAATCACCGACAGCGGCGCCGCGATCGGGTTGATCGTCAACGCCGACTGGACAGTGCCGTGGCCGAACGGGGCATCGCGCCCCATCCAGATCAGCATTGGCCCTGCACAGACGGCAATCAGCGCGGTGTACGCGCAAATCATTGCCGGCGCCGTGCGGCGGAACAGGCTGCCGATCCCAGCGCTCAGCAGCATGGCGAACCCCGCCGTCGCCGCCAGACAGATGACGACCCGTTCCACCTGCGACCGCATGCCGGGATCGACTTTCACCATCACGGCGTATCCGGGCAGCGTCGCGCACAACAGCAGAACTAACGTCAGAATGACCGACAGCAGCTTGCCCCACACGATGCGGAAGACCGACATCGGCGTCGTCTGCAGCAGCGGCCAGCCCCCGCTCTCTCGCTCGCCGGCGATCAGCCCGGCGGCGAGGCTGGGGGTGATCAGCACGACGAGGGCCACCTGCAGGTAGACCATGATGCCCCCGATTTCGGCGGCGCCCCAGTCCAAAGCCCCTTTCGTCGTCGCGACCGACAGCGCCAGCGACAGGATCGCGCACCCTGCCACCAGCCGCAGCAACCAGTGCAGGCGGCCGAAGCGGCGGCAGCGGAACTCCTTCATCATCACCGGGTTCACGAGCAGGCTGATGCCACGCGACCGGCGCTGGGGATCGACCAGAAACAGAATCCGCCGGGCGCGCTGTTCGTCGATCCGGCGATCGTCACTGATCCGCCCCTGCGGCCGGGCCCGGTCGAAAATGCGATGGTTGAGCCGGCCGATTGTGGCGATCGAGGCCACGGCCGTGATCACGAGCGAGGCGATCGCAAATCGCCCCGGGACTCCCCCGGCCGAGAGCAGCCCCTGCCCCCCAATGTCTCCCGCGCCCAGCAGTTCCATCAGTGCGGCAATCGGTGAGACACAGCGCAGCCAGGCGCCCAGCGTGGCCAGATAACTGTCTTGTCCCTGAAAGAACGCGTGCGGCCCCAGCGAGATCACCGCCAGAAACAGGATCACGCCGTACGTCCACCGGACCGCCCCGTCGATCGTGTTCGACCGGCTGCTGACGTACAGGCCCACGGTCGAGTACTGCACGGCCACGAGGGCCAGCAGCGCGTAGACACGCGGCAACTCGCCCGTCAGCGAAAGGCCCCCCAGGGCGTAGCACGCGGCGGCCGCGGGCAGGCTCAGGGCCAGCAGAATGCCGGCCAGCCCCAGCACGCCCAGCAGCTTCCCGAGAAAGATCCGCACCGGCCCCAGGGGCGTATTGAGCAGAAGCTCCAGCGTCCCCTGGTTTTTTTCGCGTACGATGCTCGTCGCCGGAAAGACCGGCAGCAGAATCAACAGCGTCGTCAGCAGCCCGTACGCAAACAGCCGGAAGACCTGCTGAGACCGCAATCCCGCGAGGGCCACGCGATCGTCGGTCGGCCAGCGCACCATGACCAGCACGACGAACACGGCGATCAGGCCGACCTGGAACAGCATCATGCGCTTCGTGCGCAGAATGGTCGTCAATTCGCGATGAACGATTGGATTAGCCACGCGCTGCGCCCCCCGCCACAAAGGCCGTTTCGGGCCGGCCTTCGTCCGGCCGGGCGAACGACATGAACGCTTCTTCCAGGTCGGTCTGGACTTCACGAAACTGGACGATCCGGATGCCCCCGCGCACGAGCTGCGCGAGCAGCTCCCCTAGCTCGGATTCGGGAATCGCCGTGCGGAAGCGGATCGCCTCTTCGGCGACGGCTTCGACAACGTCGGCCTGCGGCTCGATGGCATCGCGAATGATAGCGGCCGCGGCGGAAATCTGCGCGGCGCCGATCAGGTGCGCTTCGATCGTCCGTCGCTGACTGATCTGGCGGCCGATCTGCTCGATCGTGCCGAACGCCCGCAGCTTGCCGTGCGTGAGGATGCCTACGCGATCGCAGATCCGCGACAGCTCGGGAAGAATATGGCTGGTGACGAGCAGGGTCTTTCCGAGTTGCGCGAGGCGCAGCAGCAGGTCGCGCATTTCGATGCGGGCCTGGGGATCGAGGCCGTTGGCCGGCTCATCAAGAATCAGAACCTGCGGGTCGTGCAGCAGCGTGCGGGCGACCCCCACTCGCTGCTGCATGCCGTGACTGAGGCTCTCGACGAAGCGGTCTTTCATGTACGTCGTGCCGGTCGTCTCCATGATTTCGTCGATGCGCTTCGTGCGCTGTCGGCGGCGAATGCCGAAGGCCGCGCCGAAAAAATCGAGATACTCGCGGACGCGCATGTTGTCGTACGAGCCGAAGCGGTCGGGCATGTACCCCACGAGCCGCTTGATCTTGCGCACGTCGCGGACGCAATCGGCCCCGCCAATGCGGGCCGTGCCCGAGGTCGGGCGACTGAGGCCGACGAGAATCTTGATGGCGGTGGTTTTGCCCGCGCCGTTGGGCCCGATCAGCCCGACGATCTGGCCGGCGTGAAGGGTCATCGACAGGTCGTCGAGGGCGGTGAAGCTGCCATACCGCTTCGTCAGGCGCTCGAGGACCACAACCGGCTTGTCAGAATCCATGGTGCATTTTCTCGCGGGTGTTCAGCGGTCTGCGTTCGAGGCAGCCCGCTCGTCGGCTGCTCCGGAGATTTTCGCCGTCAGCTCGATCCGCAGATCGACGATCCGCCAGGGGCTGGGCTTGGAGACATCGGCCTGCGGGTCGTCCGACAGCTTGGGGTTTTCGCCGGCAGTCAGGCCGAGCACGACCCCCCCGGCTTCGTCAAGCTGCATGAGGCTGCGATCGGCAAGCTCGAACGTGTGCGAGCCGACGGGATTGTTCCAGAGCTCGATGGGCACGGCCGTCGCCAAATCGGGTTGCCGCAGACCGAACAGCTCCATCCGCATCACCGGCCCCGTCACCTGGATGGTGAGGCGGCCGCCGGTCAGCTCGGCAGGCAACAGCTCGCGTGGAAGCTGAAAGCGGAGCCACAGTGCCGAGGCCGTCGTTCGATTCTGCCACTCGCGGCGCCGCGCGCTCCACACCGGCGACGAGGGATTACCATCGGGCTGGTTCACCGCGCGGAAGGGCAACAGGGGAGACGGAATTCGCACGTCAGTCCCCGGGGCGGGCCGGTCGAACGCCAGGGGAATCGCCAGCAACGACGCGCCCAGCCGCTTGCGCCCTTCGTCGAATTCGAACCCGACGCGCGGCTCGTCGGTCCAGGCCATCAAAAATGGAACGCCGTTCCAGTCGACATCCAGCAGCCGGTCGAGCACCAGCGGAAACGCGCGGCGGCGGCGATCCTGCTCGTCCGCGAGGAAGCCGGCCTCGACGTACTGGTCTGTGTCGAACACACGATCGGCAGACGCAACGAAGGTGCCGTCGGGACGAACGTCGACGCCGATCCGCCCGTCGCGCGTGGCCAGCATGACTTCCGACAGGCGCGCCGCGTCGCCAGCCGTCACGCGGCCCGACAGGCCGCCCGGGCCGAACGTGGCCCGCGCTTCGAGCCGCTGCGGCGGCGTCAGCGACTGCTGATAGAGCGCCGTGCGCTGGGGCGTCTCGAGTCGCAGGTTCTCCCACGACCACGTGCCCAGATCGCTCCAGACGGCGCGGCGCGTCGTGCCCCCCAGACCCGACTGCTCGGGGTCCAATCGGCCCCCCTGATCGGTCGCGATCTTCCAGGGGACAGTTTCCGGACTGTAAAACACCATCCCTCCCGACAGATTCGCGTCGTCGACGCCCGGCAACGCCTCGATCACCTGCACGGCGGCGACCGCCGATTCTTTCCTGTGGCGATTGATGCCCCCCACGACGCACAAGACGACGGCCGCCCCCACGCCCAGCGCCGGGCCGGCCCAGCCCAGGTGTTCGAGCGCCTGCTTCCGCCACAGCCAGATCCCAACGGCGATCACGAGGCCGCCGAAGCCTGCCAGCAGCCCCCCCACCACCGTGCGCGACGGAATCGAATATCCGATGTACTCGGAGGCCCGCGACGCCAGGGCCTGCTCGAAATCGCGCGTGCGAGGCATGGCGTGCAACATCACCCCGGACAGCTTTTGCATCGGCGGAAGAACCGCGAAGGCGCTGTCCTGCAGGTTATCGACCGGCGTATTCCTGGTGCGCGCCCAGAACTCGCGCTGTGCCGCGGAATCTTCCGGACGAGTCGGCCGGATCCAGGCGCGAGGGCCGAGCGTCGTCACCAGCACCCGTCCCCGGCCATACGTTTTGGTGAAGGCGGCGGGCCAGCCGTTGACTGTATATTCGATATCCACGTCGCGATCATCCACCACGACGCGGACCAGGTCCACCGGTTCTTCGAATTCGGCTACAGGCGACCCTGTGTCGCCGTTTTGCGCGGCCGGGTCGACGCGCACACTGGTGAGCCCCACACGGTCGACGACGCGGCAGACGAACTGGTCCCCCAGAATCGTCTCGAGAATCTGCGCGTCGGCCTGGTCAAGCATCACCCACAATCGCCCACCTTTGTACAGCCAGCGGCGGATCGCAGCGAGCCCTGCCGGATCACCCAGCGCCCGGCTCGACGAGACCACGAGCTGGTCGAATGGCTGCAGGCTGAAGTCGTCCGGGGCGAACAACTGTTCGGCCAAGTGCGATGTGCGCCGAGACAGTTGCTGGCTTCGCCGGCAGGCGACAACCAGGTCGTACGCATTGCCCGAAGGAGAACCGGGGGGAGGGCTGGGATCGGCAATCAGACCCGTTACGAACAATTCCGACTGGGCCGGCAGAATTCCGGAATGCAGATTCAGGCCCGTATCTTCCTTCATCAGCACTTCGCGCGACTGCGCTGCATCGAACACAAGGGAATGAAACGAATATTGCGAAGCGCCTTCCGGGAGATTCGGTACGAGGACCGGCACCCAGGTATGCAGCCGCGATCGAGGGGGAAGCCAGATCCGGCGCGCGTACTGCAACGTCGGCTCGCTGTCGAAATAGGTCGCGCTGATCACATCGCGCGGCACCAAGGCCGGGTTGGAAACGTTGATCGCGATCACGCTCCAGCGCTCGGCGGCGTAGGGGAATACACCGCCGTACGAGCTGCGGATAGCGGTGTGCTCGATCCTGGGTTTCGGAGGCGGGTCGTCGGCCGCCGCATCCCTGCCAGGACACAGGCACCAGAGACCGACGAGCGCAATTCCGACGAGCCTTCCCGTGAAGTTACGGATCAACGTCATCAACCTGCCGCTGGGGCAATAACAGGAAATAAAATCAGCGAATCGAACGATGAGTACAAAAAAGACGCCACGCCTTGGAATCTCTGGTCGAACGACCGCACACCAAATGCGGGCAAACGCCCAGTCTACCCGGATCGCCCCGTCGCATCTACTCTGTGGCATGCACCCATATCTGATCTTGCAGCAGTTTGACAGTTCGGATACCGTCCGCCCCCTTCCCAACCCTCCTCTCCTCCGAATCGAACCTGTAGCGGGTATCCGCACCTTTTCGTACCGCGTGCATCCCGGCGATGCGGCCGGCGAAAAACCAAGCAAGGAAGCCTTCGATGGCGCGTTGGTGTTGCAGTTTCTGCGGACTGCTCGCGTGGGCGGCGCTGTGCGCCGGCTGCGCCGCCAACCGCCCTGGAAACCCGTTCGGAATCGCCTCGTCGAAGTCGCAAAAATCGCAGGTGGCGAAAACCGACGGCCGTGCAGGATCTGCCAAGGGCAAGTCCGGCGCCACGGGGCGCGACCAGAACGTCGCGAAGTCGCCGGCAAAGGCCAAGGGGCAGGGATCGTCGATCCAGGATGCGCCGAAGACGGCTGTGGCGCGTAATCAGAAATCGCCGCGCGGTGCTTACGAACACGACCCCGAAACGCTGGCCCTGATCGAAAAAGAGCTTCGCGATGCAGCCCCCGACGAAAAGGCCGAGTACCTCGCCGATTTTCAGGGGATGCAGCCAGCAGCAATCAAGCAGGTGCTGCGCAGCCGGCGTCTCGCAAACAACCAGGAGCTGGCTTCCCGCCGCGGCGCCGACCCGCGATCTTTGGACGGAGTCGTAACGGCTGCGGAGGAAATCGCTTCCGGGGCGCCACGCGGCGGGGTTCAGAACGCCGCCGCTTCTCGCGACTACTCAGCCGCATCGGGCGGCCCCCGGCGCGACACGTATTCACCCGCCGGAACCAGTCCGGTTCCGGTCGGTCACAACACCGGGTACCGGCTCGGGCAGACTGAATCGGCGCCTGCGAATAGTCGCGATGCTGCCGCAGCCAGGCCCCCGGCCGTCCCTGGGCATCCGAATTCAATCACGGGGCTGCCGTCTGCAACTGGGCATCTCGCGAATGGGCAGCCCGCGGCGGCTTCTCCTTATCTTCACGCGGGAGGCGCCTCGGCCGCGGCCCCGCCGCAAAGCCCGACCATCCGTCCCGCTGTCGTGACGATTGGCGCTCCGACGACTGCCGACGATCCTTCGACAACCGGCAGGAATCCGGCCGATCAGACTTCGCCGGCGCAACTGGCGCGGCTCATCTCGGTCGTCGAAGGCGAGGCGCAGGCCATGCAGCCGGGCGAAACCGAAGGCCAGAAACAGGACTACATCAAAAAGCAGGTCGACCTGCGAATGCTGTACCTGATGGCCGGGCAGCAGGAACGCGCCCTGCAGGCGATTCCCGGACTCGAGCCTGCCGACCAGGAATTCTGGCAACAGATGTTCTGGGGCCTGACAAATTACTTCGATTCGACCTCGATCCCCTCGGGAGCAGAACGGGCCGCCCAGACGGTGACTCAGATGCAGAACGCCGTTCTGCGGTTGCAGGAAAAAGCCAATTTGGAACTGCGCAACGTTTCGTTCTGTCACCGGATTTCCAGTTTCGGCAACTACGAGAAGTATCCGCGCGAGGAATTCAGCCCGGGGCAGGAAGTGCTGCTCTACGCCGAAGTGGCGAACATCCATTCTGAGCCGATTCCCGACGGAAAGTTCCGCACGAGCCTCAAATCGACGCTGGAAATTCTGCGTCATGGCCAGCAGGGAGAGGCGGTCGAGAAGATCGACCTGCCCGAAACGGTCGACATCTGCCGCACCCACCGCCGCGACTACTTTCACAGCTACCAGTTCACGATCCCCACGAAGCTGTCGCTCGGGCCGCACGTGCTCAAGCTGACGGTCGAAGACCAGCTCAGCCATCGCGTGACGACGTACACGCTCAACTTCATGGTGAAGTAGGCTTGAGACGTGAGGCTTGAGGTTTGAGGTTTGACGCCCGAGACAGAGTATTAAGTACCGCGTCCTGAATCCTCACTCCTGAAGCGCCTTGCGGACCTTCTCGCGGGCGTCAGGTTCCTCTTTGTTGATCGTGATCGTCTGGTCGCCGATGCGCACGGTGTAGCGACCGGGAAATCGAGCCGCGTCTTTCGACGATTTGGGGGACCGGTCGCGCCCCACGATTTCGAATTCCTTCGTTCCGGCCGGCAGCGCGAAATAGAACCGCCCCTGATTGTCTTCGAGTACGCAGGGGAATGCCTG
>JACQFH010000268.1 GCA_016200145.1 Planctomycetia bacterium | reverse complement strand
GGCGGCGGGGATCGCCGACGAAACGGCGTTCGTCACGCAGGAATGCGTCAATGAGCTGGAAGCCGGGATGCGGGCGGCTGCCGACGGGCAGGACTACGAACGGGCCGCCGAGCTGCGCGACCGGATCATCCACCTGAAGAAGCAGCAGGGCCAGCCGCTGACCGCCGCCGAAAGCCTGGCCGCCGCGTCAACCGGACGCAAAGGCAAGCGCGAAAAGGGCGGCCGCCGTCGCGGCACTCGCGTGCCGAAACCGGAACGGTAGTGCCCCGGCCGCTTTTGCGGTGGCCGGAGCACTGCACTCGCGAGTGGACTTTCGCCGAATTCTGCGCCAACGGGCCTTTGCTTGCGAGTTCGTGTGAATCAATGTCCAGCGTGCTATGCAGTGCCCCGGCCGCTGCGAAGCGGCCGGGGCACGTCGCATCGCAATCACGCCAGAATCTCTTTCACCACGCGGGCCGGGTTCACGCCCGTCAGTCGCTCTCTGAGGCCGTTCTGTTCGATGAACAGCTCTTCGTAGTGCAGCCCTAAGAGGTGCAGGATCGTGGCATGCCAGTCGGGGACGCTGACTTTGTTCTCGACGGCGGCGAATCCCAGATCGTCGGTCGTGCCGTGAACAGTTCCCGCTTTGATGCCCGCTCCGGCAAACCAGGTGCACATGGCGTTCTTGTTGTGGTCGCGGCCCGCTTTCTTTTCATCCTTGTCTTTTGGCAACTGGGCGATCGGCAGGCGGCCAAATTCGCCTCCCCACACGATCAGCGTGCTGTCGAACAGGCCCCGCTGCTTGAGGTCCTGCAAGAGGCCCGCGATTGGCAGGTCGGTGCGGTCGCAGGCGGCCTTCAGGTCGGCCGCGAGTCCCGTGTGATTGTCCCAGATCTGCTGGTTGATGAAGAGCTGCACGAAGCGCACGCCGCGCTCGACGAGCCGGCGGGCAATCAGGCAGCGGCGGCCGTACGAATCGGTCGGCTGCTTGCCGACGCCGTATATATCAAGCGTTCCCTGAGTTTCCTTTGACAGGTCGAGCGCGTCGCTGGCCGCAAATTGCATGCGCGCTGCCAGCTCGTAGCTGGCGATGCGGGCGTCGAGCCGCGGATTGCCGGGGCGTTTCCCTTTGTGAGCGGCATCGAGCCGCGCGATCAGATCTTGCTCCAGCGCCACGACCGCCTCGGGGCGCGCCACGTCGGGATGCAGATTGAGGACTGGTGAGCCGGTCGATTTGAATCGCGTTCCCTGGAAGACCGGCGGCAGAAAACCCGACTGCCAGTTCTCGACGCCATTAATCGGCAGTCCCAGCGGATCATCGAGCACGACGTATGCCGGCAGATTCTGATTCTCGCTTCCGAGGCCGTACGTCACCCACGAGCCGATCGACGGCCGCCCCGGCCCCATCTTCCCGGTGTGGATCAGATAAATCGCCGGCTCGTGCGTGAGGTTTGTGGTGTACATCGAGCGCACGAGGGCGATGTCGTCGACCCTTCGGGCAATGTGCGGCATGACGTCGGAAACCCACATGCCCGACTGGCCGTGCTGCGCGAACTTGTAAGGCGACCGCATGATCGAGCCGGCGTCGCGCAGGTTTTCGATCTCGCCGGCGATCTCTTTGAAATGCTGAGTGCCGTGTAGTTCGTCGAGCTTGGGCTTCGGGTCGAACAGGTCCATCTGGCTGGGCCCGCCGTTCATGTAGAGATGAATGACGGCCCGGGCCTTCGGATCGAAATGGGGCCGTCGCGGCGACAGGTCACTGGGGGGCCGTGCCCGGGGCGAATCGTTCGCGTACAGGTCGCGCGCCAGTAGCGACGCCAGCGCCGTGCCGTAGATTCCGCCCGCGACCTGGCTGAAAAAGCTGCGCCGCGCCAGGTTTGTAGTACCGCCTTCAGGCGGTGGTCTTTGATTATCTAGCACGACGATAAGCCTGTGCGACATTGAGGGGAATCGAGTCGCTTAACCCGGAGCCGGGCACCGCCGCGAGTAGCGGTGGTCCGACGGCGTGTCGTACTGCGCCCGACGTGCGCCGTCGCCGATGGCTCCGGGTTAAACGAACCGCCTGAAGGCGGTACTACCAACAATTCAATCAACATACAAAAACTCGGCGGAATTCAGGATGGCGTGGCAGTACGTGGCGAGGGCCTTGCGGGCGGCTTCGGCGCGGTCGGGAGTGGCGCCGGCGGCGGTTGCGCTGGCCCATTTATCGGTCAGGCTGGCGAGCGTCGATTGACTGAGGGCGAGTTCGTCGGCATCGGGATGTCTTCCCAGGGCGACGACGTACAAGCGCTCGACCTGTTTGGCCGGTTCGGCGCCGGCTTCGGATTCGATCCGCCGCGCCAGCGTCTCGGCCAGCTCAGAGACCATGCCGTTATTCATCAGGTGCAGCGCCTGCAACACGACAGTTGAATCGCGGCGGTCGCTGCAATTGGGGTTCATCAGCGGGAAATCGAAGCTCTCGAGGCCGGTGACTACGACTTTGCGCTGCTGCTGCACGTAGATGCTGCGCCGCCAGCCGCGGGCGCTCTTTCGCGGAACGACCAGCCCGTCCTCGCGCGCGTCGACGGGATCGGCCGGCCCGAACCGCGTCGGATCGAGCTTCCCGGAGACGAGCAGCATCGAATCGTAGAGCTGGTCGGCGGAGAGTCTGGTGAGCGGCATCCGCGAATAGAGGGTGTTGTCGGGGTCTGCCGATTCGAGTGCGGCCGGCACTTCGGACGACTGCCGGTAGGTCGAGCTGGTCACCATCAGCCGGTGCAGGGCCTTGATGCTCCAGCCGCCGTCGACAAATCGCCGGGCCAGCCAGTCGAGCAGCTCGGGGTGCGTCGGAGGCGTGCCGGTCTTGCCGAAGTTGTCGAGCGTTTTGACGAGCCCGGTCCCGAAGTGGTGCTTCCAGATTCGGTTGACCATCACGCGCGCCGTGAGCGGATGATCGGGACGGGCCAGCCAGCGGGCGAGGGCGAGCCGGCGGCCGGTCTTCTTCGCTCCCGGCCAGGGGGGGGTGACTTCGAATGGCGTTTTGCCGTCGGTGAGCATCGATGGCACACCGGGCCCCACGAGGCGCGCGGGACTCAAATAATCGCCGCGGCGGTAAATGTACGTGGGGGACGGATCGCCGCGGTCCCACAGGGCGCGAATCTTCGGCTCGGGCTGTTTCTGCGATTCAAGCTGGGCAACTCGCTTGCCCGTTTCGTCGGATTGCTGCTTGAACGCCGCGTCGACTTTCAGCAGCTCCTCGCGGCTGATCTTCAAAGTCTTTTCGAATTTGTCGGCGAGGTATTTCTGTACTTCGCTGCGCTTCTCGACGGACGTGTCGAGCATTTTCTGCACGTCTTCGCGCAGAGCTTCCGGAACCTGCGCCAGGCGCTCGGTCTTGTATTTCTGCGTGAGCATGCGGGCTTGATCTTCGAGGGCCGCCTGCTGCGCAGCGATGTCGGACTGCAATCGGGCGGTTTGACCCTCCCAGGCGCGGCGCTCGGCCGTTGAGACGAACGCCAGGTCGCGATCGCTGCGCTCCCCCATGCTGAGGCCGTTGTGCCAGTTGGTCTTCATCCAGTCGTGCTCGTCGAACGCGCCTTTGAAAATGTCGACGAGGCGGAAGTAATCGCGGTGCGGGATCGGATCGAACTTGTGCGTGTGGCAGCGGGCGCACTTCATCGTCAGGCCGAGGACGGTCGAGCTGAACACGTCGATCTCGTCGGCAACGACGTCGAGCCGGTCGGGGATGAAATTCGTGAGGTTGAACCAGGTGGGGTCGGGAGCCATCCGCAAGAAACCGGTGGCGACCAGGTTCCAGTACATTTCGTCGGTGATTTCGGCGGCATGCTCGTAGTCGGCCAGCTCGTCCCCCGCGATCTGCTCGAGCAGAAAGCGGTCGTACTTCTTATCGGAATTGAAGGCGTTAATGACGTAATCGCGATAGCGCCAGGCCGGATGGCGGGGGATGTCCTGCTCTCGCTTGCCTTCGGAATCGGCGTAGCCGGCCAAGTCGAGCCAGTGGCGTCCCCAGCGCTCGCCGTAGCGGGGCGAGGCGAGCAGCCGATCGACGACCTGCTCGTAGGCGTCGGCGCGCGAGTCGTTTAAAAAGGCTTCGAGCTCGGCCGGCTCAGGAGGCAGTCCGGTCAGATCGAAGGTCACGCGCCGCAGCAGCGCCACACGACCCGCCTCGGAAGACAGGCTGAGTCGCTTGGCCTCCAGTTTGTCGAGTACGAAGGCGTCGATCGCGTTGCGAACCCGCTGCGGATTCTTAACTGCCGGAGGTTCGATCGCCTGCGGCGGCCGGAACGACCAGAAATCACGATCCTTGTCGGTCACGAGTGGATCGGATTCGGTCGAAGCGATGTCAGCAGGCAGATCTACTTCGAGCGCGCCGAGCGAAATCCATTTGACGATCACGTCGGTCTCGGCTGGCTCAATGGGCTTGATGCTGACTTCGATCAGGCGCGTGATGGGAGGCATTTCGCCAGCCCGGATCTTTTTGAGGATCAGGCTCTCATCCGGCTTGCCGGGAACGATCGCCGGGCCGCTCTTGCCGCCGCGCACGATCGAGGCTTTCGTCCGCAAGTCGAGCCCGGCTTCCTGCCGCCGCGCTCCGTGGCAGACGATGCACCGCCGCAGCAGAATCGGGATCACGTCGTGCTGGCTGACGGCCTCGGGCGATTGAGGCGTCGCGTTCGCGAACGCGCCGGATTCGATCCAGCGGCGAATGGTCTCCAGCTCGGCGGCGGTCAGGCGGTCTTTCTTGGCGGGGGGCATTTCGCCCGAGGACACTTTTTCGAAGAGCAGGCTCTGCTCGGGGTCCTTGGCGACGATCGCCGGGCCCGATTCGCCCCCCTTACGCAGGCTGGCCGGCGATCGCAGGTCGAGTTCCCCTTTGCGTTCCGTCTCGCCATGGCATTTCAGGCACTTCGCCTTGAGAATCGGCGCAATGTCGGAGTCGAAATCGGGTGGGGCCGCGGATGCCGCGACGCGCACGCCGACAAGCCAGGGGGCCACGAGGAGCAAACAGAGCGAGACCGAGATGTTTTTCAAATGAATGAGCTCGACCGCGAAGGACGCCATCCGTGGGTATTTCCTTAACCTCAGTCAGTGCCGCAGTCGCCTGCGGTATTATCCTATTATGATCGGCCGCAGCGGGTTGCGGCCACCCCGAAACGAACGGCCGTCAAACCTTGACATCGTCGTTGCGGGGGCGGGGGACAAAAGAGATCTCGACTCCGTCAACCTGAACGAACGCGCGGGCGTTGCCGGGGACGGCCAGATCGCCGGGAGTCGTTCGTTCGAGGATGATGGCCAGCCCCACTCCCATCTCGATTTCGGCGGCACCGGCGTCCTGGCTGCGGAGAGCGCGCGACAGGGTGATCTTTGCATCCGTTTCGCCGCGATCGGCGGGGAGCGCCAACTCGATCGGTACCGAGGCGTATTCGCGCAAGCCGCTCAACAGGTTCTTCGCCAGGTCGCGGTAGCCGAACAGCACGATCCGGCACTGGAAATTCGAACGCAGAAAATTAATGTCCTTAAGTGAACCGTGGCAGCGGGCGTGCACGGAGATCGTAAACGTGCCAGCACGCGGATTGCGCACTTCCTGGGTGAGTATGGCGCGGGCGTTCGGGGGAATCGTTCCGGCTGCCGATGAACCGGCCACGCCGATGCCGATCCGGGCGTGCTTCTTGTCGGCGGATGCTCCGGTAAGGGCGACGCCAAAATCGACCCCCGAGAGATTCCCGGAAACAATCGGCAACCCCTGCCAGCCCTTCAAACGCTGGCCGGCGCCGACCGGAACCAGTTCCCGCGGTTCTTCGAAGCGGGGATTGAACAGCAGGGCCTTGCTGAACGGAGGGACCAGTGCCAGATTGCCCTCAGGAAGAATCCGCTCGGCAGTCGCCGGGCGGTCCCCCAGCAGCGCGTAGAGCGGTTCGCCCAAGGTGGCGTGCAATGGTCGCCCCGTGGCGTCCGGGAACATGGCCGTGTGCCCGACGCCGAGCAGGTGCAGAATCGTCGCCGTGAGCTCCTGCGGTTCGATCCGTCCGTCTCGCGGGTACGCTCCGTGCTTGTCGCTCGACCCGTAGACGCGAGCGCCGCTGATTCCCGCGCCGGCCAGCGCAAAACTGAACACGTGCCCCCAATGATCGCGGCCCCCCTGGCTGTTGATCTTGGGCGTGCGGCCGAACTCGCCGATCGCCACGACCAGCGTTTCCGACAGCAGCCCGCGCTGTTCTAGGTCTTCGATCAGCGCCGGAAACGTCACATCGAATTGCGGGCAGAGCACGTCTTGCAGACGGTCGGCGTTCTGGGCGTGCGTATCCCACATCGGATTGTTGACCGCCTCGTCTCCCCCTTCGCGCGGCCAGTTGACGTGCACCAGTTTCGCACCTGCCTCCACCAGCCGCCGCGCGAGCAGCACCGACTGCCCCCACTTGTGGCGGCCGTAACGCGCCCGCAGCGCTTCGGGCTCTCGCGACAGGACGAACGCCTGTTTGGCGCGACCAGAGTTCAACAGGCCAAACGCTTCCTGCGTCTGGCGATCGAAATCGCGCAGCGTAGCGCCGCGTTCGATTCCAGCGAAGTGCCGGTCGACCTGTTCCAGCAGCGATTGCCGCGACGAAAGCCGCAGCGGCGGGATTTCCGGCGGAAGCGAGAGTCCTTCGATGTGAAATTCAGGATCGGCCGGGTCGCAGACGACGCGCTGCGGATCCCACCCGAATCCCAGAAAACCTCCGGTCTGCCCGGCGGGCTGCACGTTGTCGTTCAAACGCATGACGTCGGGCAGCCAGACCGATGTGTACGAGGGGAGCGTGGCGCTGGGCGCCAGTACTTTCAGGACCGATCCCAGATACGGCCAGTCGGACGCCCGATCGATCTCGCGCGACTGCCGGCCCTTGTACTGATAACCCGTAAGCACCCAGTACCCGCTGGCATCGTGCAGGTCGGTGTGCGTGCAGAGCGAGCGGACGATCGCCAGTTTGTCGGCGATGGCCGCCGTGCGCGGCAGCAGTTCGCTGAATTGAATGCCAGGGACATTCGTCGAGATCGGTTTGAACTCACCGCGGATTTCCGCTGGCGCATCAGGCTTCGGATCGAACGTCTCGTGTTGTGGCGGACCCCCCTGAAGCCACAGAAAAATGACGTTTTTCGCCCTGCCGAACGAGGGTCCAGCCTGGGTATCGTTCGCCGTTTTCGCGCGCCCGAAGGCCAGGTGCGGCAGCGATAATCCCAGCAGGCTCAAACCGCCGACACGAATCAGCTCACGGCGGGAAATGCCGTCGCACAGCCGGGCCGGTCGATCGTGGATGGAAAACATGTGAGCGGTTCAAGTGTCATACTCCCCCCCTTAGCAAGGGGGGGCAGGGGGGGTCGCGCTGCCTATCAATCCGCGTCGAGATCGAGTTCTCGCGCCGCGGCAATCGCCAACTCTGATGTTACTCCATCAACAGACGCTGATGCAATGTTGAGGCTGACCCGCATGCCTGAGGTCTGAGTCAGAATTGACTTGTCGTGGTCGATTGAACTTTTTGAACCTTGCCCTCTGAGTCGTAATCGACGGTGACTGAGACGTACCCGAATCCGAAGCCGTAGTGGGCGTCCCAGAATTCCTGCTTATTTCGACCTGGCAGTGTATTCGGCGGTCCGAGGATCGATTCGACGTCAGCCGCAGACATTCCTGGAGTAATTCTCCGAATGTTCGCCGCCGTCACGCCGCGCCTCGGCCACATCCACACGGACGCTACGATTGCCACGGCAACAAGCAGCGCTACAGCGCCCCGTAACCAGACTCGTTTCCAATGGCGAACCATTAGCCAATTCTAGCACGCCGCGCTGTGCGTCGGAATCCAAGCGTTTCCGCTCGTCCCTGACGAAGACGACCAGCGCTCTACTGCTGAGCGTGGAGATCGGCCGCGATTCATCTCGGTGGCCGTGCAAAAATTGTAATTTGCAATTTCACCTGTTGAAATGCGTCGGGTGATTTCGTTTCTCCGTGTGGGGAGTTCTCTCCAAACCATGCGGGCCCGGGCCACGTCACATTTCAACTCTGCCCCTCCCTTCTGCATGGGTATCAAAATGAATTTGATGCGCTGGTTCCACGTCCTGATCCAAGCCAATACGTCTTGTGCGACGGGAAATCGCCGTCGCAGACGTCCCGATTTGCTGAACTGCGCGGCTGAAGTTCTGGAAGCCCGGGCCCTGCTTTCGGCACCGGAAGTCCGCTCGATCGACGGCACCGGAAACAACCTCGCACATGCGGCGTGGGGAAGCGCGGGAAGCGATCTGCTGCGCACGGCCCCTGCTGCGTACGGCGATGGAATCTCCACCCCCGCGGGGGTCGATCGGCCCAGCGCCCGCGTCATCAGCAATACGATCGACGCCCAATCCACCGACATCGAAAATGACCGGTCGATGTCGGACTTCGTCTACGTCTGGGGGCAGTTCGTCGACCACGATATGGATCTCACAGGCAGCGCCAGCCCGGCGGTGTCGTTCAACGTCGCCGTTCCGAAAGGAGACCCGTCGTTCGATCCCAATTCGACCGGTACGAAAGTGATTCCCCTGAACCGGTCGCTGTACGACTTGGCGACAGGTACGAGCGCCGCGAACCCGCGGCAGCAGATCAACCAGATTACGTCGTTCATCGACGGATCGATGGTGTACGGGTCAGACGCCGCGCGCGCCGAGGCGCTGCGCAGCCACGTGGGGGGGCGCCTGCTGGTGAGCGCCGGGAACCTGTTGCCGTTCAACACGGCCGGTCTGGCGAACGCGAACGACGCGCATCTCGTTCCCGACAATCAGCTCTTTTTGGCCGGCGACGTGCGGGCCAACGAAAACATCGAGCTGACGGCCATGCACACGCTGTTCGTGCGCGAGCACAATCGGCTCGCCGACCAGATCCACGCGGCCAATCCCAAGTTGAGCGACGAACAGATCTATCAGCAGGCGCGGGCCATCGTCGGAGCTGAGATTCAGTCGATCACGTACAACGAGTTCCTGCCCGCCCTGCTGGGGGACCGGGCGCTCACCTCGTACAAGGGGTACAACCCCAACGTAAATCCGGGAATTGCCAACGAATTCTCGACGGCCATCTTCCGGGTCGGTCACACGATGCTCGATGGGACGGTCGACCGGCTCGATAACCTGGGCAACGAGCTGACCGGATTGAAAGGGAACGTCTCGCTGGCAGGGGCTTTTTTCAATCCGAGATTGCTCAACGTCGATCCGAACCGTGCCACGAATCCAACCGGAACCGACATCGATCCGTTCCTGAAGGGCATTGCCTCGGGTGATGCGCAGGAGATCGACAACAAAATCATAGACGAAGTGCGCAATTTCCTGTTTGGCCCGCCGGGGGCCGGTGGGCTCGACCTGGCGTCGCTGAACATCCAGCGGGGCCGCGATCACGGCCTGGCCGACTACAATACCGTACGGGCCGCGTACGGTTTGCCGCGCGTCACCAGCTTTGCTCAGATTACGTCGAACGTGACGCTGCAGAATCAGCTCAAAGCCCTGTACGGGAACGTGAATAACATCGACTTGTGGGTGGGCGCGCTGGCGGAAGACCATGTGCGGGGGTCGAGTGTGGGCCCTCTGGTGCAGAAGGTCATCGCCGATCAATTCCAGCGGTTGCGCGACGGCGACCGGTTCTGGTTCGAGCGCCAGTTTTCGGGCAAGCAGCTCGACGAAATCGAGCACACGACGCTGGCCGACATCATCCGCCGCAACACAGGCATCACCAACGTCCAGGACAACGTGTTTATCTTCCAGACGGCAATCACCGGCCGGGTCTTCGCAGACGTCAACCGCGACGGGCGCGCGCAGCCGAATGAAGCGGGAATCGCCGGACGCACGATCCAACTGTTCGACGCGCAGGGAGCGCTGATCGCCACGACGGTCACCGGCAAAGACGGTTTCTACAGGTTCACCGGACTCGAACTGGGCATCTACAGCGTTCGCGAAGTGCTCGTCTCGGGAGTGACGCAGACGACGCCGGCCACGCTTTCGGTGCAGCTCACCCGCAGCCAGACGGTGGACCACGAAGATTTCGGCGAGACTGTGGCACTGCCGGCGAAGCCGAAAACTCCCGCTCCGTCGCCCCCGGGAAAAAGTAGCATGCCCGACTTCGAGCACCTTGCCGCCAGCCAGATCGGGAAATTGTTGAACCAGGATGGTCCCAATGATCCTCGGATGAAGCACAGTTGATCCCGCCGCGGAATGACTTCGGCACGATTCCCGTACAGCGCGATTGCCGACGAAGAAGGGGCCTCACGCAAAGCCGCGAAGGCGCAAAGAGAATTCCGCCAATGCTCACATCAAATCGGCGAAGCCGCTGTCGGTGAGTGCGAAGTGAAGCGGCAGGATGCCGCTTCTACGTTTTGGGCCTTCCCCAATGATCGCGGTATTCGCGGCCGAGCAGGGCGTTCGCCTGGTCGTCGCCGATGATCTGTTCGGTGTTTGGATTGAAGGCGAGCGAGCGGCCCAGGCGTGTGGCGACGTTGCCCAGGTGACATAGCGACGACGTGAGGTGCCCGATCAGCGCGCTGGCGTTTAGCGGTGCGCCCTTGCGGACGGCGTCGCAGAAATTCTTCACGTGCGCGACGTCGTTCTGCGGCTCGGCTGGAATCGTGACGTCTGTCTTGGCGTTCCGGCCGCCACGGATTTCGACTTTGCCACGCCGGCTGAGGAACATCTGCCCGTCGGTGCCGTAGAACTCGGCGCCGCTGTCGACGTTGTATGGGTAATTCGTCGACCACAACCGCTGCTCGTAGATCAACAGCCGCTGGCTCCCCGGTTTGCCATCGCCCGCGTATTCGAACGTCACCTGCTGCGTGTCGGGAAACTGCTGGTCGTCGTCGAAATGAAACTTGCCCCCCAGTGCGACGATGCGGTTGGGGTGGGTCTCGACGCCCAGGCCCCAGCGCGTGTAATCGATGTCGTGAACGCCATCGTTCCCCATGTCACCGGTCCCGAAGTCGTACCACCAGTGCCAGCCGCTGTGGCAGCGGTTCTCCTGGTACGGCACGCTGAGGGCGGGGCCAACCCAGTTGTCGTAATCGAGCCCGGCCGGCGGCTGGCCGGGGCGCTGGTGGCCGATGTTCCCGCGGCGCTGCACGTTCCAGCACTTCGCGACGAGCACGGTTCCGATCGCCCCGGAATGGAGCAGCTTGACCGCCTCGGCGATCATCGACGTGCTGCGGACCTGTGTGCCGTGCTGCACAAGCCGTTTGTTTCGTTCGGACGCCTGCACCAGCAGCCGTCCCTCGCGAACGTTGTGCGAGATCGGTTTCTCGACGTAGACGTGCTTGCCCGCGTCGCAGGCCAGGATGGCGGCGGGGGAATGCCAGTGGTCGGGAGTCGTGACGATCACCGCATCGACCGATTTGTTGTCGAGCACGCGCCGCATGTCGGCGACCGAACGGTCTGCACGGACGCCGAGATCGGTTGCCGCCTTCTGTCTGCGAGAATCATCGACGTCGCAGGCCCAGGCCACCTCGACGTTGGGCGTATTCTTGAACAACCCCGCGTCGTGCTTGCCGCGTCCGCCGCAGCCGATCAGCCCGACCACCAGCGTGTCGTTTGCGCCGTTGCCGGCCAGCGCCCCGGCACTTTCGAGGCCGGTCGCGGCGAAGACGCCGGCAGATAATTTCAGAAAATCGCGGCGGCTGGAATCGGCGGGCATCGTGTTGCTCCTTCTGAATCATGGCGGCTGCGGATTGTCGCTGAGCAGGTAGGCCAGCAGGTCTTCCAGTTCGCCGACGCTTTTCACGAGGCCGGCGGGCATTGGAGACAGGTCGTTTGGTTTGCGTTCTTCGATTTTCGATTTCGGTATCGTGCGGCGGGTCGTGTCGGCCAGCAGCAGTTCGATCTGGTCGGCGTCGTCCGTGACGACCAGCCCCGAGAGGACCTGGCCGTCGGTCGTGACGATTGTCGTGCCGCGGAAGGCGTCGGCGACCTGCTTGCTGGGGAGCAGCACCGATTCGACGAGGTGCAGCGTCGTGAACCGCCGCTTCACTTCGGTGAGGCTTGGTCCGCCTCCCCCTTTCTGGTCGGCCGTGATGGCATGGCACTTTACGCAGCCCAGCGTGCCGAACAGCCGGCGGCCCTGATCTTTGTTTCCGGATTTGGCCCGTGCGGGCCAGTCGACGTCGATGAACTCGCGCGGGACCGCTTGCCCGGCCCCTTCTCCAGCCGCGCGGAGCCGCTCGGCCAGCAGATTGGAATCGAGTTTTTCCGGCAGCACGACGGCAATCTCAGACGGCGCCTTGAGCAGAAGTTTTCCAGTGCCGGTCGCCGGCCGGGAGTCGACACGAACGAGCAAGTCGTTGCTCCCCGGCTGCAAGTCGACCGGCCAGCCTGACACCTCAGATGGTTTAACCGTCGCCAGTGCTTTCAGCGCGACTCCATTTTGCCACACACCGGCGATCTCGCCGCGCAGGAGGCCGGTCTGCCGCGAACCGCTCTGCACACGGAAGTAGACGAAGGCCGAAGCGGGCCCGGACGCCTGCGGAAACGGGAAGCCCTCCTGCGTGGTTTCACTCGCTGTCCACGACAATCCGAATTGCGGGGCATTGAGATCGACGGGGGACTTGACGAATTCGGGTGTTGCCCTGGCCGCATCGGCAGGCACCGGGGCCAGAATCCAGGCCTGTTCGACAACTACGTGTGGGACCTTCTTGAATCTCCAGGCAAGAACGTCATCCCGTGTCTGATCGATCAACTCTTCACTCCGCGGATCACGCAACAGGCCAAGGTAGTACGCTGCCTGGAGTCGCACGCGCTCGTCTCTGTCATCGAGTCTGGCGCGCAGCGCTTCGAACAGTTTCTCCTGTTCGGGCGTGTGCGGAATCACCTTCCAGTATTGGGCGATCGTAAAGCTGCCGTTGCGGCCGCTGCTCGAAATGTTCACCGGTTCGGAAACGTCGGCGAACGGAAGCTTCAGTTTGAAGAAGGCCCCTTCAGGCGGGAGCGACAGTGCGAGCTCTGCCGGAGGTTCCCTGTGCATCCGTGGCACCGTCAGTCGGATGCCTGCTGCAAGGGTCCCAATCAATCGCCGATCGGGATCGAGTTTCAACATTTTGAACAAGTTGTCATACGGAGCGCGTTCGGCAAGCAACGTCGCCGCTGTCTGGCGCACGTAGGTGTCGTTCGAGTAATAACCAGCGGCGCTGCTGTCGTTTTCGTGAAGTGTGGGCAGAAAGAAGGATTGGAGACCGACCAATTGCATTCGTGGGTCGGGATCGCCCGATGCCTCGAGGAACAGGGTCCGGCAGAGCCCCGCCGCCGGCGGGTTCTTCGCGCGCTCGGCCGGCTGGTCTGCCGTTTCGGCGACTGGGCGTGACAGGTCAATCAAGGCCCGCAATGCCTGGAGACGCAGGGCGAAAACTGCTGCCGGCTCGGCTGCCTTCATGATGGACTCGACGGCACGTCGACTTCGTGACGCGGCCGCCAGCCAGATGAGGTGGGATTGCAACCGTGCCTGTTTCGGATCCGGCAAACGCTTGACGTCTGGACGAGGCGCTTCCGGCAGCAGAGCCGTCAGTCGAGAGACCGCCTCTTCATCGACCAATTTGCCACCGCGGCGGAGAATCTCCTGATGTGCCCAACCCCGGCGGAGCCACGAGGTGCTTTCCAGTTCGGCCCACAGCCGTTCCGCCGGGACCGCGACGGGATCGTACGTCGAATCGGCGGCAGCCGCCTTTTTGTCAATCGGCTCAACGACGATCAGGTCGCTGTAACAATAAGGAGAGGCGACATTGCCGGCGAGAAACAGGCTCGTCACGAACAGCCGGCCGTCGTGCCCGACGCCCAGCCCCACCGGCCGGGCGTTGTTCTGGCCCTCGACGATCGTTTCTTCAGTGGTCGAAAAGCTGGCGCCGCGGGGAATCAGAGGATACGCGGTCACCGCGTGGCGGTCCCAGCGGGCCATCAGCAGTTTTCCGCGAACATCGTCGCCGAGCGCCGGTTCGTCGTAAAAAACGAGATCGCAGGGAACGCCGCGACCGAGATCGGCACTGACGGGTTCGATCAAGTCGAACCGGTCGGGGCTTTTCGACGCCATCCAGCCGCGCGGCCAGCCGAAGTCGATGTGCGGCGTCACGTGCAGCAGTTTGGCGGGGGCATACCTGTCGGCCATCGACTCGTGATCGTTGTCGTTCGTGAACAGATTCCACTCGGTGTCAAACGCCAGGCCGACGGGGCCGCGCAATCCGGTGGCGACGACTTCGACGTCGTCGACGCGCCATCCTGTTGCATGACTCAGCTTCAACCGCAACACGGCTCCCGACCCCGTGTACGGCAGCTTCCGATCGCCCGGCTCCATGTGCAGTGTCCAGTGGCCCCAGTGATCGGGGCGCGACCAGTCGCCGAATTGCAGCAGCGGATCGCCGTGCGTCAAGTACAGGTCACCTTCCGGGCCCCAGGCCAGGCAGTGAAAACTGACGTGCAGGTCGAGCGGCACGCCCCACAGCAAACGCTGCGGCTTCAGCCCCTCGCGTTTGACACGGCCCTCGGGCAGCACGTACAGCGCGCTCGACGTCAGCACGAACAGGTCGTTGCCGCGCCACTCGAGACCGATGATGATTGAATCCTGGGCGAAGTGGTACAGCTCGCGCCGGGAGTGAAAGCCGCCGTCCGGCTTCGGTTCGTAGACGAACACCCCCTCGCGGCCGCCGACGAACACCCGCCCCTGCGGATCGGTTTTGACGGCCATGAAGACGTCGTTTTCAGAGCGGTCGATCAGCCGGGCCTGAACATTTTTCGCCAGCATGACGTGCTGCAATCCGGCCGGCGGCTCGGGCGCGACCGAGGCGGCGCGGGTCGGCGACGAGACAAGGCGTGCGGGCTGGTTCAGCGTTCCTTCGTCGCGAGTTCTTTGTTCTTCGCGTGTGTCGAAGCGCCACAGGCCGAGCGTGGATTCGTCGGCCTTCAGCGGCGCGTCGGGGATCGCCTTGATCTCGCGCACGCCACGCGATACGCGGACTTCGTCGATCAGCCCGGCACACCCGATGTCGTGCGTTACCAGGCTGCCGATCGCAAGTCCTCCGGCCTGCGGCGGATTCTTTTTCGATTCGATGGGCGTGTCGGCGACCTGCTTGCCGTCCACATACAGCCTGGCACGGCGCGGTTCGTAGATGAACGCCAGATGATGCCACCGGCCGTCGGTGATCACCGCCTCGGAATGGACGTGATCGGGGATCATTCCTGGCACATACACGGTGAGCCGGCCTGTGCCGGCGAATGTGAACAGTTCCCAGTGAGTGCCAGAAGATTTCGGTTCGTTCGCCACCAGAATGTTAAAAAGCTGCTTGTCGAATAGCCTGGCCCAGCACTCGACGGTGATCGGCGGATCGCGGTAGTCGGTGCGCCCGCCAACTTCGGCCCGCGCGGCCCGCGCGTCGAGCGCCTTCCCGAACTTGCCTTCCACCAGCGCGGCGGCGGGCGCTGGCCCGCCAGCAGCGGCCGGCGCAGCAGCCGTGGGGACTGGGGTACGGTATTTGGGTTTCGCGCCGGGCTTGGCACCCTGCAGTTGGGGGAGCAGCCAGTCGAGCCCGTCGAGGTTGTCGCGCAGACGCTCTTCGGCATCGTCGTTCGTGTGACCGAGAATGCCGATTGGCCCTTTGTAGCCGCTGTCGCGGATCGTTTTCAGAAGCCCCAGATCGAGATCGCCCGCGCCGAGCGGCAGGATTTTCTGCCCCTGCTGGTCACCCTTGGCAACCATGCCGTTCAGGTTCAGCACGTACAGGTGCGGCAGCATTTTCTTGAGCAGCTCGGGGAATCGGTCGAGCTGCGTGTGGCCGTGATGCAGGTTGTAGACGATTCCCACGTTGGGGAGTTTCAGCTCGGCCAGAATCGCGAGTTGATTTTCGGGCTCTCCGAACCAGCCGCCGTGGTTGTACAGGCCGACGGTCGAGCCCATTGCGGCAGCCGCCTCGGCAATCGGGCGGAGGCGATTCGCTTCAGCGATAACGCGCTGCTTCTGCTCTTCGGGGGTGCGCGTCGGTTCGCCGCCCCCCGTGACCCAGAGCTGGGTCTTGACGCCGCGGGCCTTGAGCACATCGAGCAGCTTTCGGCCGTTGGCATCCAGGCCGGGAAACCAGACGGATGTCAGCTCGATGCCGTGTTTCTGCAGCTCGACGACTTCGGTGTCGAACGTGGGGACGTGCTCGTCGCGCCAGTCGTAGGCGTAATGGCGGAAACCGAGCCGTTTGAGCATGGCCACGCGCTCGACCGGCCCGCGCTTCTTCGAGTCGAACGGAACGATGCACCAGGCGACGAGGTTGTCGCGGTCGTACAAGTGAATCGCGGCATCTGCCACAGCCGGCTTCTTTTCGTCCGCCCGAATGGCAACCGTCAGAAATGCCGGGATCACGAGCAGAATCGATGTCCACAACGTCAAGGAACGATTCATTTTGTCTAGGCGAGGCGACGAGTTGCGAATGAGTTTCTTGCTGAATTCACTGCCGGTCAGTAGCGTAATCATACGTAACCACGCATGCAAACACTGAACGAGGCTGCGAGATGACCGTGTCCGGAGCCGCTGCTTCCCTGAGTCAGGGGCCGACGCAGGGGCCAGGTCCCTGGTTTCGCGAGCACGATGTGGCCCTCGCTGACGTGACGCTGCGCGTCGCCATCGGTCCGCCGAACGGCGATCCGTTCGTGTGGATCCACGGTGTCGGCCGGTCGTGGCGCGATGCGGCGCCGCTCTTGTCGGCGCTGCTCCCGCGGTGGAGCATCATCGCACCGGACCTACGCGGGCACGGCGGTTCGTCGCATACGCCGGGCAAATACCTGATTCGAGACTTTCTGGGTGATGTCAAGGTACTGCTCCAGCAGATCGACCGGCCGGCAGTCATCTACGGTCATTCGCTGGGTGCAATGCTGGCAGCGCTGGTCGCGGCGGCTTGTCCGGATCGGGTTCGGGCGATCATCGCCGAAGATCCCCCGTCGCCGGCCTATCTCGAGCAGCTGCACCTGACTCCGTACGAACCGCTGTTCCGCGCCATGCAGCGGCTGGCCGGGAGTACTCGGGATGTGAGCGCGATTGCCCGTGAGCTGGGGGACGTCGTCGTGCGGAACGATGCGGCGGGCGTCTTGCGGTTGCGCGATATTCGCGACGGGGCGGCGATCCGCTTCAGCGCGCGGTGGTTATGCGACCTCGATCCGACTGTCTATACGCCGATTCTCGAACGTCATTGGCGGGACGGTCTCGAGTTTCCCGAGGTCTGGTCCCGGGTGCGCTGCCCGACGCTGCTGCTGGCAGGAGACGAGGCGGCCGGAGGTATGCTGCCGGCCGCCGACGCGCGCGACATCATGAATCGCCTGGCCGACGGCACACTGATTGACTTTCCCCGCGTGGGCCACCAGATTCACTGGTTGGCGCAGGAGGCGGCACTGCGGGCCGTGCTCGGCTTCGTCGAATCCCTCTGAGTATCAGTTATCCGCTGTCGAAGGCATGCTATGCAGACTGCAACCGGGTGGACCGTCATTACCAACGGGCAACTGATCGATGGGACGGGGCGCGCCCCGGTACCCGACGCGGCGGTCGTCGTTCACGACGGACGGATTGCGTACGCCGGGCCGGCGGCGCGGGCTCCGCAGACGGCCGCCGACGCACGGCGGATCGACGCCCGCGGGGGCACGATCATGCCGGGGCTGGTCGAAGCGCACTTTCATGCCACGTATTTCAACGTCGAAGCGCTGGAAGACCTCGACATCAAGTACCCGGTCGAATACGTGACACTGCTGGCGGCGAACAACGCGCGGCTGGCCCTCGAATGTGGCTACACGGCGGCCCGCAGCGGCGGCAGCCTGTTCAATATCGACGTGTGGCTCAAGAAGGCGATCAACAGCGACATCGCGCCCGGCCCGCGCCTGGCCGCCAGCGGACGTGAAATCTGTGGCGTCGGAGGCCTCATGGACTGGAACCCCGACTTCCGCAAGATCGGCATGGAGGGGCTGGTGCTGCTGATCAACGGGCCCGATGAGGCCCGCTCGGCCGTGCGGAAACTGGTCAAGGATGGCATCGAGTGGGTCAAAACGTATCCTACTGGCGACGCTGCCGCCCCTGACACGAACGACCATCACACGCTGTGCATGACGTTTGAGGAAATGCACGCCGTCGTGGCCACAGCGCACAACCACAGTCTCAAGGTGACCGGCCATTGCCGGGCGACGGAAGGGATCAAGAACGCTTTGAGGGCCGGTTACGATACCATCGAGCATGCCACGTTCATTGACGACGAAGGTCTCGAGCTGATGCTGGCCCGCAATGTTCCCGCGGTGCCGGCGCTGTATTTCGAGCTGGCCAGCATCGAGCTCGGGCCGGAATTCGGCCTCTCACAGCGCGTCATCGACGGGCACAAAGAGACGCTGGACGGCGGAAGCGAAAGTTGCCGGCGGATTCTGAAGGCGGGGGGCCGCCTAGGGATGGGAGGCGACTACGGTTTCGGCTGGAACCCGCACGGCGACTACGCCCGCGAGCTGACGTTTTTCGTCAAACACGTCGGCTTCACGCCGCTGGAAACGATCACCTGCGCCACGAAGACGGGGGCCGAGATCATGGGACGCGGCGACGAATTCGGCACCGTCGAAGCCGGCAAGTTGGCGGACCTGTTGATCGTCGACGGCAATGTGGTGGCCGACATCTCGCTGCTCGAAGACCGCAAACGATTCATCGCCGTGATGCAGGGAGGCAATGTGAAGGCCGGGCAGCTCGCGCGGCCTGGATAGAATTTAACAACAGCTGATGAAGACGCTCGAAATGCGCGAACCATTCCGACGATGGTTGAAGGCTCTGAAGATTCTGGCAATCGGAATTGTCGCGCTGGCGGGTGTTTTGGCTGGACTTCGATGGTATCTCTTCCCCTATGGTTCAAGTCACTCCTGTATTCTCATCGTAGGTCTGGAGCTGCGGAATTATGCGGAAAATCACCGCGGGCGCTTCCCAAGCGGAGAAGCCTCGCCAGATGCGTCG
Organism: Planctomycetia bacterium; assembly: GCA_016200145.1. Lineage (GTDB taxonomy): Bacteria > Planctomycetota > Planctomycetia > Planctomycetales > Planctomycetaceae > JACQFH01. The sequence goes on along the minus strand of JACQFH010000268.1, from coordinate 37 downwards.
TTTAGTGTGATCTCCAGGAGACCGCCTGACGATGGCG